>NZ_JBSSNH010000005.1:0-395147 GCF_053839645.1 Oceanobacillus sp. M60 | reverse complement strand
AGCTCATCTCCTTTAAAGAAGACTTGCTGATTGGCAAGCCGTCAGGCGCAGACAGAAGCAAAGTCGCACTTATGCCCAGCGGGTAGAAAAAAAGAAGTTCGCTTTTTTTCTGCGGGGTCTTCACACTGGGACTGGGACTGCGATTACTCGTCCCATCGAAGAGCTTTTGCGATTACTCGTCCCATCGAAACCCGTCGTAGCGGACCTCTCTTTGGCAAGAACACCGATGTTTTAAAGATTCATTGACGTTCTTGATTTCCCATAAAGAAAAAAGTAAAACAAGCTCGGATTATTATCGGGAATGTCGAAGCTTGTGATAAAATAGAAAGCAGGGAGGGAATTATTATGAAGCGTATACAATTGGGAAACAGCGAATTATCTGTTCCAGTCATTTCTTTAGGATGTATGGTGATGCAGCAAAGTACGAAAGAGCAAGCGAATAAAGTGATTCATAATGCATTGGATCATGGAATCGATTTTTTTGACCATGCAGATATCTACGGAAAAGGAAAGTCTGAATCGGTATTTGCGGATGCGATTAATATGAGCCCCGCTATTCGCGAAAAAATGATAATTCAGTCGAAAGCAGGCATCCGTAACGGATTTTATGATTCTTCCAAGGAATATTTGATTTCATCTGTTGAAGAAAGCTTAAAGCGTTTGAAGACAGATTACTTAGATGTATTTTTGATTCACCGTCCGGACGCGCTGATGGAGCCGGAAGAAGTGGCAGAAGCATTTTCAGAGTTAGAAAAAAGCGGGAAAGTCCGGCATTTTGGGGTAAGTAACTTCCGGCCGCGTCAAATCGAGTTATTAAAAAAATATGTGGAGCAGGATCTCGTGGCTAATCAGTTACAGTTAAGTGTTACAAATTCCGGTATGATTGATCAGGGATTATATGCAAATACGGCCTTTGATCAGGCAAAGGATTTAGATGGCGGAGTGATTGATTATAGCCAGATAAATAATATGACAATTCAGGCCTGGTCCCCGCTCCGTTACGGTTTCTTCGGCGGGTTTATTATGGATCGGGATGCTTATCCGGAATTAAATAAAGAGCTGGACAAACTTGGAGAAAAATATGGTGTTGCCCGTGAGACGATAGCAATAGCATGGATTTTGCGTCATCCTGCGAATATTCAAACAATTATTGGAACGATGACTCCAAAACGTTTGTCGGAAATGGTAAAAGCAGCGGATATTACGTTGACGAGAGAAGAATGGTATCAATTATGGCAATCTGCAGGTAATAAATTACTGTAAAGAAAGCTCTAAAAACGTATACAGCATCAGATAATTATTGATTATCACGGAGAATCGTCCGTACAACTCCCGCCTCAAAATAAAGAGCGAAAATAAATTTATTTAGACGGGAGATAACGGACGCTAACTCCCTGAATCACTTAGGCTAATTCGGCGGGAGAAAAGCAAAAACGCCCACTGAATGAAGTTTCGTTTTATATTATGAAACTAAAAAAACCAGACTGGATTTTTCCAGTCTGGTTTTTCAATATTAATGCTTTACAGGACTTTCGGTTTCAATATTTTGCATCCAGTTAAATGGATCTTCCATATGGCCATATTGAATACCTGTAATCGTATCGTAGACTTTTTTCGAGATATCTCCTGTTTTTCCATCGTTGATAATCAGTTGTTTATCTCCCCATTTTAATTCGCCGATCGGAGAGATAACTGCAGCTGTACCAGAACCGAATGCTTCTTCTAATTCTCCTCTTTGGTAAGCTTCATACAATTCTTCGATAGAAATGCGTTTTTCAACCACCGGGATATCCCAGTGCTGTAACAGCTCGATGACGCTGGAACGTGTAATTCCGGAAAGGATGCTGCCGTTCAGTTTAGGTGTGATTACTTCACCGTTGATTTTGAAGAAAACATTCATGCTTCCAACTTCTTCAATATATTTCTTTTCTACACCGTCCAGCCAGAGAACCTGCGTATAACCAGTTTGAGCAACCAGCTCCTGTGCTTTTAAGCTTGCAGCATAGTTTCCTCCTGTTTTCGCTTCGCCGGTACCGCCTTTTACGGTACGTACATATTCATCTTCTACTGCAATTTTTACCGGGTTGATGCCTTCTTTATAATAAGCGCCTACCGGTGATAAAATGACAATAAATTTATAGCGTGTAGATGCAGACACGCCGATGTAAGTTTCTGTTGAAATAATAAACGGGCGAATATATAGCGATGTACCTTCTGTATGAGGGACCCAATCACGATCAATTGAAACCAGTTGTTTAATGGCTTTTAAAGCAAATTCTTCGTCAATCGGAGGGATACATAAACGATCATTTGATCTGTTTAAACGTTCCATGTTTTTCTCTGGACGAAATAATTCAATGCTTCCGTTATCCGTACGATAGGCTTTTAAACCTTCAAAAACAGACTGTGCATAGTGGAATACCATTGCAGAAGGTTCAATTTGTAGTGGTTGATATGGTACAATGCTCGCATTATGCCACCCTAACGGTTCTGAATAATCCATCACAAACATATGGTCTGTGAAAATCTTCCCAAAACTTAATTGATCATCCTGTGGCTTTTCTTTTTTTGTCTCACAACGCTGCACGCGAATAGTTTGTTCTTCCATATCAAAAGTCTCCTTGCCATTGATTAAATTTCTATATATCATAAGACATATCAAAGATTTTAGCAAGACTAAATTTTAAATTAATTTATTAAATTATGATTACGGGTACGATTAAAATGGAAAAGTGAGGAAATGAATAATGAAAAAAATGGTATTATTTGATTTGGACGATACAATCTTATGGGACAAAAAAAGTGTACAGGATGCTTTTGATTTAACATGTCGGCTGGCGGAAAAGGAAGCAGGTACTAATCCGGTTGAATTGGAAAAAAATGTTCGTACGAGGGCAAGAGAATTATATGCTTCTTACCCGACCTATGCCTATACACAAAAAATTGGCATCAATCCATTTGAAGGTCTGTGGGCAACGTTTGAAGACCCGGGGGAGGAGTTCCGCAAGCTGCGGGAAATAGCTCCTGTATACCAGGAGAAAGCCTGGCTGGAGGGGTTAAAAGATACTGGGGCGGATCTGCCGGAACTTGCTAAAAAATTGGCAGAGGCTTTTAGATCATATCGGATAGAGAGCCCGCATTTATTTGAGGATGCTTTGTCTGTTCTTACAGAGCTGGGAAAGGATTATCGCCTTGCTTTGGTTACAAATGGTTCGCCAAGTCTCCAAAACCTTAAATTAGAGATTTCATCTGAATTACCTCCTTATTTCGAGAAAATTTTTATCTCTGGAGATATCGGAACAGGAAAACCAGATCCGGAGATATTTCATCATGTTTTACAGCATCTCGCTATTGATCCGGAAGAGGCAGTCATGGTCGGTGATAATTTGAATACAGATATTATTGGAGCTAATCGGACAGGTATTGATTCTGTCTGGTTGAATCGATTTGATGCAGAAAATAGGACGGACATCGAACCAGCCTATGAAATCAAATCACTTACGGAGTTAAAAAATATCCTGCAATCTTAATTGGGGGGGGGGGAATGTCTGGACCCTTAATTTATAAAGGAATTTTATCCATAAAAAAACCGTTTGAACACAGCTGCACGCCATGGTTCAAACGGTTTTTTTAATATATTTTACAAATCAATCGCAGTAACAGATTTAATTTCGTCTAATAATGCAATTTCGGAAAGAGCTTTATCTTCTAAATGACGATCAATGGTCAGCAGCATAATGGCATTTCCACCTACATCTGAACGATCCACCTGCATGGTAGCAATGTTGATATTATGCTCTGCAAATGCACTTCCCATGCGTCCGATAACACCAGGCTGGTCAATATGCTGGATAACAACCATATGTCCTTCTGGAGTCGCATCCACCTGATAGCCATCAACACGGACAAGGCGTGCTCCGAGACCGTTTAATAGTGTTCCGGCAACTTTTCTGCTTCCGGAAGGTCCAGTTACTTCTATCGTAATCAGATTTGTAAATCCTTTTTGTGCCGATGTTTTGCTTTCGCTGACAGTAATTCCTTTACGATCCGCCAAGTATAATGCGTTGACATCATTTACACGGCTGCCGAGGAATCGTTTCAGGATACCTTTCACTGCATTGCGAGTGACCGGACCTGTTTCGATGTCACTTAATTCGCCGGAGTACATAATACGAATGTCATTTATGACTTCATTTGCTAAATCGATAATAAATGTACCCAGTTTTTCCGCTAAATAGAAATAAGGCTCGATTTGATGCATTGCTTCACTAGGGATAGAAGGCATGTTCACGGGGTGGCGGACTGCTTTACCTTCTAAGAAGCGGATAACATCATGGCTGACATCGATGGCTACAATCTCTTGCGCTTCGATTGTGCTGGCGCCTAAATGCGGTGTTGCCACAACCTCTGGCAGGGTGAGTAATTTATGTTCTGTAAAAGGCTCCTGCTCAAATACATCCAATGCCGCACCCGCTACTTTTCCAGAAACAATCGCGTCATACAAAGCATCCTCATCAATAATTCCGCCGCGGGCGCAGTTAACAATTTGTACGCCATCCTTCATCAATTCAAAGGCTTCTGCGTTAATTAGATGTTTTGTTTCTTTTAACAGCGGTGTATGCACTGTAATGAAATCACCCGCTCGAAGCACTTCCTCTAACGTAGCATTTGTTATTCCCATCCGCTCTGCTTTTTCATCGGTTAAGAATGGGTCATAAGCAACTACATTCATGCGCTGTCCTTTGGCGCGTTTCGCTACTTCGGCACCAATTCTTCCCAGTCCTACAACGCCCAGTGTTTTTTGTTTTAATTCCACACCGACAAAACGTTTGCGGTCCCATTGCTTTTGTTTTAAAGCATAGAAAGCCTGCGGGATATTTCTGGACAGGGACATAATCATGGCCACAGTATGCTCAGCAGCAGAATTGGTATTTCCGTTCGGTGCATTTACGACAATAATTCCATTTTCTGT
Source organism: Oceanobacillus sp. M60 (assembly GCF_053839645.1). Taxonomy (NCBI): domain Bacteria; kingdom Bacillati; phylum Bacillota; class Bacilli; order Caryophanales; family Bacillaceae; genus Oceanobacillus; species Oceanobacillus sp. M60. The sequence goes on along the minus strand of NZ_JBSSNH010000005.1, from coordinate 390,175 downwards.
TGCTGCTTCCAAATCAATATTATCTACGCCGACTCCGGCACGTCCGACAATTTTCAAGCGGGATGCTTTTTCCAGTAAAGGACGTGTAACCTGTGTCTGGCTGCGAACGAGTAAAGCATCGAATTGGTCGATATTTTCTAAGAGCGCTGCTTCATCCCAGCCTGGATTTTTAACAATCTCTATATTTTCGATTTCTCTTAATGGTTTAATTCCTTCGTCACTTAATGGATCACTGACTAATACACGATATGTCATGAGTTACTTTTCCTCCTGTTGCAAATAAATTTCTTGGGCAGCCTGAACCCCTTTGCCAAGCTGGATATCTTTTCCGATTTTCACAAGACCGATTTCGATTAAGCTGATTGTTTGCAGCACGTCAGCAGGAGAGCAATAGCCCATGTGCCCGACACGGAAAATCGATCCTTTCAGGTGCTGCTGTCCGCCGGCCATGGTTAAATTGAACTGTTCCTTGACTGCAGAACGGAGCGCCTCTGAATCAAAGTCCGCCGGCCGGACCGCTGTTACGGTTGGAGAAGCATCTTCATCTGCTGCCAGTAAAGGAATATCCAGTGCTTTAAAAGCAGCTCTTGTCATATCACGCATAACGATATGCCGGCGGTACACATTTTCCAGGCCTTCCTCTTCCAGCAGATTCAGAACTTGATCGAGTCCAAATAAAAGGGAAAGCGCAGGTGTATACGGTGTAGATACTTTTTCTAAGTTTTTCCGGTAAACGCGCATATCTAAATAGAAGCGCGGCTGCGGATTGTCTTCAATAACCTTCCAGGCACGCTCGCTTGCTGCAATGAACATTAAACCGGCCGGCAGCATAAATGCCTTTTGCGAACCTGTTACATAAATGTCCACACCCCATTCGTCCATGTTAGCTTCCACGCCGCCCAGGCAGGACACACCATCCACAACGAAAAGAGCATCAGAAGATTCATGTACGGTTTTGGCAAGCTGCTCAATTGGATTTAAAATACCGGTAGAGGTTTCACAATATGTAGCAAAGACTACCTTGATTTCCGGATGTGCTTGTAAATATTCTTGAACGGCTTGAGGGTCAATTGTATCTCCCCATTCCACATCAATTCGGTGCAGCTTTAATTGAAAAGCATCGCATATTTTTGCAAAACGATCACCAAATGCTCCGCTGACGATAACAAGAACATCATCTCCCGGGTGTGCAGCGTTGCTGACAGCCATTTCTAAACCTGCTGTCCCGCTCCCGGCAACAGGAATCACATCCTGCTTCGTTCCAAATACAGATTTTAGCTTTGGAAGAATCCGTTCTAATAATTCTTTCGTTTCTTTCCCGCGGTGACCGATCATAGTCTGGTTCATTGCGCGCCCTACACTTGGAGGGATAGGACTCGGCCCAGGTATTCTTAGAATGTGCTGATCTTTTAGCATGAATGGTAAGCTCCTTTAAAATGAATTTAATAAATGGAATATCAATAAGTACCAAACTGGTATTATTGGATATGATAGCAACTTTTCAAGAATCCAGTTTTATAAAAAAATACAATGTCTTTAAAATGTTTTATTGGCAAACAATGTAACATTTTTTATAAGGTTAAGATACTTTTGTGAGGTTAAAAACGGATGTTTATCGATATCCAATTAATAATATACGGATATTTTAACATAAAAGTATTTAAAAATGCAGATTCATATGAAAAAGTATTTCTTACCAATATAGCAACCTCAACCGTATTGTCAATATAAAGTTACATATTATATGGGCGCAGCAGAGAAGAGAATTGTCGTTAAGGAGAGACATTAAAAAATTCAAAACCCGTTCATTCCGGCATAGAAATCGCTTTCCAGGATGTTTATAAAAAAGAAAAAACACTAAATAAATTGAACTATGCGAATATTATACCTATAATAGTCGAAAAAGGAAGGTGTAAAAATGGAGAAAGATTTAAGGATAAAAAGTAAAGCTTTTGACGGCACCATGCGAGCTCCTAATAGGGCGATGCTACGTGCAGTCGGGGTGACCGATGAGGATTTTAAAAAACCGATGGTCGGAGTTGCCAGTACATGGGCAGAGGTAACGCCGTGTAATATCCATTTGAATGATTTAGCTTTAGTTGCTAAAAAAGGAGTTAGAAAAGTTGACGGTGTGCCGTTAATTTTTAACACAATCACCGTATCTGACGGTATTTCTATGGGAACACAGGGAATGCGCTATTCTCTTCCTAGCAGAGATTTGATTGCTGACTCCATCGAAACAGTTGTCGGGGCAGAAAATTTAGACGGTCTTGTTGCGATAGGCGCTTGTGATAAGAATATCCCTGGATGTATGATGGCAATTGCCAATGCAGAGGTTCCGGCAATTTTTGTATATGGCGGAACCATTGCACCTGGAAATCTTGATGGAAAAGACATTGATATTGTTTCTGTATTTGAAGGTGTCGGGCAGCATAATGCAGGGAAAATCGATGATAAACAGATGAATCGGATTGAATGTCATGCCTGTCCGGGCGCAGGGGCATGCGGCGGGATGTATACCGCAAATACAATGGCTTCCGCAGCAGAAGCCATGGGATTAAGCTTACCGGGAAGCTCTTCCAATCCGGCAGAATCACAGGAAAAACTTGCCGATGTGGAAGCAGCAGGGGAAGCCATCAGAACATTGTTGGAAAAAGGAATCTATCCAAAAGATATAATGACTAAAGAGGCTTTTGAAAATGCGATTACTGTTGTGATGGCACTAGGCGGCTCTACGAATGCTATTCTTCACTTGCTGGCAGTTGCTCATGCAGCAGAAGTGGACTTAACCATAGACGACTTTAACCGTCTTCAGGAAAAAGTGCCGCATCTTGCTGATTTAAAGCCAAGCGGGCAATTTGTATTCCAGGATCTTCACAATGTTGGCGGTGTCCAGGCAGTAATGAAAATGCTTTATGAAAATGGCTATCTGCATGGAGACTGTATGACGGTTACTGGGAAAACTATTAAAGAGAATTTAGAGGATGCACCATCATTAAAAGAAGGTCAAAAAGTAATTATGCCATTAAATGAACCAAAAAGAGAAGATGGACCTTTGATTGTTCTAAAAGGGAACCTTTCTCCAACAGGCGCGGTAGCAAAAGTATCCGGAGTGAAAGTAACCAGACATACCGGTCCTGCACGCGTATTTAATACCGAAGCAGAAGCAACAAAAGCCGTGATGAATAATGAAATTAAAGACGGCGATGTACTTATTATCCGTTATGTAGGTCCAAAAGGCGCACCAGGGATGCCGGAAATGCTTTCAATTTCCAGTATTCTAGTCGGGAAAGGAATGGGAGAAACCGTAGCATTGCTGACAGATGGACGTTTTTCTGGGGGCACACATGGTTTAGTAGTAGGACATATCTCTCCGGAAGCACAATCTGGCGGACCAATCGCACTCCTTGAAGAAGGCGACAGTGTCACTATCGATTCATCCACGAAGGAAATCTTTGTGGATCTGTCTGATGAAGAATTGGACAAGCGTCGTAAAGCATGGGAAGCGCCGGAATTATATAAAAAAGGTATCTTAGGCAAATACGCACATAATGTAAAATGTTCTTCTAAAGGTGCTGTCACTGACTATTTGAATCGTGATTAACATAATTAAATTTATAGAACCTCCATCAGGTGATTCGATTATCATCTGATGGAGGTTCTTCATGTTTAAATGGAGCGGGATTTAAAATAATTTGTTAGGATGGCCGGCTTGAAGCAGCAGTATAAGCACTTTGCCAAAGTATCTAACCTAAGAAAAATAAGCTGTAATCTAATTTTAACAAAAAGTACGATGACAATATATATCAGCAATGTAAACGCATACATAAAATCAGACTAAATAGAATTATTAAAAAAATTACAAAATACTATTGACTATCATACAGAAACAAGATATGATTGTTCGCAATATAAGATATTTCTTAACGAAACATTTTTAAAATATCAAGAAGTTATTGCTTCACCAATATATTAAATACGTTGACGGGAAAAAAGGAAAAGACCATAGCTTTCACAGAGATCTGGGGGTGCTGGAAGCCCAGAATAGCTACTTATTCCGACATCGTCCCTGAGTGTCACATGGAAAGGAATATTCCAATTATATGTGACCAGGTGCATGGTAATCTATGTACCTGTTATCAAACATAGCTCTAGCAGCTATTGAGGCAAAGTTTGAAAGAACTTTGAAAAACTGGGTGGTACCGTGAAAAGCAGATCCTTTTCGCCCCATACATGATAAGAAAGCATGTACATGGGGGGGAAAAGGGTCTTTTTTAATTATTTTCGTAAAAACCCGAAACCAATCGCATGACAAATAGTTAGTTTAATTGAAAATTTCAGTTTTTTTAGCAAATAGGAAAATATCAGCGTATTCCATTTGTGTAACACAATCATTCATCCGAAAGCGTGGTGAATGGCACGTTTTCAAAAGAAAAAGGAGGGGCATTGTTGTGAAAGTTAATGCAAATCAAGGGGTGGAAGTGAAGAGTAATTTGGTCACAGGGTCTGATTTGTTAGTTCAGGCATTGGAAAAAGCAGGTGTTGAAGTAGTGTTTGGTTACCCGGGGGGTGCTGTTTTACCAATTTATGATGCGCTGCACCGTAACGATACAACCTTCAAGCATGTACTTTCGCGACATGAGCAAGGCTCCATACATGCGGCGGAAGGTTATGCAAGAGTGTCAGGGAAACCAGGTGTTGTTATTGCAACATCAGGCCCGGGGGCAACGAATTTAATTACAGGAATTACAGATGCTATGATGGATTCGATTCCATTAGTTGTATTCACGGGACAGGTTGCGAAACAGGTTATTGGAACAGATGCTTTTCAGGAAGCAGATGTCATGGGAATCACGACACCAGTTACAAAGTATAATTACCAGGTAAATGATATCGCGGACTTGCCGAGAATCGTGAACGAGGCATTTCATGTTGCAACAACAGGGAGACCAGGTCCGGTAGTTATTGACATTCCTAAAAGTATTTCCGAAACTGTAACAATCAATGATTACGAGGATGATTTTTATTTGCCGGGCTATCAGCCGACAGTTTATCCGAACCCGATGCAAATCTCAAAAGTAACGGATGAACTAAGCAAAGCAGAAAAGCCGGTCATACTCGCTGGAGCAGGAATTTTAATTGCAGGAGCAACAGAAGAGTTAAAGCAATTTGTCAACAATTGGGAGATTCCGGTTGTCACGACACTGCTGGGACTGGGAAGCTATCCCGGCGGAGATAACCTGTCGCTTGGCATGGGTGGAATGCATGGAACGTATGCAGCAAATAGAGCCATTTATGAAAGTGACTTGCTTATCAATATCGGAGCACGGTTTGATGATCGATTGACTGGAAATCTGCAGCATTTTGCTCCTAATGCAAAAGTAGCTCATATCGATATTGACCCAGCTGAAATAGGGAAAAACGTTGAAACAGCAATCCCAATCGTAGCAGATGCGAAACAGGCGTTGAACGTACTTCTGCAGCAGGAAGTAAACCGCGGAGATTATACAGCCTGGTTAGATAAAATCAAGAAGAATCAAAAAGAATATCCGTTATGGTACAACCGCGAGGATAACCCAATCAGCCCGCAATGGCTAATCGAGCAGGTATATGAAAAGTCGAATGGAGAAGCGGTTGTGACAACCGATGTAGGACAGCATCAAATGTGGGCAGCTCAGTTCTACACCTTCAAGAACCCGGATAATTGGGTGACTTCTGGAGGGCTTGGTACAATGGGCTTTGGTTTTCCTGCAGCAATCGGCGCACAAATCGCCAAGCCGGATAAGATGGTTATCTCTATCGTAGGAGATGGCGGTTTTCAAATGACATTGCAGGAGCTGTCTATCTTGAAAACACAGAATTTGCCAGTAAAAGTGGTTATTCTGAATAATGAAGCACTTGGAATGGTAAGACAGTGGCAGGAAACATTTTATGAAGAACGTTACTCTCATTCCTTATTTTCAGAAAACCCTGATTTTGTGAAACTGGCAGAGAGTTATGGAATCAAAGGAATGCGTGTAGAGGATGAAAAGAATGTTCCAGATGCGCTGGAGGAAGCTTTCTCGCATGATGGCCCGGTTGTTATTGACTGCCGGATTGAAAGACAGACATGTGTATACCCGATGATTGCACCAGGCAAAGGAATGCACGAAATGATTGGGGTGACAAAATAAAATGAAACGGATAATCATTGCCACCGTTCAAGATCGCGGCGGGGTATTAAATCGAATCACTGGCATGCTCCACAGACGCCAGTTCAATATTGAAAGTATTTCTGTCGGCGCTTCGGATGTAAAAGGTATTTCCAAAATGACATTTGTTGTCGAAATTTCGGATAAGCAGAAGCTGGAGCAATTAACGAAGCAGCTGAATAAACAAATCGATGTCATTAAGGTTTTAGATGTCACAGATAAAGCCATTGTGACTAGAGAACTCGCTTTAGTAAAAGTGGTCGCGAACAATCAGACGAGACCTGAAATTATGACACTGATTACGGCATTCCGTGCAGATGTGATTGATATCAGCAAAGACAGCCTGATGATACAGGTTACCGGCAAGCCGGAAAAAGTCGATGCATTGATTGGACTGCTGCGGCCATATGGCATCAAAGATTTAACAAAAACAGGATTAACAGCATTTCCAAGAGGTTATCAACCTGAACAAGGTTTTAGTGAGCTGAACAATATGTCAGCCCATGGATAATAAATAATTATAATAATAGACAAAGATGAGAGGGAGATTACATTATGGCAAAAGTATTATACAACAAGGATATCAATCAAGAGGTACTAAGAGATAAAAAAATCGCAATTATTGGATATGGTTCACAAGGTCATGCACATGCAATGAACTTAAGAGATTCGGGATTTGATGTTATCGTCGGCTTGCGTCCAGGAAAGTCACAGCAAAAAGCAGAAGCAGACGGTTTTGAAGTATTTTCAGTAGCAGAAGCAACAGCTCAGGCTGATTTAGTAATGGTATTACTTCCAGATGAAATGCAGCCAAAAGTATATGAAGAAAGCATCAAGGATAACTTGCAGGAAGGAAATGCATTAGCATTTGCTCATGGATTTAATATCCACTTTACACAAATCGTGCCTCCTTCAAATGTAGATGTATTCTTAGCAGCACCAAAAGGACCTGGACATTTAGTACGACGCACGTATGAAGAAGGAGCTGGCGTACCAGGATTATACGGTGTGGAACAAGATTACACTGGAAATGCAAAAGAAGTAGCACTTGCTTACTCTTATGGTATCGGCGCAGCAAGAGCAGGCGTATTGGAAACCAGCTTCCAGGAAGAAACAGAAACAGATCTATTCGGAGAACAGGCTGTACTGTGCGGTGGAGCTACTGCACTTGTAAAAGCAGGATTTGAAACATTGACAGAAGCAGGCTATCAGCCGGAAGTAGCATACTTTGAGTGTCTGCATGAATTAAAACTAATCGTTGACCTGCTTTATGAAGGTGGATTAGAAAACATGCGTTATTCTATCTCCGATACAGCACAATGGGGCGACTTCGTATCTGGACCTCGTGTTGTTGATGAAGGAACAAAAGAGCGTATGAAGGATATTCTTTCTGATATCCAAAATGGTACCTTTGCGAAAGGCTGGATTTCCGAAAACCAAACAGGCCGTCCGCAGTTTAACGCAATCAATCGTCGTGAAAATCAACATCAAATTGAAGTTGTTGGAAGAGAACTGCGTGCTTTAATGCCATTTGTTAAAAAACCAATTAACGATGTAACGGAAAAAAATGAAAAGGCACACGCTCAAAATTAAGTTTTTTGATAAGGCTCTTTAAAGATGGTGAGCAGTCACCCAGAGTTGATTTAAACTAATAATCTAAGCAGCTTGAAAAAATAGAAGATGGATTGGAAGGAGGCTGGATTTCCAGCCTCCTTCAATGGACGTATGAAACCAGCTATCCAGATCTTCCTTGCAGCCCTGTTTGTATATAGCCCGTATCAATCAAAAGAAGGCACCAGGCACCTGAGGAAATTGTCGAAACAGGTGTAAACAGGCTTTCTTAGGTAAAAGGGGAGTTTGGAGATGCCGAATGATTTGCAGGAGATGCGACGTGTTTCGACAAACTTCCATAAATGCATTTGTTTAAGCGGTGAAATGTTACTTTGTTCAAAAGAATACTACTATTAAACAGCTCGTTCACGAGTAAGAAGAAGGAGAAATAATAATGGAAAAGAAAATTGTCCTGTTACCTGGAGATGGAATTGGTAAAGAAATTATGGAGTCAGCAAAAAAGGTACTCGCAGCGATTGAAAGTGAATATCATCATCGGTTTATTCTCCAGGAGTGTGCAATTGGCGGAGATGCTCTTGACCGTTATGGTGTGCCATTGCCAGATGATACACTTCATGCATGTAACGAAGCAGATGCTGTCTTGCTCGGGTCAGTGGGAGGTCCTAAATGGGATAATCAGCCGCCGGAATTCAGACCGGAAAAAGGGTTGCTGGGAATTCGCAAAGGCTTAGGCTTATTTGCAAATCTGCGCCCTGTGAAGACATTCCCGCCCCTGTTACATGCCTCTCCTTTAAAAGAAGAAATTGTCAAAGATTCTGATATGATGATTGTTCGTGAATTGACTGGCGGTTTGTATTTCGGCGAACCTAGTGAACGCAGAAACAATGGAGAAGACGTGGTAGATACACTCGCTTATTCGAGACACGAGATTGAAAGAATCGTAGAAAAGGGCTTTGAGTCTGCACAAATCCGTAATAAGCATTTAACTTCGGTGGATAAAGCAAATGTATTAGAATCCAGCCGGGTTTGGAGAGAAATCGTGAATGAAAAAGCAGCTGGTTATCCAGATGTAGAAGTAGAGCATTTGCTGGTAGATGCCGCTGCAATGAAGCTGATTACCAATCCAAGCGGATTTGATGTAGTTGTTACAGAGAATTTATTTGGCGACATTTTAAGCGATGAAGCTTCGGTTCTGACAGGATCGCTTGGCATGCTTCCATCAGCAAGTGTCCGCACAGACGGTTTAGGAATGTATGAGCCGGTCCATGGTTCAGCTCCTGATATCGCTGGAAAAGGGATTGCGAATCCAATCGGCATGATTTTATCCACGGCATTAATGCTGGAATACTCCCTGGGGATGCAGGAAGAAGCGAAAGCAATCGAATCCGCGGTGATGGATTGCCTGGAGCAGGGCTATCATACAGCAGATTTAAAAATTAAAGATGGCAAACAAATGAGTACAGATGAAATAACAGAAGCGATTATCGAAAATTTAACGACAAAGTGTATTTCTGATTCAATTTGTAGCTCTTATGTATAAGGAAGTTGAACTATTTTAAGGACGATATGTATCGTTTCGGAGGTGTAGAAATTGGGAAAGGCTTTGACAGCATTTGAAAAAATTTGGAATAAGCATGTTGTAAAAGAAGAGGAAGGAAAGCCGGCTCTTTTATATATCGACCAGCATCTTGTTCATGAGGTAACGTCTCCGCAGGCGTTTGAAGGTTTAAGGCTGAATGGACGAAAGGTAAGGCGTCCGGATTTAACCTTTGCTACAATGGATCACAACGTTCCAACTATTAACAGAGAAAACATGAAGGACGAAATTTCCAAAAAACAAATGGAAGCTCTAAAAAAGAATTGTGCCGATTTTGGCGTGAAGCTGGCGGATATGTATCATCCGGATCAAGGGATTGTCCATATCATTGGGCCGCAGTTAGGTTTAACCCAACCGGGAAAAACCATTGTTTGCGGGGATAGCCATACATCCACACATGGAGCATTTGGAGCATTTGCATTTGGGATTGGAACCAGTGAAGTAGAGCATGTTTTGGCAACACAGACAATCTGGCAAGACAAACCTAAAACATTGAATGTTCAAGTCGTTGGAGATTTAGGTGTTGGAGTGACAGCGAAAGATTTGATTCTGGCGATTATTGCAAAATTCGGCGTTCGTTTTGGAACAGGATATGTAATGGAATACACTGGTGACGCCATTCGTAAATTAACGATGGAAGAGAGAATGACGGTTTGTAATATGTCCATTGAAGCTGGCGCACGTGCCGGTTTAATCAGTCCGGATGAAACAACCGTAGAATTCCTTCGCGGCCGTGAAATGGTTCCAGAAGGAGAAGCTTTTGAAGCTTTAGCAGAAGAATGGTTAGCACTGGCAACAGATGAAGGTGCAGAATTTGATCATACCGTTACCATCTATGCAGACGAAATTGAACCACAGGTAACTTGGGGAACAAACCCTGGAATGGGCGTTCCAGTCAATGCTTCTACACCGACAATTGCCGACTCGGAGTATCCGGACGAAGTAGAACGTGCTCTGACCTATATGGATTTAGAAGAAAATCAGCCGATCACATCGATTCATGTCGATCATGTCTTTATTGGGTCTTGTACGAATTCCCGATTGAGTGACCTGAAAAAAGCCTCGAAAATTGTAGAAGGCAAGAAGGTAAAAGACGGTATTAAAGCAATCGTGGTACCTGGATCATTTTTGGTAAAACAGCAGGCGGAGGAAATCGGCCTTGATAAAATCTTTATAGATGCCGGATTTGAGTGGAGAAATTCAGGCTGCAGTATGTGTCTGGGAATGAATGATGATATTGTCCCTGCTGGCGGCAGATGTGCATCGACGTCAAACCGGAACTTTGAAGGAAGACAAGGAAATGGAGCGCGCACACACTTGGTAAGTCCAGAAATGGCGGCTGCAGCAGCCATTGAAGGACATTTTGTAGACGTGAGAAAATATGTTGGAGTACCGAGTTAGGAGGAGTAGATGATGGAAGCTTTTAAAGAGCATAAAGGAATTGCTGCTCCGTTAAATCGCAGTAACGTAGATACAGATCAGATTATACCGAAGCAATTTTTAAAACGAATTGAACGCACCGGCTTTGGTAAATTTTTATTTTTCCATTGGCGTTTTGACGATGACGGGAACTTACGTGATGATTTTGTTTTAAATCAGCCCAAATATGAAAATGCTACAGTGCTTTTAGCAGGCGATAATTTTGGCTGCGGCTCCTCCCGTGAGCATGCACCATGGGCATTGGAGGATTACGGATTTAAAGTAATTATTGCTCCGGACTTTGCCGATATTTTTTATAATAATTCGTTGAAAAACGGCATATTAGTAATAAAGATGAATGAAGAACAGGTGCAGCAATGGATGAAAAAAGCGGAAGATGGTTTAACCCTGGATGTTGATCTAGAAAATCAGAAAATTACAGATGCAGATGGCACGGTTGTTTCCTTTGATATTCCAGCTTACCATAAGGAAAAGCTTCTTAACGGCTGGGACGATATCGCACTGACGCTTTTAGAAGAAGATGCCATTAAGGCATTTGAAGAAAAACGTGCTTAGAGATGATAAGCAGCTTTAATTATGAGAAAATAGAGAGATAGATAGAAAACTATAATGAATAAGAGGACTGAAGGAGTGTGGATTCACTTGGGGATCGCTTAACTGGTGAAAAAGTATATCAAGCATGGAAGAAATTAAAGCCAATTGTTCATCAAACACCGCTGTTAACATCACATACAACAGATGAATTAGTAGGGAAGCATGTCTATTGTAAGATGGAAAATCAGCAAAAAACGGGTGCATTTAAGTTTCGGGGCGCAAGCTACAAACTGATGCAGATGACAGATGAAGAGCTTGAGAATGGTGTTATTACTGCATCTGCCGGAAATCATGCGCAGGGAGTTGCACATGCCGCATCCAAATTAGGTGTGAAGGCAACAATATTTATGTCAGAGGGCACACCGCTTGCGAAAGTGAATGCAACTAGAAATTATGGTGCAGATGTTATCCTGACAGGAGAGAGCTTTCAAGAAGCTTATCAGGCCTCACTGGAGCATCAGCTGAAAACTGGCGCAACCTATATTCATCCTTTCGACGATCATGATATTATGGCTGGACAAGGTACTATTGCTATGGAGCTGCTGCGTCAGGAAGACCGTATCGATACGATTTTAGTACCAATTGGCGGCGGCGGTTTAATCAGTGGAATTGCAGTTGCTGCTAAGCATATCAACCGAAATATCAAAGTGATTGGTGTACAGGCTGAAGGAGCTGCAGCTATTTATGACAGCTATCGCACTAAACAGGTGAAAAAATGGACGCAGGTGAACACCATTGCAGAAGGTATTGCAGTAAAGGAACCCGGAAAGCATACTTTACCGATCATCCGGGAATATGTCGATGATATTGTCACTGTAACTGATGAACAAATTGCTGCAGCGATTATATATATGCTTGAACGGAATAAAACATTGATGGAAGGAGCTGGAGCAGCCGCTCTGGCAGCCCTATTCGCACATCATCATCAGCTTCGTTCTAGACATTGCGGAGTCATCGTGAGTGGTGGGAACCTCGATATCGGGAACATGCAGCGAATTCAAGAGTTATCCGAAAAGTATAAGCCAAAAAAAGTAAAATCATATGTCGCTTTGTAAAATGAAACTTCATTCCGTAAGGGAAACCTTATGGAATGAAGTTTTTTAGTGTTGTGAAAAATGAATAGAAACAAAAAGGTCTGCAGATAAAATCAAATTTTGTTGCATTTTCTAAAATCATTTCAAGATAATAGATAAATGTTTAACGTTAAAATATCCAATTTAATCCTGTTTTAAAGGTATATCCACCTTTATTAAATTGTTAATATATGTTAAAAATGACGGTATGTAGATGACTCTGACTGATAAAACGACACGAAAGAAAAGAGAAAGAATGAAAAAAATTATTCCGGTTTTTGTAGTAAATTATTGGAATAAGCCCTTGGTTTTAAAGGATTTTAATGTCGTAAAGAAAAAAATGTATATCGTTTCCAATTTTATTTTTTGTCAAAACCTATTGATTTTAGGGAGGTTATAAACTATAATTTCAAAGTATATTAAGGTTTGTTTACGATAAGTTTTCGAACTTTAACTTTTTGAAATAAAAATGCAATATTTTATAAGAGCCAGAGATGAGAGAAAATAGAATAGATTTTACTGTATTAAAGCGATAAAATTCTCGTTTATTTACGGACAATTTTCAGAAAAATTTCAACAGTTATACTTTTATCATACTACATAATGTTATACGAGATAAAACAGTCGCTTAATCGGTGCACTAGATTTATATCATAGATGATTGCTGCAGCAATTATAAAACGAAACTTCAGCCAGTGGAAGTTGAGTGATTCAGGGAGATAACGGACGGTTCTCCGTGATAAAACAGATATGATTTAGTAGAAGAGCAGAGCTTAGACCAGGAATGTTTGTACAAATCTTTTTAGTTAGGAATTAATTAAAATGAATGAGTGTACATGCATTTTTTTATTCAGAAATTACTCAAATTTTTGTCATCTGAGTATTCAATAAATAGAAAAGGAGGGGGCTGAAATTTTTAGGGAGAGATTCATACAGCGTAGAGAAAACAATTTGAGTAAGGGGGGACACGGGTTTGAGTAATGAATTGTTAAAAATAAAAAACCTTAAAACATCTTTTCGGATTGACGATGAATATTACGCAGCGGTGGATGATGTAACGCTTACGTTGAATAAAAATGAAATATTGGGGATTGTTGGAGAATCCGGTTCAGGAAAAAGCGCTTTGGCATTTTCAATCATGCGTTTACACACGAGAGCGAAAATAGAGGGAGAAATTTCGTTAAATAATCAAAATATTGTTAAGATGCCAAAATCGAAGCTGAATAAAATACGCGGAGACGAGATGGCGATGATTTTCCAGGATCCGCTGACTGCATTAAATCCATTGATGCCCATTAGCAGACAAATTGAAGAGAACTTATTTTTGCATAATAAAAAATTGGGGCAGCAGGGCAGAAAGAAACGCACGATTGAATTGCTTAATTTAGTAGGCATTCCAAGACCAGAGCGAGTTTATGAGCAATTTCCACATGAATTATCCGGTGGGATGAGGCAGCGTGTCATTATAGCAATTGCAATTGCCAATGATCCAGAGCTGTTGATTGCTGATGAGCCGACTACTGCTTTGGATGTGACGATTCAGGCGCAAATTCTTGATTTAATCCAAGAATTAAAACAAAAAATACATGCAGGGATTATTTTGATTACTCATGATTTAGGCGTTGTTGCGGAAATGGCTGACCGGGTGGCGGTTATGTATGCTGGGCAAATTGTAGAAATAGCACCTGTGGATAAGTTGTTTGCTAATCCGCTCCATCCTTATACAAGATCCTTATTAAATTCGGTGCCGACAGAAGGACAGGACAGGCTTCATGTGATTCAAGGTGTTGTGCCGACGTTAAAAAACCTGCCGAGAACAGGCTGTCGTTTTGCAGAGCGTATCCCTTGGGTCGATGCATCTCATCACGAGGAGAACCCAGACTTACATGAAGTGGAACCTGGGCATTTTGTCAGATGTACTTGTTATAAGCATTTTTACTTCCCGGATAATAAGGAGGAACAGGAAAATGGCGTTTCTTGAGGTGAAAGATTTACAAGTATACTTCCCGATTAAGGGTGGAATTTTAAATCGAACGGTTGATCATATACGTGCGGTTGACGGGGTGTCTTTTGAACTGGAGCAAGGGAAGACATATGGATTGGTAGGAGAATCTGGTTCTGGAAAATCAACCACAGGGCGTGCGATTATTGGTTTGGAAGATGTGACCTCTGGACAAGTATTGTTTAATGGAAAAGACGTTACTGATAAAAAAGCAAAAACCAAAGATTTCCGAAAAGATGTCCAAATGATTTTTCAAGATCCTTATTCTTCGTTAAATCCGAGAAAAAGGGTATTGGACATTGTGGCAGAGCCCCTTCGGAACTATGAAAAATTATCAAAATTAGAAGAGAGGAAACGTGTACAGGAGCTTTTAGATATCGTTAATGTGAGTTCTGACAGTATTTTTAAATATCCGCATGAATTTTCTGGCGGGCAGAGACAGCGTATCGGAATTGCCAGAGCGATTGCTTTAAAACCGAAACTGATTATTGCAGATGAACCTGTGTCTGCTTTGGATGTTTCTGTACAGGCGCAGGTGCTTAATTTTCTTCAGGAAATCCAGAAAGAATTGAATCTAACCTATCTCTTTATCAGCCATGATTTGGGAGTGGTAAAGCATATGTGTGACAATATCTCAATCATGTATAAAGGAAGGTATGTGGAACAGGGCAGCACAAAAGACATCTTTGAAAACCCACAGCACATTTATACAAAACGGTTAATTGCAGCTATTCCCGATATTGATCCTAAAAATCGTGAGAGGCAATTTAAATTCCGGCAAGAAATAGCAAAAGAATATCGTGAGTCTTATGATAGGTATTTTGACGGTAACGGGCTGGCTTTCGGTCTTCAGTCTATTTCTAGCACTCATAAAGTTGCTTTGCCAGAGAAAGGTTGATTCGTCTATGTGGAAATTTATTGTTAGAAGGCTATTAATTACATTTCCCCAAATTGTATTTTTAAGTGTGCTTGTATTTATTATGGCACAGCTTATGCCTGGGGATGCACTCACCGGTTTGATTGATCCGACAATTACACAGGAAGCTTTGGAAATTCAGCGTGAGCGGTTAGGGCTTAATAATCCATGGTATATCCAATATGCAGATTGGGTTACTGGCCTGGTACAGGGAGATTTAGGACAGTCCTATCGATTTAAAACGGATGTAACAGCGGTCATTTCTGAGCGATTAAATAATACAGTCCTGTTATCTGTTGTTGCACTTGTATTTACATATTTAATTGCCATCCCGCTTGGACTTATCAGCGGGCGTTATAATGATTCGCCTTTGGACTCAGCAATTACAGGCTACACCTACCTTGGTTTTGCTACACCTATTTTTATATTCGCTTTAGTTATTCTTTGGATTTTTGGGTACCAGCTGGGATGGTTTCCGACAAGCGGCAGTGTGGCTCCTGGAATGCAACCCGGGACAATGGAATATTACCTGAGTAAATTAAATCATTCACTTTTACCAGGAATATCCATCGCATTGATTTCTGTTGTCGGCACGGTGCAATATTTAAGAAGTGAAATTGTTGATACAAAGCAAAAGGATTTTATTATTACAGCAAGAGCAAAGGGAGCTTCTGAAAACCGTGTTTATAACAGACATATTTTCCGGAACTCAGTCCTGCCGATTGCAGCTTTCTTTGGCTGGGAAATCACATCTTTAATTACAGGTACTGTGTTTGTCGAGAGGATTTTCGGTTATCCAGGGATGGGGCTTTTATTCTTAGAATCAATCGGGCAGCGTGATTTTAGTGTTGTGACAGCACTTACCTTATTATTCGGTATTGCCAGCATCTTAGGTGCTTTATTATCGGATATTATCTTAGGTATGGTAGATCCGAGGATCCGTATTAAATAGAATTTTGACAGACACTGAGGTGAATAATATATGGAAGCTAATACGGCTAAAATTGCTGAACAAAAGAGTCCTTCTTCCCTTAATATCTTATTAAGGGAGTTGGTTCGGGATAAACTGGCTTTGGTTTCATTGATTTTCTTAATTTTAATTACCGCTTTCGTATTTGGAATTTCTTTATTTCTAAATCAGGCTGAAATTGTGACGGTGGATCTATTCGCTATTAATGAACCGCCTTCTGACCAATTTATATTAGGAACAGATTATGGCGGACGTGATGTATTTGGCCAATTAATTATTGGCACACGTAATTCTTTAGCAATTGGGTTTTTAGTAACAGTTATAAGCGGGGTATTCGGAATCGCTTTTGGTGTTGTATCTGGTTATTTTGGAGGGCACATCGATAATTTCATGATGCGTATTATCGACTTCTTTATGGTATTGCCATTTCTAATGATTATTATTGTTTTTGTAACGATGACACCAAGTTATGATATCTTCACTTTCGCTGTCATTATGGCAGCCTTTAACTGGATGGGAATAGCAAGGTTAATCCGCTCCAAAGCATTGCAGGAGAAAGAGCTTGATTATGCACAAGCATCGAAAACATTAGGCTCTTCTAACTTTAGCATTATTTTTAAACAGGTTTTACCCAACATTACATCCTTAATTATCGTAACGATGACGTTGAATTTAGCGCAAAATATTGGAATAGAGTCTGGATTATCCTTTCTAGGATTTGGTTTTCCTGAGGACACGCCGAGTTTAGGAACATTATTAGCTTATGCAACAAATCCGCAAACATTGGAATTTCGCTGGTGGATATGGGTGCCGGCTGCAGTATTGATTCTATTATTAATGCTAAGTGTCCGTAATGTCGGAGAAGCATTGCGGCGTGCGGCAGATGCAAGACAACGGAGAGGTTAGAAATTTATTCTGTTACTTACATCAATTACTTACATCAATTGCTTACAGCAGCTTGATGTTTAGTATATATTGCCGGTAGTCCTTGCCGGCGTAAAAGAAATATAATTAAAAGGGAGGTTTACAAGGATGAGTAAAGCAAAATTTAGCAAGCTTTTATTTGCAATGATGTTGGTTCTACTTCTTGTACTTGCAGCCTGCAGCGGCGGTTCTGATGATGCTGAGGGTGACGGAGGCGGAGACAGCGGAGATAGCGGTTCAGAAGAAAATAATGATTCAGAAGAAGCTGATGGGGAGATATATGATATAGCTGATTTTAGTCCTAGTAAAGAAGGGGAAGCAATGGATGGCGGAGAGTTGAATTTTGGACTTGTATCAGATACCGTTTTTGCTGGAACCTTGAATTTTAATTTTTATTCAGACGTATATGATTCGGAAGTAATTGATTGGTTCGATGAGGCGCTTTTAGAAGTTGACGATACGTTCACTTATACTCAAGAGGGTGCAGCTCAATTTGAGGTCAATGAGGAAGGAAATGAATTTACTTTTACAATTCGTGATGAAGTTAATTGGCATGATGGCGAACCAGTAACTGCAGAGGATTGGGCATTTGCCATTGAAGTTATAGCTGACCCGGATTATGACGGTCCGCGTTATGGGGATGTTGTAAACCTCGTCGGTGCAGAAGAATATCATGATGGGGAAGCGGATAGTATAGAAGGATTAGAGATTATTGACGACAAAACGTTGAAAATGACCTTTAAACAAGCAACACCTTCCTTACTTTCAGGCGGAATATGGTCTTATGCGTTGCCAAAACATATCTTTGAAGATATTCCAGTAGCAGATATGTCTTCTTCTGATGCGGTACGTGAAAACCCGATTGGGATTGGCCCGTTTAAAGTGGAGTCTATCACTCCAGGTGAGTCTGTAACATATACGAAGAATGAGGATTATTGGAGAGGCGAGCCTTCTTTAGATAAAGTAACACTAAAAGTAATTGCTCCTCAAACTGTCGTACAGGCCTTGGAAACTGGAGAAGTAGATATGGTGGATTCTTTCCCTACGGATCAATATCCAGATGTAGTAGATTCTTTAACAAATGTAGATTTCTTAGGAAGACTCGACAGATCTTATTCATATGTCGGATTTAAACTAGGAACATGGGATGATGAGAATGGAAAAGTAGATATGGATTTAGAAAATTCAAAAGTCGGCGATGTCGAATTGCGCCGGGCAATGTGGTATGCAGTAGATAATGATGCTGTAGGAGAACGCTTTTATAATGGATTACGTTGGAATGCAACCACATTAATGCCGTCTTTCTATGAAATTTATCATGATGACTCTATTGAAACGCCAACTTATGACCCGGATATGGCAAATCAAATTTTAGATGAAGCCGGCTATGAAGACGTAGACGGAGATGGCATCCGTGAAAATCCAGACGGAGAAGAGCTAGTGCTTAATTATGCAACGATGGAAGGCGGAGACACCGCAGAACCTTTAGCAAATTATTATATCCAATCATGGGAACAAGTTGGAATTAAAGTCGAAAAAATTGATGGACGTTTATTAGAATTTAATGATTTCTATGATCGAATTGGACAGCAGGGTAATGATGATCCAGACATTGATGTTTATTCAGCTGCTTGGTCAGTAGGAACGGATGTTGACCCGACAGGCTTATGGGGACCAAATGTAATATATAATTTCACTCGCTGGGAGGATGAAGAAAATACACGTCTTCTAGAAGAAGGAGTTTCTCCAGAAGCGATGGATCTAGAATATCGACAAGAAGTGTATAGTGAGTGGCAAGAATATATGGTAGAACAAGTGCCTGTGTTCCCAACGGTTTACCGTGCAGAATTAGCTCCGGTTAACGAACGCGTAGTAAATTGGGATATTCGACAAGAAGGACAGGAAATACTTCGTTATGAAGTTGGTGTGACTCAGGACGAACCAGTATTGCCTTAATAGAATGATTGGGAAAGACTCGCAGCTTGCGGGTCTTTTCTTTTAGGGTGTATTCTTAATCAAGAATAATTATCCATGACAGTTTTGGCCCTGTTTCACAAAAATCTCGGACAGAGACTGCTTGTTTCATTAAAAGAAGTGCTGAAGTTTTAATTTCCAAATGCGTGGACTAACTCCACCGTCTTTAGACGGTATCCGCTTTTAGCCTTATCTTTTTTGTCCATACTAACAGAAGAGGTGATGGTATGGACGGATATAGAAAAAGCGGTCATGCAGTATATGATATTAAGTATCATGTTATATGGGTAACGAAGTATAGATATAAGGTGTTGCAAGGACATATAGTAGTAAGAGCAAGAGAATTGATTAGGCAAGGTTGTGAAGCAAGAGGAATAACCATCTTGCAAGATAGTGTTTGCAAAGATCATATCCATTTATTATTATCTTGTACACCAAGTGTTGCCCCAAGTAAAATCATGTAATATCTGAAAGGAAGATCATCAAGGTTATTACAAGACGAATTTCCAGAACTAAAGAAAAGATATTGGGGACAGCATTTGTGGGCAAGAGGGTACTTTTGCGCCACGGGTGGAACTTATCATCACAATAATAAGGTTTTACTTTTTAAATAATAAAAGAGAAATCAATGTATTTATCTATTTTTCGTAGTAATTGATCTTGGGGAACTAAGTCTTCTAAACAAAATCGATTTCGTTTTGCGTGTGTTTTCTAGTGTGAAACAAGCTCATCACTGCCTTTGTGTGGTACTTCTATTATACCAAATAATTACGGTCAATTTGGAGCCATTTTCAACATGAAAATAGGCAGCCGAGGGTTTTTCGACTGCCTGATTTCCCCTAAGAGTAATCCTTTTTATTGGAATGTTTAATCTCCGTCTCTCTTCTTTTATAATTTTGGTAAGTGAACCAACATCCTAGCAAAATAAAGGGAACCATAACCAGAATATTTGCTAAGGGTGAAAATTCTAACGTGATATTAAGAATTATCAGCACTGCAACAAAAGCTAGAAGTATTAGTATTTGTTTCAATTTAAATTTAAATTTTGATTCCACCTTACTCACTTCCCTTCAATTCTTATCTTACTCTATTGTAACACTTTTATTTTTTATTTTATGGGAAGATGGAGAAGCATTCCCGTTCCAAAATTCATATTGTGTTCTGACTCCTTTACCTTGTGCTTCAGCATCTTGGAAAGTATCAGTAAGTGGATAAACCTTCTTTTTCTGTCCTATCTGGTCCTATTGCTGCATCTGCACTGTTCACAAAACTCAGGTTCACTCCTATATTTAAATGCTAACACCTATGTAGATGTTTTAACCTCCCTAACCAGTAAGAAAAAATGAAATAAAACTGCAATAAATCCTTCCACCCTATCAAAGAGCTATCAACTTTTCAGGTGGTGGCTCTTTTTCTTAATATAAATTAAATAAATGAGATGACCACATGAATACTGTCAGTTTAGCTTTAGCTAGGGAAGCAGGAAACAGAATATATCCTTAATCTACTGAATAAAAATCGAAGTAGTTTATTAATTTATCTAGTGACAACTTGATGGTTGAAGATACATTGAATCGTTTTAAGCCATTTGTACACGATTCTTATATTGTCACTCTAAGTAAGTATCGGGAATATGTGAATGGTCTTGGCAACAAGGTTGTATATTAGGATGACAGAAAAGAATCCTCCAAATCAGTTTTAAATGCAATTAGTGGCATTGTTATGGATTACAACCCGAAAGACACAATCAGTATCTAACGCCAACTAACTATTATATAAATGTAGACGAGCATTTTAAAAAGTCCATTGATGAAGCTGTTGCAGGAGCATTGATTAATAAAGGGTATTACTGGAAAATAACCATTTATGCTTATTCATTAAAGAGTATGCTTCAATATTACATGCTGGTCCTTGGGAACGTTCTTGTTAGTTAACGTTTGATATTGTTTGTACTTAAAAATTTCATCAAAAAAGGTACTGAAGCTTTACATTTCTACAGGTACAAAAAAACACGGAAATCCCCGTGTTTTATCTATTTTAAATATTGGTTTATTTCCTCTGTGGTTTGAAATTCATCTACTTGCTTGATAAGTGACCCCAATGTGCTTATTTCTTGTTGGTGCAGTTTATTCTTCCAGTCTTCAGGAATTGGAGTTGAAAACTTTGTAATTAGTTCAACGGTTGTGTTAGCTAAAGCTGATCTGTCTTCCGCTTTGCCTTCATTCCGAAAAATCTCTGCTAAACTCGTTTCATTGCCAGTTCACTCCCATCTCGATAAGTGTTCCCTATATGGTGGATTATATCATAATAATGCTTCTTTGTAAGTTGACGGTTGACGCGGGGACCATCATACTTGTTTGCCATTAAATTCATTCAAATTACATATTTGATTATTTCTAAAAACTCTCATTTGCGCTATAATGGATACGGATACATAGTGAGTAATTTATAAGCGTCAGATCATCTCGGATATTAAGAATCTTCATTCAGGAGGCAAATATGATGAATACACAGGAGCAATTAAAGAAAGCAGTCGGCGAAAAAGCGGCGACCTTCGTGAAGGATGGAATGAAAGTCGGTTTAGGTTCAGGTTCCACGGTATATTGGCTTGTTCGCGCTTTAGGTGAAAGAATTGAGCAGGAAGGCATTCAAATAGAAGGAATTCCATCTTCTATTCAGACCGGTGCATGGGCAAAGGAATTCGGCGTTCCTCTGACTAATTTTGCGGAAACAAAGGAATTGGATGTAACCATTGACGGCTCAGATGAAGTGGATCCGGATTTTCAATTAATCAAGGGCGGCGGTGCAGCGTTATTTAGAGAGAAAATCATTGCGCAGGCTGCCGAGAAGTTAATTATTATCGTGGACGAGTCAAAAATGGTTGACCATTTAGGAGCGTATGCTTTGCCGGTAGAAATCCTGCCGTTTGCCTGGGAACGTACAGCTCATGAAATAGAGAAGCTTGACTGTGTGCCGGTGCTTCGTTTGAAGGATGGAGAGCCGCTTGTCACCGATAATGGAAATTATATTGTAGACTGTCCGTTTGAAAGGATAGAGGATCCAGCTGACTTAGACCGGAAAATACAGGCGATTGCAGGTGTGGTGGAAACTGGTCTGTTCATTGATATGGCGGATACTGTCATCATCGGAAGCTCAGAGGGTGTAACGATAAAAGATAAATAAATTTGCAAATGAAGGATCATCGTGAAGATGGTCTTTTTATTTTGGCGGAAAGTATGAAATGAAACTTGAACACCATCATAACAATCCATTTTTCTAACCAAACATTCCTCTGGTTATGCACGAACTTGGCCGGCATAGCATAGGCTAATGTGGAACTGGAGACATTGCCAGAGAGGATGAGGCCATTTGTGTGGAATTACCGGATTCATTAGCTGGGATAAACGTGCGAGGGACGAGAGAGACACATTAGAAAAGATGGCAGCTACATTGTCTTTGCGCGGTCCAGATGCAACGGATTATTGGCTGGATGGTCACGTAGGATTTGGCCATACCCGTCTTTCTGTTATTGATTTAGAGGGCGGCAGACAGCCAATGACCAAAGAGGCGGAACATAAGCAATACGTTATTTGTTATAACGGAGAGCTTTATAATACAGAGGAATTACGGAAAAGCCTGATGCAACGGGGGTATACATTTACGACATCCTCGGATACAGAGGTCCTGTTAACAAGTTATATGGAATGGAAGGAAGACTGTGTGGACCACTTAAACGGTATTTTTGCGTTTGCTATTTGGGATAATGCGGCGGAGAAGCTGTTTATTGCACGTGACCGTTTAGGGGTAAAGCCGTTTTTTTACAGTGAAAAAGGAAAAACGTTTGTGTTCGGTTCCGAAATAAAAGCGCTTCTTGCGCATCCGCAGGTAACAACAAAAATTGATCGGACCGGGCTCTCGGAGGTCTTTGGTTTGGGGCCTTCCAGAACACCGGGGCATGGGTTGTTTAAAGATGTCAATGAATTAAGAGCCGGGCATGCGATGGCTGTTTCGAGAGAAGGAATAAAGGTCTGGCGTTATTGGAATTTAGAAAGTAAAGAGCATAAGGATTCCTTAGAAGAGACAGCAGAAAAAGTACGGACGCTGTTTATCGATTCCGTTCAAAGGCAGCTTGTAGCAGATGTACCTGTGGCTACCTTCCTGTCAGGCGGTTTAGATTCCAGTGCAATTACAGCCATAGCGGCAAATCACTACAAAGAAAAAGGACTGGGCGCTTTATCGACCTTCTCCCTCGATTACCAAGGTAATAAAAAGCATTTTCAGGAGAGTAAATTTCAGCCTTCCAGTGATCAGCAATGGATTGAAAAAATGGTGGAAGCTTTCTCAACAGATCATCATGAAGAAGTGATTACAGGGATGGAGCTTGCTTCCCTGCTGAAAGAAGCGGTCGAAGTGAGAGACCAGCCGGGGCAGGCAGATATTGATTCCTCCTTATTATGGTGCTGCCAGCAAATGAAGAAGCATACAACCGTGGCTTTGTCTGGAGAGTGTGCAGATGAAATATTCGGCGGGTACCCTTGGTTCCATGATCCGACGGCCGTGGGAGACAGCTTTCCATGGATTCGGTCTTTAGATGGAAGAGTTGAATTATTGCATGATGATTGGCAGAGCAAATTACAAATTGCAGATTATGTGCAGGACAGATATCAAACGACAATAGATGAAACGCCTCGCCTCGATGGAGAAAGCAAGGTAGATGCAAGGCGCAGGGAATTGTTTTATTTAAATATGCAGTGGTTTATGTCCCAGCTTCTGGACAGAAAAGATCGAATGAGCATGGGTGCAGGGCTGGAAGTGCGTGTTCCATATGCAGATCATCATCTTGTGGAATATGTCTGGAATATTCCCTGGGAAATGAAAATGGCGAATGGCAGGGAGAAAGGGATCTTACGAAAGGCGATGGAAGGCGTTCTGCCGCAAGAGGTGCTTTACCGGAAGAAGAGCCCTTATCCAAGGACATTTCAGCCGGAATATACGGAGCAGGTGTCGCAGTGGATGCGGAAGATTTTAACCGACTCCGAAGCAAGGATCTTTGAGTTTTTGAAGAAGGATAAGGTAGAGAAAATTGTAGAAAGCACGGGGAAAGAGTTCAAGGATCCGTGGTATGGTCAGCTGATGAGAGGGCCGCAGTTAATTGCTCATCTCTGCCAGATTGATTATTGGTTACGGAAATATGATATTGAAGTCAGTGAATAGGCTATGCGGTTGATATAGCAAAAAAAGTGTAGGAAGCAGATTTTTTATGATACCTCTGTTTCCTATGCTTCTTCTTTTTTGGAAGCCTGTACCATGATGTTCAAAATAATATCAAAAAAGTGTGAAAAAGCTGTATTGACGTGAAATTTGTCGAATGATAAGATATTATCATGCTTTAACACTTTAACATGTTGAAAAGGAGCGTTCAGAATCCATTATGTTTTTTAAAGAGCAATATCAGCTGATAAAAGACGTGGCAGAGGATATTTATTACCACCCGGAATTAGGCTATAAAGAACAGCGGACAAAAGAGAATATCATCCGCTTTTTAAAGGAAGTTGATCCAGATGTGGACATCGAGCATTTCAGTACGACAGGATTCAAGACGACATTAGGGCCCGAAGAAGGGGATACACATATTGCGTTTATTGCTGAGCTGGATGCAGTGTATGCACCATCACATATGTACGCTGATAAAGAGACAGGAGCGGCTCATAACTGTGGACACTATACGCAAGTGGGCATCGCACTGGCAATCTATCGTTATTACGTGAAGACGAATGCCAGCAAGAATTGGAAAAATAAAATAAGTTTTATCTTTGTCCCAGCAGAAGAGTATTTAGATTTGGCTTATCGTGATGCATTGATTGAACAGGGAACGATCACGCATTATGGCGGCAAGCCGGAATTGATGAAGCTGGGTGTTTTTGATGATATCGATTTAGCTATTTGCGTACATGCCATTGGCGGCGAGTTTGATAACCGGACAGTGAATGTGAATTGCGATTTAGCTGGTTTTCTTTATAAAAAGTATACCTTTAAAGGAAAAGCAACGCATGCCGGTTTTGATCCGTTTTCCAGCAAGAATGCCTACAGCATGTCCACGGTTTTCAATACTGCAGTCGGTTTAATGAGACAGCAGCTGGATGAGAAGGAGCATGTTCGTATTAATCCTATTGTAATGGGCTCCGATATGTCGACCAATGTGGTTCCGAATGAAATCACAGTTGGCACCGATCTCCGGACAAAAACCGTGGATTATTTAAAAGAAGCGGCAGCCAAACTGGATGATGCAGCTAAGGGAAGCGCGATTGCCCTGCAGGGGGACGTGGGAACACATACACAAATGGGGTACCTTCCGTTTATTCAGAACAGATACCTTTCCACCTTTGTACAAGCTGTTTTTGATAATTTTTCGGAAATTGATGAAATCGATAACGAGAGCTTTATTAGTGCGGCTGGGGATATTGGTGATTTATCGTATATGATTCCATGTATCCAAATCGGCTACAGCGGCTTTACAGGAACGATTCATGGTGATGATTTCATTGATGTGGATCCGGAATTTATTTATAGCATTTTCCCGGAATTTGTTGCGGAAGTATTAGAAAATATAGATGAAAATGTGGACAAGGAAAAATTGTACAAACGTTCTTATTCGGAATATCTTTCGGTGATTAATCAGATTGTGGATGGTTCCAACTAGTTGCGTTTAAAAGGATGTTCAAAAGGCCTAATAAAAGGGGCTTTTTAAACACGTACTTTAAGAATTGGGGAATAGATATGGTGAAAAATTTTGTTTATTTTGTATTGTTTGTCCTGGCAGTTATTGCGGCAGCTGAGCTGATTGGTATTCAATCGTTTACAATCGGTTCAATGACCATTTCGATGCTTCCATTAGTTTTTGCGATTGCCATTGCGATGATCCTTGCTCTGCCGTTTTTGCGGAAAGGTATTCTGAAAAAGATATACAGTAAGAAGAATGTTGATTTTGCAAGCAAATATTTAATTTTTATTATGCTTCCATTAATGGCTCGGTACGGGTCCGATGTTGCTCCGCAGATCAGAGAGATTCTGCAGGTCGGCTGGGTGTTTATTATTCAGGAGATTGGTAATCTGGGAACAGTTCTTTTCGGACTGCCAATTGCTATATTGATAGGCTTGCGCCGCGAAGCAATTGGAGCCACCTTAGGATTAGGAAGGGAAGGAGAGCTTGCGTATATTTCCGAAAAGTATACATTGGAATCTCCGGAAGGGCGGGGAGTTATCTCGCTTTATGTCATCGGTACGTTATTCGGGACGATGTTCTTTAGTATATTTGCACCGATTTTGCTTGATTTCGGTATTCGTGTTGAGGCACTTGCGATGGCTTCTGGAGTAGGTTCAGGAAGCATGATGAGTGCGGCATCTGCCACGCTGGTAGCAAGAGTTCCTGAAATGGAAAACACCATTTTAGCCTATGCTTCCGCCAGTCAGCTGTTAACCAGCTTTATCGGTACATTTACGATGGTATTCCTTGCCGCTCCGTTACAGCAGGTTGTATATAAGTTCTTAGTTAGAGGTGACAAAAAATGAACCCGACCATGCGCCGTTATATCCGATATGCGTTCGTACTTTTATTAAGTGTAGCATTGATTTTATTTGCACAAGAAATCAAGCTGATTAAAAACCCGGATTCGACACCAATTACATCCATGACCTTTGTCGGGTTAGGAATCCTTTGGTTATTTTCATTTATGGGTGTGATTATTGCTGATCTTATGAAATTAGTTCCAATCAAAGTCATCCGTGATTTTCCTATTTTAGGCTGGGTATCAATTACATCTTTAACGATGTGCCTGATTTCAGATTTTTTCGTTGAAGCAATCCAGTCTGTAGACTTTCTTGCGATTACAACACCAATTTTGACGGTTGCCGGTATTTCCGTAGCCAACCGGCTTGTTGATTTGCGGAGAACCTCCTGGAAAATTGCGATTGTTGCTGTCTTTGTATTTGCAGGAACGTATCTGTGCAGTGCCTTATTAGCACAGCTTGGACTGTTTTTCGCAGGTAATTAAATTTGATTTGAAAAGACTTTTCCTATGAATGGCAGGAAGAGTCTTTTTTTAGATGGATAGATTAGCAAGAACGCTTACAGATTCCAGAACAAGTATGATAGACTTAAAGAAAGGGGATAGAGTCTTTCATATTCCGTGTTTTTTTGATGGGATATCCGGTTTTTCTTGCCGGTCAGACGATAACAAAATAGTCCTTGAAAGGATGAGCAGATGGAGCAGATACATCAAAAATTTAATCCTTATGCAATTGCAAGAGAATCCATATACGCAAAAAAAGGGATGGTTGCGACGAGCCAGCCTTTGGCAGCGGAGGCGGGGTTAGAAATTTTGAAAAAAGGCGGCAATGCCATTGATGCTGCGATTGCGACAGCGGCCTGTTTAACAGTGGTAGAGCCGACATCCAATGGAATTGGCGGAGATGCGTTTGCCCTTGTATGGACAAAAGGAGAGCTGCATGGTTTGAATGGCAGCGGAAGGTCTCCTGAACATATTTCCATAGAGGCAGTCAAAGAAAAAGGATATGATACGATTCCTCCATTCGGGTGGATACCTGTAACGGTGCCTGGTGTACCTAAAGCATGGGCAGAGTTGTCCAGACGATTTGGCAAATTGTCTTTAAAAGAAACGCTGCAGCCGGCTATTGAATATGCCCGGGAAGGCTTTCCGGTATCGCCAATATTAGCACGCTTCTGGAAGAAAGCCTATCAAATGTATCAAAAGGAAGAGGGCTATGATTTTGCTGCCTGGTTTGAAACCTTTGCACCTGACGGCAGAGCTCCTAAAGTGGGGGAAATCTGGAAATCAGCTGATCATGCAGCGACGTTAGAAGCGATTGCAGAAACGGATGCCGCTTCTTTTTATGAAGGAGAGCTGGCTGACAAAATTGCCCGGGCCTCTGAGGAAGCCGGCGGTTTTTTAACAAAGACGGATTTAGAAAAGCATGAAACAGAATGGGTAGCTCCGATAAAGGTCAATTACCGGGGGTATGATGTTTGGGAGATTCCTCCGAACGGGCAGGGAATCATTGCGCTGAAAGCGTTGAATATTTTAAAAGGCTATTCGATGACAGCCAAGGAATCGGTAGATACATATCATAAGCAAATGGAAGCGATGAAGCTGGCTTTTGAAGACGGGAAGCGGCATATTACCGAGGAAATCCAAATGCGCTATACAACGAAGCAGCTCTTGAGTGAGGAATATGCGGCTTCGAGAAGGGCATTGATTGGCGAGGAAGCGATTCTTCCTAATGCAGGAGACCCTGCTGGCAGCGGAACAGTTTATTTAGCAACAGCAGATGAAGAAGGGAATATGGTTTCCTTTATCCAGAGTAATTATAAGGGCTTTGGTTCAGGAGTAGTGATTCCCGGAACAGGGATTGCGATGCAAAATCGAGGATGGGATTTCTCTATGGATGAGACGCACGTCAATGTGCTGGCAGGCGGGAAAAGAACCTATCATACGATTATTCCCGGTTTTATTACAAAGAACAATGTAGCAATTGGCCCATTCGGCGTGATGGGAGGGTTTATGCAGCCGCAGGGACATGTTCAGGTTGTGATGAATACGATTGATTTTGGACTTCATCCGCAGGCTGCTTTGGATGCACCGAGATGGCAATGGTTGAAAGAGAAAAGGATAGAGGTAGAGCATCGATTTCCGTATACGATTGCTCAAGAATTGCGTCAAAAAGGACATGATATACACATACAGCTGGAGCCGAACAGCTTCGGACGCGGGCAAATCATCTGGCGCAACCCGGAAACCGGCGTGCTCTCTGGAGGAACCGAGTCCAGAACAGACGGGCATATCGCTGTATGGTAGAACAGGCTTGAAAATGAGATAAAGAAGGATTGTTATATTCATGAAAAAGCAATGGGATATTTTTATCGCTTTCTTCCGGATAGGAATGCTGGGCTTTGGCGGCGGGCCGGCCTCGATCCCGCTTATGCGGAAGGAAGCTGTCGAGAAGTATAAATGGATGGATGAGGACGAATTTACTGATATGTTATCCATCAGCAATACCCTGCCTGGACCGATAGCCACCAAGCTGGCAGGCTATATCGGCTATCGTGTCTCCGGCTGGATTGGTATGCTGAATGCGTTGGTTGCTTCTGTGATTCCAACGGTTTTATTAGTTATTATTTTATTAAGAACGCTATCAGAGGTCCGCGAATTTGATTGGGTGAAGGGCATGACTGCAGCGGTGGTAGCTGTTGTCGGGATGATGATGGCTGTTCTGACGTGGCAGTTCCTTCATAAAGCGGGAAAAGGTCTCGGCTGGATACGTGCGATTATCATGATTGCGGTGATATTTGTAGTGCTAAATTACCTGCATATTCATCCGGGCATTGTGATTGGCTTTCTCTTAATTATCGCTTTTGCTCTTCCGGTGAAAAAGAAGGAGAAAGAAGGTGAACGCTCATGATTTTATGGGATATTTTTGTTGCTTTCTTTATTCCGGGAATCATCGGCTATGGAGGCGGTCCTGCTTCGATAACCCTGGTCGAAAATGAGGTCGTGCGTAATTATGGGTGGATGTCTGTGCAGGAATTTGGAGAGGTGCTGGCCTTTGCCAATTCACTGCCCGGACCGATAGCCACCAAAATGGCAGGATACGTCGGCTATGAACTAGGCGGTGTGGCAGGCTCCATTGTCGGAATCTTTGCCACGGTTGCCCCTTCGTTGATTTTAATGATTTTACTGGGCGGCATTTTACTCAAATATAAAAAATCCGAACGCGTCCATCGGCTGACGGTATTTGTCCAGCCAGTTATTGCAGTGCTGCTGGGTGTGATTGCCTGGAATTTCTGGACAGAAGCATATATCAGTATTGGACTGCTGCAAACAGCCATTATTGTTGTTATCAGTTTTTATCTGATAGAAATAAAACAGGTGCATCCGGCATTTATTATTGCTGGAGCCATGTTATATGGCGGCTTTTTCTTGTGAAATTGCTTGGTCAAAAAAAATGAAGAACATGATAATTTGTTGAGGCTTACCAGAGACATTTTGTTAGAGAGGATATATTTTACCTGTCTGGCAGATGTCTCTTTTTTCCCATTTAACGCTATATCGCATCTCTTCTTCTATCCAAGCATGACAATTCTCTAATATTGTTTTGGCAACAAACACGTGACAAAGTTGCATTTTGATTAAGTTGTTTTCCCTAGAGGACACGGCATAAAATAAAGATAAGAAATGAATTCAAAAGGGAAAGGAGTTTAACAATATGTCAACACAAAACGGTGGATTACGTGCAAAAGTACAAAAATTTGGAAGTAACCTCAGTGGAATGATTATGCCGAACATCGGTGCTTTTATTGCTTGGGGGTTAATTACAGCTTTATTTATTCCGGATGGCTGGATTCCAAATGAAACGATGGCTAGCTTAGTTGATCCAATGATTAAATATTTATTGCCATTATTGATTGGTTTCACAGGCGGACGTATGGTCTATGATTTCCGTGGAGGAGTTGTAGGTGCCATTGCGACAATGGGGGTTATTGTCGGAGCAGAACAGCCAATGTTCCTTGGAGCGATGGTAATGGGCCCGTTAGCCGGTTATCTGATGAAGAAAGTGGATGATCTATTTCAGGCAAAAATTCGCCAGGGCTTTGAAATGTTATATAATAATTTCTCATCTGGGATTTTAGCCGCTATCCTTGCGATGATTGCTGTAGCTGGAATTGGACCAATCGTTTCTGGCTTAACAAATGCTTTAGGAAGAGGTGTTGAAGCTATTGTCAGTGCGGGTTTATTACCGTTAACCAGTATTATTCTCGAACCTGCCAAGACACTATTTTTAAATAACGCGATTAACCACGGTATTCTGACACCGCTTGGATCAGAACAGTCATTAGAAACAGGAAAATCTATTCTGTTCCTTCTTGAAGCGAATCCTGGACCTGGTCTAGGAATATTACTTGCTTTTGCTTTCTTTGGAAAAGGCGTATCCAAAGCATCTGCGCCAGGGGCAGCAATTATTCAGTTCTTAGGTGGTATTCATGAAATTTATTTCCCTTATATCTTAATGAAGCCTACGTTAATTATTGCAGCCATTTTTGGTGGTATGTCAGGAATATTTACACTTCAATTATTTGATGCAGGGTTGAGAGCTGCTGCCTCACCAGGAAGTATTTTCGCTGTTATATTCATGACACCTGCTAACAGTTATGTCGGAGTTATTTTAAGTGTTATTATAGCAACTGCCGTTTCCTTTGGTATTGCTTCCCTTATCCTGAAGACTTCAAAAGGCGGGGAAGAGGATCTTACCGCTTCTACTGAAAAGATGGAAGCAATGAAAGGAAAGAAAAGCAGTGTCAGCAGTTCTCTGACAGGAGAAAAGGAAGAAGCGGATATCGAAACACCTGTGAAGGACCCAACAGAAGTGAATAAAATTATTTTTGCATGTGATGCCGGAATGGGCTCCAGTGCAATGGGAGCTTCCTTATTAAAGAATAAATTCAAGAAAAACGATATTGCCATCGATGTAACCAATAAAGCAATAAATGAAATCCCGGATGATGCGGATATTATCATTACGCAAAAAACACTGACAGACAGGGCGAAAGCAAAACGTCCGAATGCAGAGCATATTTCTGTCGATAATTTCTTAAACAGCCCGCGCTACGATGAATTGGTCGAACGATTAAAGGATTGATGTGTTCTGTGCAGTTATAATAAAGTAATAGCCTTCTCTATTAAGGGAAGGCTATCTGCGGAAGGGAGGTGAATGGCAATGTATCTTACTAGTCGTGAACGAAATATCCTGTCTTTTTTACTATCGGATGAAGAAGACAAAACAGTAAAACAAGTAGCGGATAAACTGAACGTCAGTACCAGAACCATTCACCGTGAACTAAAGAAATTAGAGGATGTATTAGCGGCTTATCAACTGACTTTTTATAAAAAGGCAGGTTCTGGAATTAGGATTAACGGAAAGTTGCAGCAGAAGCAGCAATTAAAAGAACAGGTTGCACTGCTGGACGGGGTCGAATTATCGGAAGAAGAAAGACAATCTATTTTATTGAATACATTGATTCAAGTTCATGAGCCGATTAAATTATTTACCCTTTCCAGTGAATTGAATGTGACGATCGCTACAATTTCTCAGGATTTGGATGACATTGAGAAGCGTATCCAGACTTTTGATTTAGAGCTTGTCCGGAAAAAAGGATATGGCGTAGAAATTCAAGGGGATGAAGTGAAAAAACGGGCTGTATTAAGTAATTTAATCTCCCGTCATATTGATTTATTTGAATTTGTGGAGAAAATCAAAGCAAAAAATAAGGAAGAAAAAGCAAAGGGTGAAACAATTTCTGACCGGTTATTAGGTCTCGTTGACCCGCTGAAATTAGAGAAAATAGAAGAGCAGGTGCAGGCAATCGGCAGGGAGCTTCCTTATCATTTGGCAGACAGTGCGTATGTCGGGCTGGTTGTTCATTTGGCGCTTGCGATTGAAAGACTGCAAAAAGGAGATACCATCCATTTTGATGAGGGGTATAAACAGGAGATTCAGGGGAAGCAGGAATACCACATTGCAGCTAAATTAATTGAAAAACTGGAGACTGCTTTTTCCATCGAGATTCCGGAGGACGAGATTGGCTATATTACGATGCATTTAATGGGAGCAAAGCTTAGAGAAAATCAATCCTATTTGCTGGAAGAGGCCAGTATGGATCTGGCACATCGGGTGAAGGAGCTCATTCGCAAAGCAGGAGAAGAGCTGCAGATTGATTTATCGGCAAATAACCGCTTTTTAAACGATTTAACCACGCATTTAAAGCCAGCTATCTATCGAATGAAACAGCAGATGAATATTCATAATCCGATGCTGGCAGAAATCAAACGGGATTATATGGAGCTTTTCGAAATAATTGAAGCATGTACTGCATCTGTCTTTCCGGAGTTGCAGATTCCGGAAGAAGAAATTGCTTATATTGTCCTGCATTTTGCAGCGACACTTCTGCAGACCGAGGAGCGTCAAGATGTACGTGTTCTGGTTATTTGTTCCACAGGGATTGGGACATCAAAAATGCTGGCCACCAAATTAGAACGTAAATTTCCAGAAATAGAGCTGGCCAGGCACCAATCCATTTTTGATTTAAAGCAAGAGGAGTTTTTAGAATATGATGTCATTGTTTCGACCGTTCTTTTAGAAAATTTGAATCAAAGCTATGTGCACATTTCACCGATGCTGACAGAGGACGAGGCTGCCAAAGTGAAGACAGCCATCCGAAAAGCAGCATTAACACGGCCTTCATCATCAGTGAAAACAAATAAGATGATGGAAGGAGATTTTCTAGTAAACCTTCAAGAAATGCATCGTTATTCAGACACCATTTTACAGGTGTTAAACCGGTTTAAATTATTTCATCTGAAAGAAGGGAAGCGGCGTTTCTTGGCATCTATTTGTCTTCAATTACAGCAGCACGGCCTGATTGAAAATCAAAAAATTCTGTTTGAAAAATTGACCAAGAGAGAAGCTCAGGGCGGTTTAGGGATTCCTGATTCAAAGCTTGCTTTATTTCATACCAGATCAGATACGATTAACGGGCCGGGATTCTATGTTTTTCAATTACCTAAGAAGGAAGAAGTAGAGGCAATGGACGGAACAAAGATGGATGTATCACGTATTTTGATCATGCTTGCTCCGGAAGCCGTGCATCCGGAAGCATTAGATATTTTAAGCTTTATCAGCGGTTTGATTATTCAGGATGATACGTATCTGAAGCTGCTTCAGGAAGCAGAAGAAAAAGAAATTAAGCAAGCTTTGACAAAGCAGTTTCAATTATTTATTCAGGAAAAGTTTTACCAAGAGGAAAACCGTTAATTAAGATAAGTAGTTACTTTATCCAAGTTTTAAAAAAGGAGTGCATATCCATGACAAAAGAAATTTTAAGCGCAGAGAATATTGAATTAGGTGTACAGCTCGCATCTAAGGAGGAAGCGGTTCGTTACGTTGGCGGCATTTTATTAAATAATGGTTATGTGAAAGAAAGCTATATTGATAAGATGCTGGAGCGTGAAGCGATTGCAACGACATTTATGGGAAATGCATTAGCTATTCCGCACGGGACAGAAGATGCGAAAAAAGAAGTTTTAGCAACCGGACTGTCAGTTGTCACGGTTCCAGACGGCGTTGATTTTGGCGATGGAAATATCGTAAAACTGTTGATTGGTATTGCGGGAAAAGGGGATGAGCATTTAGAAATATTATCGCAGATTGCTATTATCTGCTCAGAAGAAGAGAATGTGGAGAAATTGACACAGGCAGCTACTAAGGAGGAAATTATAGCAACCCTTAATGAGGTGAATGACTGATGAAGGCGGTTCACTTCGGTGCAGGAAATATCGGCAGGGGCTTTATTGGACTTTTACTGGATCAGTCAGGGTACGAGGTTACCTTTGTAGATGTTAACGATGAAATTATCTCAAGCATTAATCAACACAAATCATACCAGGTTCATTTTGCAGATGAAACAAGTGATGCGGTCACTGTAGAACATATTTCTGGTATTAACAGTATAGAAGACCCGAAGGCTGTGACGAATGCTATCATCGATGCGGATATCGTTACAACCGCTGTCGGGCCGAATATTTTGCCTGTCATCGCAAAAGCGATTGCCAAAGGACTTGTGGAAAGAATCGATATTCACCGCGAGCCGCTTGCCATCATTGCCTGCGAAAATATGATTGGCGGCAGTACGTTATTAAAGGAATATGTTTACCAGGAAATCAGTGAAACAGATCAGGAAGGCTTTGACGATTTATTTGGTTTTCCAGATGCGGCAGTAGATAGAATAGTACCGAATCAAACAAATGCGAATTTGCTGGATGTTCGTGTGGAGCCTTATTATGAATGGGTCGTGGAGAAGACATTTATTCAAGGCGAGCTACCTGATATTAAAGGAATCACCTATGTTGAAGAACTTGGGCCATATATTGAGCGCAAGCTGTTCACTGTCAATACCGGGCATGCAGCGACAGCTTATTTGGGAAGCTGCCATGGATATGAAACCATTGATGAAGCACTACAGGGTGAAGCGGTGATGGATACCTTAAACGGCGTATTACAGGAGACTGGCCAGGCTTTAATAGAAGCCTATGGATTTGACGCCAAAGCGCATGCAGACTATATCCAAAAAATCATCGGCCGATTCCAAAACCCGCATATTTCCGATGAAGTTACCCGTGTGGGCAGAGGACCGGTTCGCAAGCTGGGGCCGAAAGACAGATTTGTACGACCGGCAAGTATGTATTTGGAATATACATCTGCTGCGCCGACATATTTAGCCAAAGCGATGGCAGCTGCTTTACGGTTTCAAAATAAAAGCGATGAAGAAGCAGTGAAGCTTCAAAGAATGATTCAAAAAAAAGGGCCGGCGGCAGCTTTTGCAGAGGTAAGCGGATTAGAACAGAATCATCCGATTACGGAAGCGGTCATGCTGGAGTATGAGAAGCTGCGCTAAATGATATATTAGCTAGATAGAAAAAGCATGGAAATACTGCCTTTCCATGCTTTTTCGTTAACCTATTTCACCAGACCAAGCTTTTTCAATCCGTTAAAAATACCTGAATCTGTCACTGATGTTGTTTGAAAGTCCGCATATTCCACTAATCTGGAATCGGCATTTCCCATGGCAATGCCTGTGCCGACAAACTGGAGCATTTCTTTATCATTCATTCCGTCTCCAAAAGCAATTACCTCAGAAGGAGAGATATTCAGATGCTCCAGCATGTGTTTAATAGCAATCCCTTTATTGACAGAAGTCCGAAGCACATCATAGGATTCACTCGCATGAGGCACGTTGACCTTGGAGAGGTGGTAATCCTCGGTGATTTCAAAGTCCTTTACCTGCTCTTCTGTCACATTAATTGCGGAAGCTGAAACAATTTTATCTGCGACATCCGGTCTGAAGATTTTATTTTGATGCAGCTGGAATACGTTATTGAAATCCTTCACATACGGATTCGTTAGAGAAGTGAAGTAATTATTTTCGGTTGTGTAGAGCACCAGCTCACTTTCACTTTGACCGGCAATGGATACCATTTTCTCTACATCCTCTTGTTTCATCGGTGCGTTAAAAATAACATCTCCTTGATGAAGCGCGTAGGCGCCATTATAGGTAACCGTGGAGGTGATCTCAAAATTAGAGGCTAAATTTTGGATATCCACAAACGGTCTGCCTGTGCATAAAAACACATCTAACCCAGCAGATTTTACTTGCCGGATTGCTTCTTGCGTGGACGGCGTGTAGGTGTGGTCCGGCTGCAGGATGGTTCCGTCAATATCTAAAAATAATGCGCGATAAGTCATTGTAATCTCCTTTTCTCCTTAAAACTACTCCTATTTTATCATAATGTCAGGGCAAAACCCAGCAGACAAAAAAAGAGAGAAGCCTTCTTTATCAGCTTCTCACCTAAATGTGTTATAGCGCCTGATCGTCAACCTGATCAAGCCAATCTTCAATAAAATCAACCGCCGCTTCGACCGTTCCTTCTTCAAAAGGAGACGCTAAACCGGCAGATTGAACAAGCTCTAAAAATGGCTTGGAGCCGCCGAGTTTGCACAGGTCCAGATAGTCCTGCCATGCTTTTTCCCGATTTTCCTGTGATTTCTTTAAAAATTGAAAGGCACAGATTTGTGCGAGCGTATAATCGATATAATAAAACGGATCCTCATAGATATGCCCCTGCTTCTGCCAGAAAGCACCTGATTCTAAGCTTTCTATTCCATTGTAATCGCGATGCGGCAGGTATTTCTTCTCCAGATTGCGCCAAGCCTGATTACGCTCCTCTGATGTCCAGTCTGGATTTTTATAAACAAGGTGCTGGAATTCATCTACTGCAACGCCATATGGCAGAAATTGAATCGCGTCAGAGAGATGTGCATACTTATATTTGTCCACATCCTCTTGAAAGAAATTTTCCATCCACGGATAGGTGAAAAATTCCATGCTCATGGAGTGAATTTCAGCAGATTCGCTTGTCGGAAAATAATATTCCGGCACAGAAAAATGACGGCTGGAATAAGCTTGAAAAGCATGTCCTGCTTCATGCGTCAAGACATCGATATCTCCAGAGGTTCCATTAAAATTAGAGAAAATAAACGGAGACTGATAATCTTCTATATACGTACAATATCCGCCGCTCTCCTTGCCTTTTTTTGCCTCTAAATCCAGCAGCTCGCGGTCCAGCATAAACTGAAAGAATGCACTGGTTTCCTCTGATAATTCATCATACATTTGCTTGCCATTTTTAATAATCCAATCTGGATTGCCCTTCGGAGCGGCATTTCCAGAAGCGAAAACAAAGGCTTCATCATAGAATTTCAAGGAATCTACACCAATTCGTTTAGCCTGTTTTTCATAAAGCTTTGTGGCAATCGGTACAATGACTTCCTCCACTTGTTTGCGGTAACGCTGGACCATTTCTGCGTTATAATCAACACGCTGCATGCGAAGATAGCCAACATCAACAAAGTTTTTGAAACCTAGCTTTTCCGCAATTTGTTGACGTGTTTTCACTAAATCGTCATAGAGGCGATCCAGCTTTTTTTTATTGTCTGCAAAAAAGCTTTGTCTGGCCTCCAATGCTTCTTTTCGGGTTTGGCGGTCCGGGTCCTCTGCAAATGGGCCGAGCTGTGCCAGCGTATATGATTCACCCCGGAATTCAATGTCTGCAGATGCAATTAATTTGGAGTAAGCAGAGGTCAGCTTATTTTCTGTCTGCAGCAGTGGAATGATTTCTTTCGAGAAAGCCTTGATTTCGCATTCCGCCAAATCAAATAATTGGGAACCATACTTATCTCGAAGCTGGGCTTCGTAAGGAGATTTCAGGAGTTCTTTATAAAATGCGGTAGATAATTCCTGAATTTCCGGAAGATGCGCATCAAAAAAATCCCGTTCTTTGTGATAAAATGCATCGCGGGTATCGATGGAAGCACGGATGAATACAAGGTTATACATGGTTGAAAGGTGATTCCGAATCGCGTTAATGGTATCAATAGCAGTGATTGCCTGCTCCATGGAAGCAGCGTTTTGGAATTGCTCCAGCTTTTGATAAAAATCCTCTTTCACTTTCGGGAGATCCGGTCGTTCATAGGCGTAATTTGCGAACGTTTGCATATTTCCTCCTCCTTATATTCATATCATAGAAATATATACCAATTATAAGTATACCTCCATTTATGGGAATTGTATTCTATTTTTGCACTTTAAGTATAAAGAATTAAAGGAATAAAGTATAAGTGCAGTGCTTTTGATGGGACGAGTAATCGCAGTCCGAGTCCTAGCTAAAGCATTTGTGAATGTCATGTTTTCTTTAGAAGAAAAAGTGCTATCTTGGGTCCCCTGCATGTTACCCGTCTATTTATTCGAATAATTTCAAAATACATATTGCATATTTAATCATTTTAGTGCATATTTATTATATATTATTTTTCATCAGAAAGTTTCTTACGACAACTATAGATTAGTATATTTTAAGATATTAACTCAATTTTCGCACCTAAGAATAAGCAAATATATATTGCTATTCCAAGATGAACATGTTCTTCATTACCATGCTTGCATTTTGGTGAAATATCCGGCCTTTTTGGAATTGATGATGGTGCATAGCTCCGCTCCGGCCAACCACTCCGCTTTCCGACGTACAAATGTTTTCGATGGGACGAGTAATCGCAGTCCCAGGACGTACTAGTGCAGACGTTGCAACAACTCTTTTCGATGGGGTGAGTAATCGCAACCCCAGGACGTTGCGCTTTTAGTCTGCCATGGGGACGGCTTCAGCTAACTTGAAAAGAAAACCGCTTTTCAAGTGGATCTTCAGCTCGCCCTGTTCTCATAGGAGTCTGCGTGGTTGGCCTGCGCTCTGATAGGATTCTACAGCGAATGAAAGAAATAAGATTTTAATGAGCTGAATGAAATAGCAGCTTTCGTCTGAACAACCCAATCATGACAGTATGGATATGAAATACAGGGAATCGCTTCGATGCACAGAAAGGAATCTTGGCGGAACATGTTACCATGCAGACTGAAAAAGATGTTCTATCTGATTAAACATCTATTTGGTGAGTTGTTTTTTCACGTATAGAACATCTTACTAGCGGAGGCGGACCGTTTTGACTCCTGAGGGATCAGCACCATCTGAAGATCCACTTTTGCCAAGTGCTCTTCTTGGCAAAAGTTAGCTGAAGAGCGTGCCCCTAGGGAAGCTAAATGGTCGCCGCAGCGGTGCTTTACACTTCACCTTCTATAATCTTTATCAAGGGTGTTAGCGAAGGAACAATCAACTCCTGTTTCTATGGAAATGAAGTTACTTTTTAATGTGCGAAAGTTGAGATTTTAAATAAAAGGGGCAGTACATAAAAATGAAAAATTTACTGAAAGATAAGGAATATATTTTAGAAAATATGCCTGAAGGTTTTTATACATGTTCGAAAAGCCTGGGAATCAAAGATGAAACGCTGGATTTCACGGTTATCTTATCAACAGAGCTGGCAAATGCGGCTGCCATGTTTACACAAAGCAGATTTTGCGGAGCGCCTATTCCTATTGGAAAGCAAAATGTTGCGAATGGAAAATTACAATGCTTTGCGATCAATAGTAAAAATGCAAACGTAGCGACAGGAGAAGAAGGCATAAAAAATGTGATCGAGTTAAACGAATTAATTGCTGCGGAATTAGACATCGCTCCAGAGGATATTTTACCTTCATCGACAGGAGTGATAGGGTACCAGCTGCCAATGGATAAGATGCGGGCAGGCATAAAAAATCTTAAAAATAATCTGGTGGAAGGCGGATTAGATAAATCGGCGGAAGCAATAATGACAACAGACACCTATCCCAAACTAAAAATGTGCAAAATCGGTGATGCTACCCTGGTTGGAATGGCGAAGGGCTCTGGAATGATAGAGCCGAATATGGCTACGATGCTTTCTTATTTTGTTACAGATGCAGCTATTTCTGCAGATGAGCTGGAGAAATTATTGAAGGAAGCGGTCAATCAATCATTTAATATGGTCAGTATTGATACGGATACGAGTACAAGTGATACGGTAGCAATTATGGCAAACGGGGTTGCTGGAAAGGTAGATTTACAAGCATTCAAAGAAGCTCTGACGGCAATGAGTATCGATCTGGCTAAAGAAATTGCCCGTGATGGAGAAGGAGCAACCAAGCTGGTGGAGGTAACTGTAAATGAAGCTTCCAGTTTTCTGCAAGCGAAGAAGATAGGGAAAAGCATTGTTAATTCGCCACTTGTGAAAACGGCTATTTTTGGAGAAGACGCCAATTGGGGGCGTATCGCCATGGCAATCGGAAAATGTGAAGATGAAATAGAAGTGGATCTGGAAAAGATAGCAATTTATTTTGGAGATACCTTAATTTATCAAGGAAAACCGATTGGCGATAAGGAGAACCTGGACCAAATTCAATCCTATCTGGAGAATCCGGAAATAAAGATAACGGTGTCTTTAGCGCTGGGGACAGATCAGGCTACTGTCTGGGGATGCGATCTGTCTTATGATTATGTGCGGATTAATGGCGAATATACAACCTGATACCTTTTCAATATTCCTCCTTGTGCAGATGAGATGAATATTGACTTTCTTATTCTTCAATTGTAGACTAAAAGTAGTGTAATTAATTAATGGCGGGGTGAGGAAATGGTAGAAGCGGTTATCACATTTGGAGCTATTTTAACAGCGATTACAGCACTTATCAGTATTTTTCTCGTTAGAATGACTTCCAAAGAATCCCATGCTGGTTATTATCCAAATCTATTCTTGGCACTTGTGGGAATTTTATTGATTCTTGTAGCATCAATCGCACCAAAAGTTGATTTTGCAGGAGCTGGATTTGGCGGAATCGGAATTGCCTGTATGTTTGCGGGAGCAATTGGGTTCATTATATCAGCAGTTTTAGATTCTTACAAAAATACAGCAGCATAAAAATAAAAGCAATGTCTGTACGAAAAAGCAGACATTGCTTTTATTTTTATGACTGGATTATTCCACTTTAATGATTTGTTCATTTTCCTGTTTGATTTGTCCCCGCTTTAATAATGTTCCTACTGCACGTTTAAAAGCAGATTTACTGATTTGAAACGTGGCCCGGATTTCTTCGGGGTCGCTTTTATCATGAAAAGGGATGGCGCCGTTATTCGCTTCCAGATGCTTTAAAATAGCATCTGCATCATCGGATAAACTATCCTGCTTCAGCGGGCGGAGAGAGACATTAATGGAGCCGTCTTCTTTCACGGCAATCACTCTACCTTCAATCACCTGTCCGACGCGAGGTTCCATTTTTCGCTCTGTTCGATGGATAAAACCGCGATAGCCTTCACTGGTGATAATCGCTGCCCCTTCTTTATTCGTATAATAAACTGTGCCAATAACCGTTTGCTGGTTCAGTTGTTCCGGTGCGGCAAAAACATTATTCGCAATAATGTTTTCAGAAGCAGGCACACCTAACAGGCGTCCTTTTTTATCAAGCTGCAGCGTGATATATAAACGGTCTCCGGAGCGCGGCCAGCTTTCCTGAAATAAAGGCAGGGAGTCTTTGGAGACAAGAATATCCTTCGAGGTGCCGATGTTGACGAAAACACCTAAACGGGGAAGAACACCCACAACCTCCGCCCAGTCATATAATCCAAGTGTGACAGAGGGCAAATATGTAGTGGCATTTACCTGTCCTTTTTTATTTACATAGAGGAAGACATCCACAGATTGATCCAGCTCTAAGGCGGATTGTGCTTCGTTATGATGAAGCAGCACTTCTTCTCCATAAGCAGATAAAACATATCCGGTATCTATTTTTCGTAAAACGGTCATGGCTATAATGGAACCGATTGGCAAGTCTGTCGGCATATTAGATGCTCCTTTCAAAAATATGTGAAATTTGGAAAAGGGATACTCTCTTTAAAGAGTACCCCTTTATGATTAAAGTAACACGTGATATCAAAATTAATTTTAAGTTGGAACATAAAATTCAGGAGAAATTAAATCCATTCCTAAATCATATGATTCGTTTATTTGTCCTGACTCAGTTAGATTTGCTGAGCCATATATCCGTATAACGCTTACGGAATGTCCGCGGTAAATATTCTAAAATCATCTTTTCTAACTTAAGCAATGCAGCCCCAAACCTTCTGCTGCATCCTTGCGGCCCCTTAGCCGCGCCAGTGTGAATAAGCATTTACAAAAAGCTTCACAGAATGCCAAATCACAACTGTTACTTCTTAACTTTACTAGTATGTACTTTTTCTTTCGATTTGTCAACTTTTTTTAGTTTGTGAGGATTTTCTTAAGGAATGGTAACCAAATAGATGCTTTATTTTGAAGGGTATTTACAGCTGATGACAGTTTGGCATAAAAATAGAGTTGACGCCATATGATACACTTGAATTAATTGAAAAAAAGCGTGGAGATGTACATATGTTATTATTTATTGAAGTTATTTTACCGATTATGGCTGTTTTTGCAACTGGGTTTATCCTGCAGCGTATCCGTGTGCTGGATGTGCGGTCGGTGTCTGCTGTCTGTTTATATATCCTTTCACCGGCGCTGGTATTTGTAACATTGTATGATGCAGAATTTGATTCTGGATTTTTAGTGATTCTCATTTATATGTTTGCCTTATTTTATATCATGGTATTTATTAATAAAATGCTGGCAAAAATCTTTGGCTGGGATGGAAATAAAGAGAGTGCTGCCATTCTTTCAACCGGCTTTATGAATTCGGGGAATTATGGTCTGCCGGTAGTTTTATATAGTATCGGCAATGCAGCAGTACCTTATGCCATTTTTATCATGGTAGTTCAATCCCTGCAGAATAATTTCTTCGGCATTTACTATGCGTCCAGAAGTACGAGTGGGATGCGGAGAGCATTTATGAATATCTTAAAAATGCCGACAACCTATGCGGCGATATTAGCCTTTTTCTTTTCGCTGCAATCTATTACAATACCAGATTATATCCATTCTACAATTGAAATGGTCGGAGACGCCGCTATTCCGGTGATGATGATTATGCTCGGTATGCAGCTGGGATCATTAACGGCATTAAAGATAGATTGGCAGGTTGTGCTTTCTTCCGTTACCTTAAAAATGATTGCTGCACCGATTCTGGCAGCCATCTTTGTCTGGCTTGTGCCGATGGACCCGTTGATCGGGACGGTGTTGATTATTATTTCTGCCATGCCGACAGCTGCAACAACCACGATGTATGCCATTGAATTTGATACGGAGCCGGAGCTTGTATCGACGATTACGTTTATCTCGACGGTGGTCAGTATTGTTACGATTACGATTCTATTAAATATAGTTGCTTAGAAATAAGAGTAAACATGTTTGTTGATTTAATTTAAAAAATGATTTTGCTTTATAAAAAGGATAGTGTCTGACTGATTTTAATTGAGTTAGACACTATCCTTTCTTATTTATCTAGTAAAAAGGCTGTTTTAATAAAAGAAATGAATTAAAAAAGAGAAAAAATCCATTTTATTTTTAAAAAATGGTGGAAATATTCATTTTAATTGTTATAATAATTTTATAACTTATCAATCAACATATATTCCTTTTTCTCATTGTGAATATTTCGATATACTATATAACCAAGGGGATAATAATAAAAGTATACTTCATAAGTATTGTATCGTTTGGAGGATATCGAAAAAGGAGAGGATACGAAATTGAATAAACAGAAAGAATTTCATAATGAAGTTCAATTTATAGCTAAAATATCAAGCTATCAGAATGCATTTACAAAATCGGAAAAAAAAGTATCAGATTTTGTACAGGCAAATATGGAATCAACCATATATATGACTGTAACGGAATTAGCAGAACGTATTGGCGTGGGAGAAACAACAGTTTTACGTTTTTGCAGAAAAATGGGGTTTAAAGGGTACCAATCTTTTAAAATGGCTGTTACAAAAGAAGTTGCGAAGTCTTCCTATGATGTTTTTGATGAAGCCAAAAAAGAAGAGTTTAATGAAGCAGATGAGGTACAGTTTATCGTTCAAAAAACACTGGCTAATAATGTTCAGTCTTTAAAAGAGACAGCGAGTATCCTCGATATCAAGGAATTAGAAAAAGCCATTCAGTATATTATCACAAGTAAACGAATCGTCTTTTATGGGGTGGGGGTATCCGGGAATACAGCTGCAGATGCCAGAGATAAATTTATTCGAATTGGACAATCCACCGAAGCATTTGTTGACTCTCATATTCAAGCAATGTCTGCAACAACACTAACAGAGGAAGATATGGCAATAGGCATTTCTGTAAGCGGTAGCACAAAGGATACCGTCGATGCTTTAAAGATTGCTAAGGAAAAAGGAGCAAAAATTTTATCCATTACTCATTTTACTCGTTCACCAATTACGAAATTATCAGACGTTGTTCTATTAACTGGTGGAAGAGAAACTGCCCTCCAAGGCGGATCGATGTCTGCAAAAATTGCACAATTATTTGTGATTGATATATTGTGTAATGGTGTTGCCGGAAAATTAAAAGATGAAGCACTTCAATTTAAAGAAGCGACAGCAAAAGCGGTAGCTGATAAAGCTTATTAATGAAATGGTAATATATACTAAATGGAGAAAGAGGCTGAAAAAAATGAAACATATTCCGTTGAATATGCTGAGAAAAAATCTGTCAGATATTCCTCAGTTTTCTTT
Source organism: Oceanobacillus sp. M60 (assembly GCF_053839645.1). Lineage (NCBI taxonomy): Bacteria > Bacillati > Bacillota > Bacilli > Caryophanales > Bacillaceae > Oceanobacillus > Oceanobacillus sp. M60. The sequence continues at coordinate 345,186 of NZ_JBSSNH010000005.1, read as the reverse complement.
GCCAGATGGATATAGCATCCGCTTCTATGAAAAAGGTGATGAACGTCATTGGGCAAAAATTGAAACAAGCGTCGATGAATTTAAGGAAGAAGCAGCAGCACTAGCGTACTTTGAGAAGGAATTTGGTCTGTTTACAGATGAGATGACAAAGCGCTGCCTGTTTGTTGAAAATGAAGATGGAGAAGAAATAGCGACAACTACTGCCTGGCATGGTGATTTAAGAGGGGATGGAGAAATCAGTGGAAGAATTCACTGGGTAGGCGTTACGCCAGCATATCAAGGTAAAAAACTCGCGAAGCCTTTAATGACAGCAGCAATGAACACCTTGGCTGAATACCATTCTAAAGCATATCTCACAACACAAACAACAAGTTTCCAAGCAATTAATATGTATTTAAATTACGGTTTTGAACCATATCTTATGGAACCGACTTGTGAGGAAGGCTGGAGATTAATGGAGCAAAAACTGGAACGAAAAATTTTAAAACGTTATTAAAGGAGGAAGACAATGATTAAGGCAGCTATTTTTGATTTCGACGGCCTCATTCTAGATACAGAAACTGCTTGGTTCGATGCTTATAGAGAGGTTCTTCATAATCAATTTCAATTTGATTTACCGCTTGAAGAATTTGTGAAATGTGTTGGTTCAGATGATACTGTGCTTTTTTCTTATCTGCAGAAAGAATTAGACTACCAGTTGAATACAGGATTTATTCGTAACGAAGCTCGAAAACTTCATAGCCAATATGTGAGTGATGCAAAAGCGAGAGAAGGTGTGGTAGATTATCTGAGAGATGCAAAAAATGAAGGTTTAACGGTCTCCCTAGCAACGAGTTCAACAACCAAATGGGCAACAACACATTTAACAAATTTAAACTTGCTTTCTTATTTTGATTTTTTGGTAACTCAGGATATGGTAAAAAGAGTGAAACCAGCGCCAGACATATTTCTAAAAACACTTGAAAAATTAGATTTAGAAGCACACGAGGCAGTGGTTTTTGAGGATTCCTTAAATGGTTTAGTTGCTGCACAGGAGGTAAAACTTCCTACAGTAATTATACCGAATCCAGTTACTGCTGCATTACCTTTTGAAAATTATCATTTAAAATTAAATTCGATGACTGATATGTCCTTACATGAAATTTTAAAATCATTAAATAAATAAATAAATTTGAAAATTATATTGCATGCAAATGGAAAGAAGGTTAGGTGGAGAGATGTTAAAGGATTTGGAAGGTGGATTAGTTGTATCCTGCCAAGCTTTAGAAGGTGAGCCAATGCATGGCTCATCTCATATGGCTTCGATGGCTCTGGCAGCAGAACAGGGAGGGGCAGCAGGAATTCGTGCAAATGGACCAGAAGACATTCAGGCAATTAAGGTAAAAGTTGATCTACCGGTTATTGGTATTTTAAAAAAGCAATATCCTGGTTTTCAAGCTTTTATAACAAGTACAAAAGAAGATGCAAAATTAGTTGCAGAAGCTGGTGCCGATATTATAGCTATTGATGCAACAAATGGCAAAAGAAAAGAAGACTTGCCAAAATTAATTGAATATATAAAAAAAGATCTAAATAAACTGGTGATGGCAGATGTGGCAACGCTTCAGGAAGGGGTTCAAGCAGAGTCTCTGGGATGTGATATGGTAGGTACAACGTTATCTGGATATACAAAAGATACAAAAGGGAGACCTAGACCAGATTTTTGCTTGATGGAAAGTTTGGTGTATACATTGAAGGTACCTGTGATTGCAGAAGGAAATATTGATACACCGGAAAAAGCTAAAAAAGCAATGGATATCGGTGTAGCATTTGTCGTAGTAGGTGCAGCAATTACCAGGCCGCAGTTGATCACGAGAAAATTTGCAGAAAGGCTGAAAAGAAAATGAGAAATGCAATAGGGATAGATATTGGCGGCACAAAAATAGCGATGGGTTTAGTTCAAGAAAATGGAATATTATTAAAAAAGGAGGAATTTACCACCTTAAGAAAAGAAAAAGGTGAGAAAATCCTTCGTATGATAACAGATAGAATCCCTTCCTTCTATGACGAAAATACAACAGGTATTGGCATCGGATCGGCTGGGCAGATTGGACATTCCGGCAAGGTACTTTCAGCGACAGATACGTTCAGTGATTGGCAGGGCCTGCCGATTCAAACCTGGTTAGAAAATGAAACAGGATACCGGGTTGCTGTTGTTAACGATGTGCAGGCAATGGGGTTAGGAGAACAGTATTTTGGAGCAGGCAGAGATGTAAAGAATTTTCTTTGTGTAGCGATAGGAACTGGAATTGGCGGAGCGATTATAGCAGATGGACAACTCCTGCGTGGGCATGCTGGAGCTGCAGGCGAAGTTGGACATATGGTTCTATATCCAAACGGCCGGGAATGTCCATGCGGAAATAAAGGCTGCTTTGAAGCGTATGCTTCCGGAACAGCGTTAGAAGCAATGTATGCAGAAAATTTTAAGGAGGTGAAGAAAGGACAGGAAATTTTTGCAGAGGCTTTAGGTGATAATGAGAATGCAGCTTTCATCATCAATCAATATATAGAAAATTTAGCTATTGGAATGACATCGTTGACAAATATTTTTAATCCGGAAAAAATCATTCTGGGGGGCGGGGTATCCGGCTCATTAGTACCATTCATCACAGATATACGAAAGCAGGTTCGCAATCAAGTAAATAAAATCAATAAAGATGTAGAGATTGAATTATCAATGCTTGGCGGAGATGCCATGATAATAGGTGCAGCAAGTTTAGTATTTTAATTGGAACTATCAAATATAAAGGAGATGTTTTGTGTTGAATAAATTAAATGTAGCTGTAATCGGTATGGGAGTAATGGGGCAATCACATGCAAGGATTTATTCGGAGCTTCCTCATGTGAATTTAGTAGCAGTCCACGATATTAATCAGGAGCATGCAGAAAATTTGGCTGAACAATTTCGGACAACGGCCGTTCATAGTTTAGAAGAATTGTTGAAAGATGAGAATGTGCATGCAGTCAGTATTTGTACATCAGATGATCAGCATTTTGATGTTGCCTGTAAAGCTTGTAACTTTCATAAACATATTCTGATTGAAAAACCATTGGCTGATAATGTAGCGGATGCTCAAGGGATTATTGATAAAGTGAAAGAAACTGGTGTGAAAATGATGGTCGGTCACACATTGCGTTGGGATCCGAGATATTACAATGCGAAACAGGCGGTGGCAGCAGGGAAAATCGGCGAACCTGTCCATCTTCATTCCCGGCGTAATAATTCCTATCAGAATGGAAGAAGATTAAAAGGAAGAACATCTGTCGTCATGTTTTTAGGTGTTCATGATTTAGAAGCTATTGAATGGATTACCGAAGATAAGATTGTGGAAGTTTCTGCAGTTGAAGTAAGAAAGCGCTTAAAAGAATTTAATGTTGCAGATGCTATTATAACAACATTAAAATTTGAATCTGGAACAATTGGCAGCTATGAGACGAGCTGGGTTTTACCGGATAATCATGTAGAACTGGATGCCAAGCTTGATATTATCGGAACGGACGGTGTTATCAATATTGATATTCTCGACCAGTCTATCCGGGTATTTGAAAAAGGTAATAAGATTACGTTCCCGGACACCATGTATGGAGTGGATTTATATGGGACACAGACTGGAATCATGAAGGAAGAGCTAAGTTCTTTTGTAGATAGCGTTCTGAATGATAAAGAATTTCCTATTCTAGTAGAAGAAGCCTTAAGAGCAGTTAAAATTGTCAGAAGTATTGAAAAATCACTTGAAACTGGTCAGCCAGTGAAAGTAGATCAATAAAAAAGCTGATCATAACAAAAGGGGTTGTAACGAATGAGCGGGCAAAAGAAGAGTATTCGTTCAAGGATTCAAACGTATGGCAGTAATTTAAGCAGTATGATTATACCTAATCTTGGAGCTTTTATCGCATGGGGAATCTTAACAGCGATTGCTGTACCGACACAACTGGAGCTTTTTACTAATTTTATCAGTCCAATGCTAAATTATCTGCTTCCATTACTGATTGGTTTTACCGGTGGACGTATCCTCCATGATTTTCGCGGAGGGGTCGTAGGTGCTGTTGCAACAATGGGAGTCATTGTTGCAGCAGATATACCAATGTTTATTGGGGCAATGATTATGGGACCGCTAGGCGGATTAGCAATTAAAAAGTTTGATCAGCTCTTTGAAGGTAAAATCAAGTCGGGGTTTGAATTATTGGTTAATAATTTTTCAGCTGGAATTATCGGAGCAATACTAGCATTATTTGGGTCAATCGCTATTGGTCCATTTGTGAATGCGCTTACCAGGTTGTTAGGAGCAGGAGTAGACTTTTTAGTAAGCCACGGTCTTCTTCCGCTTGTCAGTATTTTTATTGAGCCGGCAAAAGTAATGTTTCTTAACAATGCAATCAATCAAGGTATCTTAAATCCAATCGCAAGTAGTCAGATAGAAGAAACTGGTAAGTCTGTGCTATATTTACTCGAAGCCAACCCTGGTCCAGGTCTAGGTATATTGCTGGCATTTATGCTTTTTGGTAAAGGAGCAACGAAAGCATCAGCTTATGGCGCTGGAATTATCCATTTTATTGGCGGAATCCATGAGATTTATTTCCCGTATGTATTAATGAAGCCAACACTGATTATTGCTGCTATTTTAGGGGGAATGACAGGTATATTTACGTTAACAATGTTTGATGCTGGCTTAGTGAGTGTAGCCTCTCCGGGAAGTATTATCTCTATCTTATTAATGACGGCTACGGACAGTTATATCGGTGTTACTTTAAGTGTTCTGTTTGCTACTGCAGTATCTTTTGCTATTGCATCGGTTATTCTTAAGTTTGATAAAAAAGTCGATAGTGAAGATTTGGTAGAAGCAAGTAAAAAAATGGAAGCGATCAAAGGGAAGAAGAGCAGTGTTGTTTCTGGCTTGAATAATTCAAACCAGACAGAAGATAATGAAACAATCGATTTTGGAAATGTAAAGCATATTATATTTGCTTGTGACGCAGGTCTTGGGTCAAGTGCAATGGGGGCTTCATTGGTTAAAAAGAAACTGAAGGATGCAGGGTACGAGGAGATTACTGTTAAAAATATTGCTATCAGCAATTTGCCGACTGAGGCAGATATTATGTTTACACATAAAGAGCTTACAGACCGTGCGAAAAAGAAGCAGCCAGATGTTTATCATGTATCTATTGATAACTTCTTAAACAGTCCATCCTATGATGAAGTTGTAGAACATATTAAAGCTGCCCGAAGCTTAGACAGAGAGAAAAAAGTTGATAAACTATTGACAGAAGAAAATATAAAACTGTCTGGTGAAGCGAAGAATAAAGAGCAGGCGATAGCCGAAGCTGGCAGAATCCTTGTGGAACAAGGTTACGTTTCTGAAGAATATGTTGAGAAAATGCTTGAAAGAGAAAAAAGCGTATCAACCTATATGGGAAACCTCTTAGCTATTCCTCATGGTACAGATGATGCGAAAGAAGTAGTTTACCAATCTGGTTTAGCAATCGTAGTTTATGAAAGTCCAATAGATTGGGACGGAAATGAAGTGAGGTTAGTTATTGGCATTGCTGGAAAAGGAAATGAGCACTTGGAGATATTGTCTTCTATTGCTACTAGCTGCTCTGAATTAGAAAATGTAGAGCAATTGATTAATATAAAAAATAAGAAGGATGTTATAACATTTTTTTCAGAAACAGAAGATTAATCTTTAAGTATAATATAAAATCACCGTATCGAATTTATATTTTAAAATACATTCGATACGGTGATTTTGTCTGTAACCCTTAAATTGGACTTTGAATTAATTAGACAGCTTTAGAAAAGTTTAATGGGCAAGGCAGGATAACAGATACTTAAGTTAGACATTGAAGATATTCCAGCACCCCAGCGTAATCAGAAATACAGATGGTAAAAAAGATAAACGCTGTAAGGCAGGTATTCTCCATAAATAACTTCCGAACATGATTCCGCTAAATAAAAACAATCCACTCATGCCGGCTGTTAATAACGCGGTAATCAGCGGGGAGTATCCAAGCATCGCAGCGCCGATTCCGGCACCAAATGCATCGAGAGCTAAAGCGAAACCTAATAGAATGGATTCGTTAATAGAGATAATACCTGACTTATCTAAATCGGCTTCTTTTGGACGAGTGAGCACAGTTTTCATATTTTCAAATTTAACATTGGAAGAAGCGTGATCTCCATTTTTGGCTGCTTCCGTTTCTCGTGAGCGAAACATGGTAATAAGGGAGAAGAAGCCTAAAAAGATAAGAATCCCTCCGCCAAGCATGCTGGCTCCCTGAGGAGAAATAAAGGAACGTAAGAAATCGCCTACCTCCATCGATAGAAAGACAATCAATCCGGAGCAGAACATAATAACAAATAAAGAGAGAAGAGGCACTTTGATTTGCCGCATCCCATAGGTTATTCCTACACTAAATCCATCCAGACTTACCGCAATAACGAGTAAAAGCATACCTGTATATATCATACGTAACATCCTCTTTCTAATAGTGCATGCTCAAAAAAGTCAATTAAAGCGTTCATTGCTTATTATTCGGGGATTTTTTGAACATCCTCTAATAAGTAGAAGTAAAAGCTTCAAAAAAGAGTATGAAGCCATGTCATTCCTGTAATTTTTGTGTATGATATTCTATGTTTTTGGGTGCAATGTGTGCCTTGGGTGAACGTATTAGAAGGAAATATGTTAAAGTAGTATCAGACTAGAAATCGATAAAATGAGGGATAGATATGAGTAAGACAGTGGTATTAGCAGAAAAGCCGTCTGTAGGCAGAGATATAGCAAGAGTCCTCGGATGTAACAAAAAAGGAAATGGTTATCAAGAGGGAAAACAGTATATTGTGACATGGGCATTGGGACATTTAGTTACATTAGCAGATCCCGAAACGTACGACCCTAAGTATAAAACATGGAATATGGAAGATTTGCCGATGCTTCCGGACCATTTGAAATTAGTGGTCATGAAGAAGACGGGCAAGCAATTTCAAGCGGTGAAGCAGCAAATGTCACGTCAGGATGTAGGGGACATTGTAATTGCCACTGATGCCGGGCGAGAAGGAGAGCTCGTTGCCAGATGGATTATTGAAAAAGCGCGTGTTAAGAAGCCGGTGCAGCGTCTGTGGATCAGCTCGGTTACGGATAAAGCAATTAAGGACGGCTTTCGGAATTTAAAGCCTGGAAATCAGTATTGGAATCTGTATCAATCTGCGGTAGCGCGTTCGGAAGCGGATTGGTATGTCGGATTAAATGCAACAAGAGCCCTGACCACCAAGCATAATGCGTCCTTATCCAGCGGCCGCGTCCAGACGCCGACACTGGAAATGATTGCGATGCGCGAACAGGAAATCAATCAATTCAAGCCAAAAACCTATTATCAGCTGCAGGGAAAAACAAAAGGCGGGTTTGCCGTTACGTGGAAGGATAAAAAGAATCAGTCCCGTATTTTCTCGAAAGAAGCAGCAGATAAATTAAAGGCAAAGGTATCGAAGGAAAAAGCATTTATTCAGCATGTGGATAAAAAGCATAAGAAAAAGCATGCACCAACCTTATATGACTTAACGGATTTACAGCGGGATGCCAACCGGATTTATCAATTCTCCGGAAAACAAACCTTAACTGTACTGCAGAAATTATATGAGCAGCATAAGCTTGTCACCTATCCGCGAACCGATTCAAGGCATCTGTCAACGGATATGGTCTCTACATTAAAAGAACGTGTAAGGGCATGTGGTGTGGATGAATATGCGAAAGCAGCGAATAAAATTTTAAAAGATGATTTACGCACTGGAAAAGCCATTGTGGATAACAGCAAGGTAACCGATCACCATGCGATTATTCCAACAGAAGAAACAGTGGATTATAGCGCGCTGTCTAACCAGGAGCGGAAAATTTATCAGCTGATTGTCCAACGTTTCTTAGGAGCACTTTCCAAGCCGTATGAATATGAACAGACAAGTATTACGGTAGAAGCTGCGGGAGAAATCTTTGAAGCAAAAGGAAACAGAGTTGTTGCTTTAGGCTGGAAGGAAATTTACCAGCATCAAGCAGACGATGAGGAAGAGATTCGTTCCAATGTCCCTCAAGTAACAAAAGGAGAGGAAATGGCGCTCAGCTTTACTATCAAAGAAGGGCAGACGACACCGCCGGAACGGTTTACAGAGGGAAGCCTCCTGCAGGCAATGGAAAACCCGACGAAATATATGGAAACGAAAAAACAAGAGCTTGTGAAAACAATGAAGCAGACTGGCGGTATTGGAACAGTTGCTACACGTGCGGATATTATTGAAAAGCTGTTCAATAATCAATATATGGAGCTGAAAGGAAAGTATATTTATCTGACCTCAACCGGCAGACAATTACTAGAATTAGCACCAGAAAAGCTCCGTTCTCCTATTTTAACGGCAGAATGGGAACAAAAATTAGCACAGATTGCAGAAGGCAAGCTGAAAAAGGATGTCTTTTTAAAGGAAATTAAGACATATACCAAACAGGCAGTCCAAGAAATAAAAGCAAGTGAGGAAAAGTTCAAGCATGATAATATGACAGGGACAAAATGCCCGAAATGCGGCAAGCTGATGCTGGAAGTAAAAAACAAGCACGGGAAACGACTCGTCTGTCAGGACCGCAGCTGCGGCGGGAAAAAGAATATCGCAAAGTATACGAATGCCCGCTGTCCTAATTGCCATAAGCGTCTAGAGCTCCGTGGTGAGGGAGAAGGCCAGATGTTTACGTGCTCCTGCGGTCACCGTGAAAAACTTTCCACCTTCCAAGCGAGAAAAGAGAAGGAAAAGAATCAGAAGGTGTCTAAAAAAGATGTTAATAAGTATATGAAAAAGCAGGATGATTTTAAAAATAACGCACTTGCGGATGCGCTTGCGAAATTAAAAGATAAATAAGGCAGTGAAGTCCCCGTATGAAAAACGGGGGCTTTTCTGCTGGAAAAGTAAAACGCAGCGAGAAGGGAAGCAGGAAGTCTGACGAAGCAGCAGTAACATCTACCTGAGTAAAAAGACCGTATTTCCTGAAAAATCCATAATTTGCAGTTTGATTTAAGTGTTATATAATAGGAAGAAGAGACGGCTAAAATGTAGAAGGGATGATTGATATGGATGCCTTTTCTGTAATCAAATCACTCAATAACAATGTTCTTATTGCCGAAGATATGAATCAAAATGAAGTTATCCTTATCGGGAAGGGCATCGGATTTGCTAAAAAGAAGCGAGATCTCATTGAATCCAAAACCGTGGAGAAGCTGTTTGTTCTTCGGGATAGAGAGGAACAGGAAAATTATAAAAAAATAATTGACAATATCGATGAAAAAACACTGCAGAGTATTGTGGATTCGATAGAAATAATCAAAAAACGCATCAATACATTCACGGATGAGCATACGCTGGTTGCGTTGACCGATCATATTATTTTCGCGATTGCCCGTCTGCAGCAGGGGTTAGAAATTCGTAATCCATTTTTAGCAGAGACGAAGGTGCTTTATCCATTTGAATATGAAATTGCTTCCGAAATTGTAGAATATATGAATCAATTTTTACCAGTTCATTTGCCGGAGGGAGAAATTGGTTTTGTTGCATTACACGTTCATAGTGCAATGGAGGGAACAGCACTAAATGAAATCAACCGGTATTCACAGCTTGTATCTAATTTAATCAAGATAATCGAGGATCAGCTCTATATAACACTAGATAGAGACAGTATGGATTATGTCCGTTTTGTCAGACATCTCCGGTACACAATAGAACGGGTTTTAAATGGGGACAAGGTAGAGGAGCCGCGAAAAATGGCAGACCTGCTAAAAGAAGAATATCCCGTGTTTTATAATTTGTCCTGGAAGCTGATTAAAATTATGCAGCAGACGTTAAAAAAACCTGTTTATGATGCGGAATCTGTCTATTTGACAATTCATTTGCAGCGGCTGCACGAAAACATCCAGCTAAAATCAAAAACGAATTAATTTATTTCGCACTTATACGTGTGACTGATTCGATCAGGCATGAGTAGGAATACTTAGATAACGGCGGGTACAGTATTTCTGTATCCATAAGCGCTATCCTTGTGTTTTTACTGATGTCTTTTTTATTGTCGGAAAGAAACGAAAGAGGTGATTGAGATGTTCAAAAAAACGTTTGGAGGTCTTCAAAAAGTCGGCAGAGCGCTTATGCTGCCGGTAGCACTCTTGCCGGCGGCAGGTCTTTTGCTTGGATTTGGCAATGCTGCCCAGCAGCATACCATGCTTGGCTATCTTCCTTTTTTGGAAGCGGATTGGATTCAGCTGACTGCAACGGTAATGGAAGACGCCGGCGGTATTATATTTGATAATTTGCCGCTGCTTTTTGCGATTGGTGTGGCGATAGGGCTGGCAAGTGACGGTACGGCCGGTCTTGCTGCGCTGGTAGGTTATTTGGTGATGAATCAGGTAATGGGTTCGTTTATGCAGGTAACCCCAGAATTGATAGCGGAGGATCCCGGATTTGCAAGCGTGCTTGGAATAGGAACCTTACAGACCGGTGTATTTGGTGGAATTATTGCCGGGGTGATAGCTGCCTATTGTTTTAACCGGTTTCATCATATGGAGATGCCATCCTACTTAGGATTCTTTGCAGGAAAACGGTTTGTCCCCATCGTGACTGCAGCTGTTTCCTTCCTTGCCGGCATTTTATTAATGTTTATCTGGCCGACAATCCAATATATCATGAACAGCGCTTCCTATTGGCTGATTGAAGAAGGTACATATATTGCTGTATTTATGTTTGGGTTTATTAAACGTCTATTGATTCCTTTTGGACTGCATCATATTTTTCACTCTCCTTTTTGGTATGAATTTGGCACATATACCAACCTTGCCGGTGAAATCATTCGCGGAGATATGACGATATTCTTTGCGCAATTAAGAGATAATGCAGAGATTACGGCAGGGAATTTTATGGCCGGGGAATTTCCGATTATGATGTTCGGGTTGCCTGCTGCAGCACTTGCGATGTATCATACGGCACGACCGGAGAATAAAAAACTGGTTGCGGGACTGCTGGCTTCAGGAGCTTTAACGTCCTTCCTAACAGGAATTACCGAACCGCTTGAGTTTTCATTCTTATTTGTATCGCCATTCCTGTTCTTTATTCACGCTGTGTTAGATGGATTATCCTTTGTATTGATGACATGGTTCAGTGTCAATGTCGGTTATACCTTCTCTGGAGGAGCTATAGACTTTGTGCTGTTCGGTGTTTTGCCGAATCAGGAATCATGGTGGATAGCGATCATAGTCGGGCTTCTGTTTGCTATCCTTTATTACTTCTTATTCCGCTTTTTTATTAAGAAATTTAATCTGATGACACCGGGAAGAGAAAAAGCGGTGGAATCAAATGAGAGCGGAGAGCAAAGAAAGCCTGCTGATTTAGCTTATCATGTACTGGAGGCAATGGGCGGACGAGAAAATATTACGCATTTGGATGCTTGTATCACGCGATTACGGGCATCAGTAAATTCGATTCAACATGTTGATAAGCATCAGCTAAAACAGCTTGGAGCTACAGGTATACAAGAGGTAGGGGATAATATCCAAGCTATTTTCGGACCGCGTTCGGAAATTATTAAAGGACAAATGCAAGATATCATATCTGGGAGAACGCCTAGACCAGCATTAGACAGTTCGAGTTTATATACTGTGGATGAAATAAATCTTCAAAGACAGCATCCTGATAGTGTGGAAGGGATTGCTTCTCCTCTAAGCGGAAAACTCATTCCGCTTTCAAATGTTCCTGATCAACTATTTTCCAGCAGGATGATGGGAGACGGCTTTGCAGTTGAGCCGTCAGATGGAATCGTTGTTTCTCCGGTAAATGGAAGAGTCAGTAACATCTTTCCTACCAAGCATGCAATTAGTCTGGAATCGGAAACAGGTAAAGAAATCATGATTCATATCGGAATCGATACCGTGCATCTCAAAGGAGAAGGATTTGACATATTTGTAAAAGAAGGCGAAGAAGTGGGAACAGGCCAGCCTTTATTAAATGCAGACTTAGAATATATCGATAAAAATGCCAAGTCAACGATTACACCAATTATCTTTACCAATCTGGAAGATGGCCGGCAAATCGAATTACTGAAAAGGGAAGGATATGCTGGAGAAAAAGGGATTATTGAAATCAAATAATGTGAAAGCTTTATTTTTTCACAGAAAATACACATAAATAAAGGTGAAACAGTTTACTTCATTCTTTAAAAGAATTATCATTTAAGGTGAACCATGTTTATTCATGTAAGGAGGGTTTTCTTTCCATGGCTTTTGTTATTCTTGATCCATGCAGAGGAGAAAAAGCAGGAGAATGCGTCAGTGTTTGCCCTGTTGATTGTATAGAAGAAGGACTCAAGCAATTTTATATTGATCCGGATATTTGCATTGATTGCGGCGCATGCAAAGCAGTTTGCCCCGTATCTGCAATCGAAGAGGAGTATGATTTGACTCCAGATCAAGAGAAGTATTTAGAAGAAGCAGAAGAATTTTTTGCGAATCGGTAGGTACTTTTGATTGGAGCGCGTTATAAAAATAGCCCGTCTGTTTTAAAAGCAGACGGGCTATTTTGGTATGTTCTGACCGAACTAATAGAATGTTCAAAGGGTTGTTCGAAATATAAAATATAGAGTAATGAAAAATACTAATGATACTCTTGAAAATCAACCCAGGAAAGCCTAATTTTTATCGATGCACCTGTTATTCATCTTCAGAGATTTCTTGTACTTCCTCAGCCAATTTACTGGCAATCCAGCGTTTTGCCGTTTCTTCGTCGATTTCATATTCTTTGCCGGCACGTAGTAAATCTCCGTGGTAGGCAGTTTGTACGTTCATTTTTACTTTCATGGGGATGCTCCTTCTGATGGGGTGTTTTCTTCTATGATATCATAGAAGGAAGTTAATGTGTTTAGGTGCATAGTTATGTGCTTCAAATTTTTACAAACGTGGAATGGGTACGATATTACTTGATATGTTAAAAATACTTTTGTACGTAACTTTTGGGTTTTTAAATACCGATATTTGGTAATTCGATTAAGAATCTCTACCGACAGAGTTCTTTCTGTTCTTTGGAGGAAAAGATTCCCTTTACGTTAATTTTCATGCAAACTGAAAGGATGAAATAGAGTTTATTTAGAAAGAAAGTGCAAATAGCTCGATACTAAAATAAAGGAGAATACTTATGTCTCATAGACTAAACGGAAAAGTGGCATTGGTTACAGGAGCTTCAAGAGGACTTGGGAAACATATAAGTAAAACGTTAGCAGATGCAGGAGCTACAGTCATCGTGAACTATGCGAATAATTACAAAAATGCGCAAGATACGGTTGATTTTATTGCATCCGATGGAGGAAGAGCGATAGCCATTCAAGGTGATGTACGGGATGAAGAATCAGTAGAAAAGCTGATAAAACAGGCAGAAGAAAAAACACAAGGAAGTATTGATATATTGGTTAATAACGCTACTGGTCCCCAGCCTGTATTATCAATTGAAGAACTTACATGGCAAGATTATTTAGCGCAACTCGAATTCTTTGTAAAAGCGCCATTATTATTAACAAAGGCTGTCCTGCCAGGGATGAAAGAAAAAAAGAATGGTCGAATTATAAATATCGGAAGTGAAGTAGTTCAATTAGGTATTCCTAATCATTCAAACTATGTCATGGCCAAGGCTGCCCAGCTAGGGTTGACACGCTCCTGGGCAAATGAACTTGGTTCTTTTAGTATTACTGTTAATATGATTAACCCTGGGTTTATACCGGTTGAACGACATGAAGCAGAAGATACGAGTGAATATCGGAGTGGAGTTCCACTTGGCAGAATGGGAGTCCCTCAAGATATAGGAAATGCTGTTTTATTTCTTGCCTCAGACGCAGGAAATTTCATCACTGGTCAATCGTTATCTGTAAATGGAGGGAATACGTTAGGGATATAAGGGAGAAGCAAGCGGTTGCACAATCAATTATCTGATTGTGCAACCGCTTTTTGAATCTAAAAGAAATAATCAAAATTTGCATGATAAAGCTTTCTGTTTCATTAGAAAATATTAGGTGATACTCTCAAAAATTATTGCTGAGATGTAAATTCAAAAATCGACTCATCCTCATATAAAACAGTTTTCTATTGCTTTTATCGAATTATGTATTATGATAAAAATACAATGTAAAGGATTACATTTAGTTCAATTACTTTTTTAGAGAGGTGATATGGTTTATAAAAAAGATATATTTATATGTTGAAAAGAGGGGATTATATTGCCGACAATTCAGGATGTTGCCAAACATGCAGGGGTGTCCGTTGCTACTGTATCGCGAGTATTAAACAATCCTTCATCGGTTGCAGAATTAACACGCAAGAAAGTCGAACAATCCATCCGGGAATTGGATTATTCACCAAATATCTTAGGTCGGAATTTACGGAACGCGGAAAGTAAGATGTTATTAGTGTTATTACCTAAGATATCTAACCAATTTTATTTGAAAATTGTAGAAGGGATAGAAGAAAAAGCACTTGAGTATGGTTATAATATTCTGCTTTGTCAAACGCATTCTAAATTGGAAAGGGAAAAAGTATATTTTGATTTATTAAAAAATCAACTGGCTGTGGGCGCGATTACGATGGATCCAACAATTGACCGTCAAGTATTGGTTAATATGGCAAAAAGGTATCCATTTGTACAATGCAGTGAATATGTAAGTTCGAAAAATTTGCCTTATGTAACAATAGATAGTGAATTAGCAGCTTATCAAGTAACAAAATATTTATTAAAACAGGGGCATCAGCGAATAGGACTCATAAATGTCAGCGAGTCATTTCTATACGCGAGGGATAGAAAAAAAGGATATCTTCGAGCATTAAAAGAATTTCATATTGAACCGGAAGAAGACTGGTTCTATTCTGCCAACGATGTGTCACTTGAATCGGGACAGCAGGTGATGCGTTCTATATTGAATAAGAACAAGGATCTTACAGCAGTGTTTGCTGTTTCAGATATGTTAGCTATTGGAGCATTGAAAGAATTAAATACCAGAGGGATTGATGTCCCAAATGAGATGGCAGTAGTGGGATTTGATAAGATTGAATTTACCAGCATGACATATCCTTCTTTAACTACCGTTGCACAGCCGATGTATAAAATGGGAGAGATATCGGTGGACATGCTGATAAAAAAAATACAGGGCGAAGAGGTAGAAGATATAATCTTAGAGCATGAACTTATTATAAGAGAGTCAACCTGATTAGAGATGTACCTATTGTTACAACAGAGAGGGGTTTTATTTTATCTGACTCTACCTATTACTAGCTAAGCACATGAACTAATAGCTGATTTAATTCAAAGTAAAGACTGAAAATTTAAAAAGAAACAATTGACCGGGAAGAACATTCTGCTATAATAAATGTAATCGATTTCATAGAGGGTCGACTAATAAAAAGAGGAGGATTTCTAATGCCGCAGATAAAGAAAATATTGCTGTTTGGAGTATTATATTTATTAGTTATTTTTATGGTTGCATGTAGTGGAGATAATGGTTCCGAGACAGACAGTAATGAAGGAAATGAAAGCGTTTCCGGTGAACGGGTAACGATTGTCTATGCGACAGGTGTAGATACAACAGGTGCCACGGAAAGTCAAATTGAAGCATTTGAACAAGAATACCCGCATATTAACGTGGAGTATCGTGAAATGCCGGCCGATACAGGCCAGCAGCATGATCAATATGTAACGATGTTTGGTTCTCAGAGTTCGGAAGTGGATGTATATAATGGAGATATTATTTGGCCAGCGGAGTTTGCTCAAGCCAACTATGCCTTGGAGTTAGATCGTTTTATAGAAGCAGACAGCTTTAATTTAGATAATCACTTTGATGGTCCCATTCAAGCAGGTAATTACAATGGCAGACAGTGGGCATTGCCGATATATATGAATGCTTCCTTTCTTTATTACCGTACAGATATAACAGATACACCGCCTGCGACTTGGGATGAATTGATTGAGCAAGCGGAAGAAATGCAAGGAGAAGAAGGAACAGAATTTGGTTATTTAATGCAAGGCTCTCAGTATGAAGGGATGGTAACCAATTTTATTGAAATTATCGCTTCTTATGGGGGAAGCGTTATCGATGAAAATAATAATGTAGTCATTAATAGTCCTGAAACAATTAAAGGCTTAGAAAAATTTGCAGAAATTGCACAATCTGATTTTGTACCAGGGAATATCTTGAATTTTCAAG
Organism: Oceanobacillus sp. M60; assembly: GCF_053839645.1. Taxonomy (NCBI): domain Bacteria; kingdom Bacillati; phylum Bacillota; class Bacilli; order Caryophanales; family Bacillaceae; genus Oceanobacillus; species Oceanobacillus sp. M60. The sequence continues at coordinate 328,900 of NZ_JBSSNH010000005.1, read as the reverse complement.
AGATTGAAACAGAAAATGCATGGATTGCAGGGGATGCTGTATTTGCCCGTAATTGGACATATATGCAGTCTTCATCCAATGACGAAGCACGTTCAGAAGTCGCAGGAAATGTAGACATTGCACCTATTCCTGCAGGTGATGAGGGAAGCACTTCAGCATTAGGCGGATGGATGGCAATGATTAATCGATATTCTGAACATCCAGAAGAATCCTGGGAATTAGTAAAGTTCCTGGCAAGTGAAGAAGGTCAAAAAATTGGAGCAGTAGAAGGCGCACGTGCCCCAACTGTAGAATCCCTGTATAATGATCCAGAGGTACAGGAAGCTGGACCATTATTTTCAAATCCAAGTTTCGTAGAAGGCTTAAGTGTGGCTGTGCCGCGTCCGGTATCCCCGATTTATCCAGAGATATCTGAAATTATTCAAATTGAGGTTTCTCGAGTATTAACAGGAGAACAGACGGCTGAAGAAGCAGTAGAAAATATGGAAGCACAATTGGAAGCAGCTTTAGAAGAGTAATGATAGGCAAGGTGGATAAGTAGTGAAAGGTTGTTCATCTTGCTTTTTATTTACGTATATTTTTTATGAAAAAAGCGTCTGTTACATCTACTGATATCATTTAATTGAACTTTTTTATTTGAAAAATATAGTAGAAACAAGTAATAACTGAAAATTTTTAAAGAAACGATTGACTGGAAGGAACATTCTGCTATAATAAATGTAATCGATTTCAAAGAGTGGTCGATTAACAAAAAGAGGAGGGTCTGTAATGCCACAGGTAAAGAAATTGTTATTGTTTGGAGTATTATTTTTATTAGTTGCTTTTATGGCTGCGTGTGGTGGAGATGGCGGTTCAGGGACAGATGATTCGGAAGCAGAAAGTAATGGAGAAAATGAAAGCGCTTCCGAAGACGGTGAGCAAGTAACGATTGTTTATGCTACAGGTGTGGATACGACTGGTAAAGTAGAAGCACAAATTGAAGAATTTGAGGAATTAAATCCAAATATTAAAGTTGATTATCGTGAAATGCCTTCAGATACAGGACAACAGCATGATCAATATGTAACCATGTTTAGTTCGCAAAGCTCTGAGATCGACGTGTTTAACGGTGACAGCATTTGGCCGGCTGAATTTGCTCAGGCAAACTATGCATTAGAATTAGACCGTTTCATTGAAGCAGACGGCATTGATTTAGAAGAGCACTTTGAAGGACCGATTCAAGCAGGTAATTTTAATGGCAGGCAATGGGCACTTCCATTATTTATTGACGCATCCTTCCTCTATTATCGTACAGATGTAACGGAAGAACCGCCAGCTACTTGGGATGAATTAATCGAACAAGCTGGTGAACTGCAAGGTGAAGGAGATACAGAGTTTGGTTATCTATTACAAGCATCTCAATATGAAGGCTTGGTGACAAACTTTGTTGAAATCATTGCTTCTTATGGCGGTGAAGTTATTAATGAAGATAATGAAGTAGTGGTAAATAGTCCTGAAACAATTAAAGGTTTAGAGAAATTAGCAGAAATAGTACAATCTGATTTTGTACCAGGTAATATCTTGAATTTCCAAGAGATCGAAACAGAAAATGCTTGGATTGCAGGAGATGCTGTATTTGCCCGTAACTGGCCATATATGCAATCTTCTTCCAATGATGAAGAGCGTTCTGAAGTTGTCGATAACGTACAAATCGCTCCATTACCTGCCGGTGATGAAGGAAGTGCTTCGGCATTAGGAGGCTGGACAGCAATGATTAATCGTTATACAGAGCATCCAGAAGAGTCTTGGGAATTAGTAAAATATTTAGCTGGTGAACAAGGTCAAAAAACAGGAGCAATTGTAGGAAATCACGCTCCAACTATCGAAGCGCTTTATGATGATCCAGAAGTACAAGAAGCTGCCCCTTTATTCCAAAATCCAGAATTTGTTGAGGGACTTAGTGCAGCTGTTCCACGACCAGTATCACCGATTTACCCTGAAATTTCCGATATCATTCAAATTCAGGTTTCACAAGTGCTGACTGGTGATCAAACAGCTGAACAAGCTGCAGAGAACATGCAGACACAAATCGAAAATGCTATGGAAGAATAAAGCTTTCTAAAGAGGTGAGCAAGATGAGCGCTTTGAATTTCATCTTGCTCTTTCTATTAAGTACATCAAAATGTGTGCTTAACGGAAAGGGAGGGGAAAAATGTGAAGAAATTTCATTTGAATGAAAAGCGGCTGGGTTATTTGATGATACTTCCATCTATCATACTTGTCGTATTAATTACATTGTGGCCAGTTGCCCAGTCCTTTTATAATAGTTTATTTGATTATCGCTTAAATGATCCGACAAGATCGGAGCGGATGTTAAGTGCCAATATGGATTTGGAACGCTATGTGGATAATTACTTTTATATCGACAGTCAGCTTAGCAATTTAGAAGGCAGTGCTGATGGTGATGATATAGCGGCTATTCAGCAGGCTAGAGAAACAATTGAAGGTTTCCATAGTGAATTGGCATCAGATAGTGAAATCAGTGCAAAAATGGAACAAATTGATGAGATGCTGATGAATTTCGAGCCGATTTCCGACAGCGATTTGAAATATGCGAAACTGGACAATGATTTCGCAGAAGATTATCGAACTGCTTTGACTTCTATTTCAGAAGAATTGCAGGTGATGGCTGGAGAAGCAGACAATGAGGATTTAGCACAGAATTATGAACAGACAAGCTCCTTAATTGAGGCTACCAGCACAAATATTTTGGAATCTAATTTTATTGGCTTCTCTAATTATGCTAAATATCTTCAGGATGGCCGAATGTGGAAATCATTAAGTAATACGATGATATTTACGATTGCTTCTGTTGCTTTTGAACTTGTATTAGGTTTGGCTGTTGCCTTATTAATTAACCGTACCTTCAGCGGCCGTGGTATTGTACGTGCCTCCGTGCTGATTCCTTGGGCAATCCCGACTGCAGTAGGTGCGATGATGTGGGGCTTCTTATTAGATGGTCAAACGGGTGTTATAGCGCATTATTTTAATGAATGGAACCTGATACCCAATTCATCTTGGCTGCTGTCTACCTCGTCTGGCGGGATGTTCTCAATAATTTTTGCCGATGTGTGGAAAACGACACCTTACATGGCATTATTGCTCTTAGCTGGACTGCAGACCATACCGAATTCCTTATATGAAGCAAGTGATGTAGATGGAGCCAACAAATTTCAACAGTTCTTTAAGATAACACTGCCGTTGTTGAAATCTTCTATTTTAGTTGCTTTATTATTTAGAACACTTGATGCCTTCCGGGTATTCGATCTTATCTATGTACTAACTGGCGGGGGACCAGCGAATGCTACCGAATCTATTTCGATATACGCATACATAACCTTGTTCTCGCAACAGAACTTTGGAGAAGGTTCCGTATTATCGGTTATTGTATTTTTAGCTGTAGCATTGATTAGCTTTATTTATGTACGCTTAATTGGTTCAGATCTATTCGCAGGACGTACGAAATAGGAAGGAGAAATAATATGAATAAACGTGCAGGTATAGGTTTCTATATATTTCTAATCATATTTGTATTTTTAGTGATGTTTCCGTTTATTTGGGTGTTCTTAACGTCGATAAAGCCTGTAGGAGAAATATTTACATCATTTAAATGGTTTACAACAAATCCTACGACCGAATCCTATGAAGCTGCGGTAACGAATCGCCCGCTTTTGCGATATATGTTAAATAGTTTTGTCGTTTCAACGGTAACAACAATTTTGGCGGTAGGTTGTGCTGCCTTTGCATCTTACGCAGTAACTAGATTACCGATAAAAGGGAAAGGTTTATTCCTGGGAGTTATTTTAGCTGCTTCCATGTTTCCACAAGTAGCAGTTATTTCGCCAATCTTCAATATCGTAACAGAGTTAGGCTTACGTAATAGTTATACGGGATTGGTTATTCCTTACATGACAATCAGTTTACCATTATCAATTTGGATTCTGTCTACCTTTTTTCAAAAGATTCCATTTGAATTGGAGGAATCTGCTAAACTTGATGGAGCCAGTCCATTTCAAACATTCCGTAAAATTATTTTACCGCTGGCGACACCAGGTATTTTTACGACTGCTATTCTGGTATTCATTGCGGCGTGGAATGAGTATTTATTTGCTCTAACAATTAATAGTGATGATGTATGGAGAACGGTACCAGTTGGAATTTCCATGTACCAAAGTGAATATTCTGTTCCTTGGGGAGATATCAGTGCAGCAACGGTTATTGTAACCATTCCAATTGTTATTTTAGTATTGATTTTCCAAAGACGAATTGTTTCAGGCTTAACATCAGGGTCTGTGAAAGAATAGAAATAAACATAGTTAGAGCGGATAACTTGAGGGTTATCCGCTCTAACTATGTGATAGAAATTCATCTCAGTAATTGTGGTTATGAGTCATGAAGGATTTATCCAGCATCCTTCTTTGTTTGATTTCATTGCTATTTCGTTAACTAAGGTTAGATTAATAACATCAGACTTATTTATAGACGGGGCAGTTCCATTTATAATTGCGGATGCCCATTGTTCCATAGGCATAGGCAATGCTTCTGGCGGGTTATCCGGTGTGGACCACTCCCCATTTCCAAATGTCTGGCGGATTTTGTTGTCTTCGATTAGTATCGTGCCTTCTGTTCCGTAGAGCTCTAATTGAAACGGACTGCCTTTGGATAGGAAACCAGTCTCGAGAATCCCCATCGCACCAGATTCATATTCTACTAAGACGACAGCGTTGTCATCTGCTCCAAGGTTGTTTGTATGATTCATATGGGAAACCAGTTTTTTTACATTACCAGCCAGCCGGTTAGTCAAATAGATGGGGTGGGCACCTAAATCAATTAATGCGCCGCCTCCAGATTGCTCTTTTTCAAAAAAACGCTTCGGTAACCAGCCCTCGCTTTCTCCCGGCCCTACAACCGCCCCATCATGAGCAGTACGGCATCGAATAGTAGTAAGTCTTCCAATCCAGTTATTATCTATTACCTTTTGCGCATATAAATAATAATCTTCTGTTAATCTTGGAAGTGAAACCATTAATTTAACGCCATATTGGTCTATCGTATTATAAATTTCCTCACAATCTTTCACTGTAAAAGCTAAAATTTTTTCAGTGAAAATATGTTTTTTATTTTTTGCAGCTGAGATAATTACTTCTTTATGCAAATTTGTTGGGGTAGTGACAACTACTCCTTCAATTGATGGATTTGTTAAAACCTTTTGAAGATCCGATTCAAAAGGGATTCCTAATTCCTCTGCCCACTTTTCTCCTCTGTCCGCATTTTCATCCCACACGAGTTTAATAGATAAATTATCATTAGCTTGAATTTCTCGGGCGTAGTCATCCGCATGTACATGCCACCTGCTTAACAATGCAATATTAACCAATTCAATTTCCCCCTAAATATATATTCTACAAAACTCATTTTTTAACTTTACTATTGATTAAAATAAACGGCTTTCCCCGTTCGTGCCGATTCGTATATTGCTTCCAATATTTGCGTGACAACAAGTGCTTCACTTGGCTTCACGACTGGTTCGGTATCATTGATAATACTTTCAATCCAATTTCTTGCTTCTAAATCAGGATCACTTTCAGAGTTACCGTCGTAAAATGCCACTCCTCCTGATTCCAATTCAATTTCCTGAGTATATAATTTACCAAAGTCTTCACCATTAATTCGTAATCCATTTTTCATATCTGCACCACTTTTCGTGCCGCTGAGAGAGCATTTTGCTTCATCCACGTCTAAGGAATTCAATGCCCAGCTAGATTCCAGAACAATTGTTGCGCCATTTTCCATCGTTATAAAACCAAATGCAGAATCTTCTACTGTAAAGGCCTCTGGATCCCAAGGTCCCCAGGCATTTGCTGCATTTTCATTTTTCCCTAATTTATGATAGACCGTTCCCATAACCGATTTGGGTTTATAGTTATTCATCATCCATAATGTTAAGTCAAGCGCATGTGTACCAATATCAATTAATGGTCCGCCTCCTTGCTTTTCTTCGTCGAGAAACACTCCCCATGTAGGTACTGCCCTTCTTCTTATAGCGTGTGCTTTTGCATAATATATTTCTCCCAAATCTCCTCGCTCACAAAGCTTATGCAGATGCTGGCTGTCGGGTCTAAATCGGTTATTATACCCAATCGTTAATTTTTTGCCTGTGCGTTCAGCTGCTTCTACCATCTTTTTAGCTTCTTCTGTTGTCTTGGCCATTGGTTTCTCACACATGACATGTTTTCCAGATTCCAACGCAGCCACTGTGATTTCCATATGCGCATTGTTTGGGGTACAGACATGAACAACATCAATGGATGTGTCTTGTAATAATTCTTTAAAGTCCACATATGTCTTCGCATCTTTCGTTCCATATTCCTTTGCAGCTTTTTCTGCCCTTTCAAGTACAATATCGCAAAACGCTGTCATTTCTACTTGCTCCAATTTGCTAAGGCTTGGCAGATGTTTTCCATTTGCAATTCCACCGCAACCGATAATTGCTATTTTAAGCTTTTTAACCATAATAAAACCTCCTATGAAAACGATTACATTTATATCAGTTTAAATTTAATTTTAACTATTGTCAATCTTGAATTATTCATAAAACCAAGTCTCACTCCAAATTTAAACAATAAATCATACGAAACCATATCAAGGCATTGTATTTAACAAAATAAAAGTTATAAAACAAGTGCTTTTTTCATATTATCCCTATATTTTATGTTAAAATATAATTCGAGAAAACGTTTTCATGATTTAGGTGAATTAAAAACTTCAAGTCATTTATAAGCTGTATTTTAGAAAGGAGAAAATCATGAGCGAATTAACGAGGAAACAGTATCCATTAAAAGGAAGAAAAATCTTGATTACAGGAGTCAGCAGACGAGCCGGAATAGGATATGCTATAGCCAGAAAAGCAGCTGCCCTTGGAGCTTCTATTATTATTCACCATTATCAAGCACACGATCGAGAGCAAGATTGGGGAGCTGATGACTTAGCTGCTGTGATAGAGGGAGTGAAAGCAGAGCTTGTAGAAGACGCAACATTTCATGAGTTCAAAGGCAACTTTATGGATGCTTCTGCTCCTGAAGAGTTGTTCAAAAAAATAAAAAAACATTGTGGACATGTAGACGGTTTAGTTTGTAATCATGCCTTGAGTGGTTCCGATGGACCTTTAGAAGAACTAACGGCAGAGATGATTGACAAACACTATATTATAAATACACGTTCTTCTCTGCTGCTTGCCCGATTATTTATGAAACAGCATTCATCCGAAAAAAATATTGGGAAGATTATTTTTATGACTTCCGGACAGCAGCAAGGCCCGATGCCCGGAGAAGTGGCTTATGCTACTGCAAAAGGCGGATTAGCAGAAATCGTCCTTACGTTAGCTGATGAATTAGCTGATAAAAATATTACAATTAATACAGTGAATCCTGGTCCAGTAGACACAGGTTATTTAATAGAAAGTAAATGGAAAGAGGTAAGAAGTAAATTCCCATTTAATCGTTTTGGGGAACCTAGTGATACGGCTAATCTCATAAGCTGGCTGTTAACTGACGAAGCGTCCTGGATTACAGGGCAGGTGATAAATTCAGAAGGCGGATTTGCACGATGGAGGACTTAAAGAGGGGGGAGTGTTGTTTGATTTATTTAATTGGTTTTAGATTTGATAATGAATATCTACTTAATTCCTATATTTAATGTATCTTTAAGCGTACAGTATAATTAGATTTAATTTATTAAAAATACCAAGTCACTCTATAAATGTGATTTGGTATTTTGGGTGTCATTTTGAAAATGACAGAAATGAAAATTAGTCCATATCAAAGTTAAAATAAACTTTAATGGTAAGCTAAAAACACTTAAATGAGCAATTTCTTATATTATTGCTTATTGCTTTATTTATTTGCAACGACTATGCGGTGGTAGGTAAGAATTTGTAAGGCTGCAATATTCCAGGAATAATTCAGGTGTTAATTATACAATGAGTGAAAATGGCAGGATAATAAGATATAATATCTAATAAGAATAGAAGATGACCAGAGCTGAAAGGATAGAAATTATGGCCACAATTCGAGATATTTCTGAAAAAGCAGGAGTTGCAAAGAGCACCGTGTCCAGATATTTAAATGATGGATATGTCAGTGAAGCAACAAGAAAAAAGATTGAACAGACAATTAAGGAACTGGAGTATATTCCCAACTCTTATGCGCAAAATTTACGCTTAGAAAGTAATCCCACAATTGGGGTGATTATTCCCAGATTTGACTCATATTCTGTAACAACAACGCTGCAGGGAATCGATAAAGAATTGAAACAGTTAAATTATAATATTCTTATTGAGAATACAGATAGAAGTTCTAAAAAGGAAATTGAATATTTGAAGCGACTGGCAAAAATGAAGGTTGCTGGAATTATACTCTTAGCTACAAAAATAACTGATGAACATATTCATGTGATTGAAGCGATAGAGGTTCCTGTTATCGTTATTGGTCAAGAGGATAAAAGATTAAACTGTATTGTATATAAGGATTATGAAGCAGCATATGATCTTGCAGATTATTTAACGTCATATAATTTTTCAAAGATAGTTTATCTTGGAGTAGGGGAAGAGGATAAATCGGTTGGTTTTTTGAGAAAAAAAGGGTTTGTTGACCGATTTGCCCAGGAGCAGAATGAAGAAATCTTGACTTATTATACGGACTTTTCAATTGATAATGCAATGTATAAAACCAAAGAACTTTTAAGTGAAGTACAGCCGGATTTATTAATTTGTGCAACAGACAATATCGCCATTGGTGCAATGAAATCAATATATGAAAAAAATCTTCGTATTCCAGAAGATATTTCGCTAACGGGTTTTGGTAATTATCAAATTTCCAGCTACTTGACTCCTGAACTGACAACCGTTCATTATGATTATTATAAGGCGGGTCATATTGCTGCTAAAAGCATTGTTCGTATGAGAGGAAAGAAAGCCACTCCTGAAACAATGAAAGTTGATTACCAAGTGCTTCCCAAAAATAGTATTGACAAAACAAAAAGAAAAAGATAAGATTACCCAAGTATTAAATATATTATTATAATAAATATGGAACCGATTCCATATAATGAATGTGGAATCGGTTCCACAGGTAAGTATATAAGGAGGTTAAACTGTTGGAAACGAAGTGGTGGCAAGATGAAGTAGTATATCAAATTTATCCGAAGAGCTTTTATGATTCTAATGGTGACGGTATTGGAGATTTGAAAGGGATTACAAAAAAATTAGATTATCTGGAAGAATTGGGGATTACAATGATTTGGATCTGCCCTATTTTTTCATCACCGATGATAGATAATGGCTATGATATTTCTGATTTTGAAGGAATAAATCCGGAATTTGGAACAATGGATGACTTTGATCAACTTTTAGCAGAATCAAAAAAACGAAATATTAAAATTATATTGGATTTGGTTATAAACCATACTTCAGATGAACATTTCTGGTTTCAGGAAGCACTAAAAGATCCGTTAAGTAAATACCGGGATTATTATATTTTTAAAACAGGTGTTAACGGTAACCCGCCAAATAATTGGCGTTCTATCTTTGGAGGGTCTGTGTGGGAAAAACTCCCTGATGAAGATTTATACTACTTGCATGTGTTTGACAAAAAACAGCCGGATTTGAATTGGGAAAACAAAGAAATGCGTCAGGAATTATATGCTATGATTAATCGCTGGCTGGATAAAGGGGTAGAAGGTTTTCGGATTGATTCTATCACTTTTATCAAGAAGGATAGCGATTATGCAAGCCTTCCGGCGGATGGAGCAGATGGCCTTGTTTCCTGTAAGCATAAAACACGAAACCGTCCTGGAATTGAAAACTTTCTAAATGAGTTGAAAGCGAATACTTTTGAAAAATATGATGCAGTCACAGTAGGTGAAGCGCCAGGAGTAAAATATGAAGATTTTCATCGATTTATTGGCAAAGATGGTTATTTTTCAATGATATTTGATTTTCATTATGCAGATATTGATGTGGAATCAGGGTCGGATTGGTTTAAGCGGACAAACTGGACTGTTTCCGAATTCAAAGAGTTATTATTTCAATCCCAGCGTGCACTACAAAATGCTGGCTGGGGAGCGAACTTTTTAGAAAATCACGATCAGCCCCGTGTTCTATCTAAGATGGTGAGAGAGAAAGAATGGCAAACACCAGAAACTGCAAAAACATTCGGAATGTTGTATTTCTTTTTAAGAGGAACACCATTTATTTATCAGGGACAAGAGCTTGGAATGAAAAATTTTAATCGTTCTGCAATCGATGCATTTAACGATATTTCCAGCATTGATAATTATTACCGTTCTATACAGGAAGGGTTTACGGAAGAGGAAGCACTTCACTTTGTTAACATGCGAAGCCGTGATAATACGAGAACACCATTTGCGTGGAACGGGGAACGTTACGGCGGTTTTACAACAGGAAAACCATGGCTGGATATGGCAGAAGAATATCCGGAAATCAATGCGGTGAATAATTCTGTTTATACATTTTATCAAAAAATGATTCAGTTAAGACGAAACAGTGCATGGAGCAACGTATTAACTTTTGGAAATATAAAAGAAATAAAAGATGTTCCGGAAGAAGTCATTGCATATGAGCGTGCGGATGAAGAAAAAAGGATAGTTATTTTAGTTAATTTAAGCACAGAAAAGAAAAAAGTGGTATTAAACGAATCAGCCGAGAACATTATTTTACACAGTCAATCTAAGCCCGTGATAACAGGAGAAGAGATTATCATGGAACCCTATCAGGGAATTACAATCGGTTAGCAGGGGGGAAGCAAAATGTCTGAGGATCAATACAAACAAACTGGGGAAAAAATTGTAAAAATTATAGGGGAAGACAATATTGGATCGGTAACTCATTGTGCAACGAGATTGCGTTTTAATGTCAAGGATAAAGAGTCTATCGATCAAGAGGCGATTGAAGACATAGAATTAGTCAAAGGTGTTTTCTATCATTCTGGACAATTTCAAGTAATCCTTGGTACAGGGATTGTAAATAAAGTTTACAAAACGATTGCTGGTGAAACGGACAATGAAGAAAGACAGCAAATGAGCCAAGGTGAACAAAGTCAAAAATCAAACAAGGGAAAAATACAGCGGGGAGTAAGAACCTTAGCGGATGTATTTATTGCAATTATTCCCGGGATTGTAGCAACAGGGCTATTTCTTGGATTACAAGGTGTAATCCTAAATGAGACTGTTTTAGGTTTCTTTGGAACAAGTCCAGACGCTATCCCTGAGTCTATATTAACACTGATTTCCGTGTTGACGGATACGGTATTTGCTTTTCTGCCGGCTTTAATCTGTTGGTCAGCCAATAAGAAATTTGGCGGGACTCCGATTATTGGTTTCGTTATCGGATTAATGCTTGTATCTCCTGCTTTGCCGAACGCTTATGAGGTAGCGGATGCAGCATCAAGTGTAGAGCCTCTGCTTGCTTTTGGATTTATTCCAATTGTCGGTTATCAAGGAAGCGTGTTAACGGCACTTGTTGTAGGACTTATAGCAGCAAAAGTGGAAATAAGATTACGTGCAAAAATGCCTGATTCTCTTGATTTAATGTTTACACCATTTTTCGTTATTATTATCAGTGTGCTGGGAGGATTGCTTGTACTTGGTCCGGTACTTCATGTTGTTGAAAGTGGGCTTGTATATGTTGTTACAGCATTGATTGAGGTGCCATTAGGAATCGGAGGGTTTATCGTTGGACTGATTTATCCGTTGGCTGTTATGACAGGGATGCATCATCTTTTCTTTATGATTGAAACAACCCTGCTGGCTTCGACCGGTTTTAATCCCCTCATTACAATTTGTGCGATGTATGGATTTGCGAACGCTGCCGTATGTTTTGCAATCAGCCGGCGCAGCAAGAAAAAGAATATTAAAGTAATGGGCACCAGTGCTGGGGTTACACAGCTATTAGGGGTTAGTGAACCTGCACTCTTCGGTATTACCATTCGATATGGAACACGTCCGTTAACCGTGATGCTTCTATCCTCGGCCTTGGGAGGAATGGTGTTATCTATCTTGGGTATACAGGCTAATTCATACGGATTGGCAGTTATTTTATCGCCATTAATGTACATTTACAGTGGATATCAATTTGTCACCTATGTTGTTGTAGGGATTGCGACCTTCGTTTTAGCTTTTATTTTGACTTCTATCTTTGCCGTTCCAAAAGAGCTGCTTAGTGAACCGAACGAAAAACAGGAAACGAAAAGTGCTTAGAGAGTGTGTTCAAAAAGTTCGTCACCACCCTGTGAAAGTCTGTTCGTTTAGTTTCTGCAGCTTATGTATTAATTGCATAAATGCTGTTTCTTTGAAATGAATAGCACTACTTTACTTTGTATCGAACTTTTTGAACACACTCATATAAATTAAGAGGTAATTTACTGGTAAGAGGAGAGCGTATCTTCTTACCTATGAAAATATGATAAATTTAGATTGATTCGTGGGATTTGGAAGGGAGCACTGAAAAATAATATGTCTTGGACAAGAGCAACGCGGTACCGCCACTACCGTGAAATGACAGAAGTAGAAGAACAGGAATTATTAGAAAGAGTGAACAATAGCATTTGGAGACAGAAATTTCATATACAGCCTCCATATGGATTATTAAATGACCCCAACGGTTTTACTTTCTATCAAGGAAAGTATCACTTATTTTATCAATGGTTCCCTTTTGGGCCTGTTCATGGAATGAAGCATTGGTATCATGTTGAATCAGAGGATTTAATTCACTGGCAAGAAAAAGGACTGGGCATCGCTCCTGAATACGAGCATGAAAGTCATGGAATATTTTCTGGTTCAGGTATTGTCAAAGATGATTTATTGTATTTATTCTACACAGCGAATAAACGTGATCAGGATTGGAACCGTGAATCTTCTCAAAGCTTTACTGTCATGGATAAGCATGGAAAGTTTACTAAGCAGGAGGAGCCGGTTATTCCAAAACAGCCAGAAGGATATACTGCGAATTTTCGAGATCCTAAGGTTTGGAAGAATGGTAATATATTTTATATGATTATCGGAGCAGAAAGAGAAAATCATACAGGCTGTGTTTTAATCTATAAATCTGTTGATTTACGTAACTGGAGCTTTGAAGGTGAACTGAAAACAAACTTTGAGAACTTTGGTTACATGTGGGAATGTCCAGATATCTTTCAAATTGATGGGAAAGATGTACTGTTACTATCTCCTCAAGGACTTGAATCAGAAGGAGATTTTTATCAAAATGTACATAACTCCGGATGCTTTATCGGGAGTCTTAATATAGAAAAGTATTCTTTCCAAAGCGATGGTTTTCAGGAGCTGGATGCAGGATTTGATTTTTATGCGCCACAGACTACAAAAGCACCGGATGGACGTCAGATTTTAATTGGGTGGATGGGGCTTCCTGATACAACGTATCCTGCTGATAAAGATATGTGGGCGAACTGCCTGACAGTACCTAGAGAACTGCACATTAAAAATAATAAGGTATATCAGTCACCAGTGAAAGAATTAGATGAAAAAAGAGGCTCTCTGACGGAATGGCAAGGAAAGCTGAGCAAAGAAGAAAAATATCTAGAAAACTTTTCAGGAAAAACGTATGAGTTAGTTTGCAATCTGAAGGTGGAAGATGGTACAGGCGGACTAAAGCTTCGTACAGGAAAAGAAGAGGAGACGTTGCTCTATTTAGACACGAAGCTTCAAAAAGTAGTGCTTGATCGCAGCAATTCCGGAGAGCCGGTAGCTGTAGATTATGGTACAATACGTCAGGCTGCTTATACAGATAGTAAAATTTCTTTACGTATTTTTGTAGATACTTCTTCTATAGAGATTTTTGTAAATGATGGGGAACTTGTTTTTACGACAAGAATTTTTCCCAAAGAAGAGAGCCAAGGGGTTAAAATATTTGCCGATGATACGGAAGTATCTTTAGATATGAAAAAATGGGAATACGGGGATTTATCATCGTTGAAAAATTTATGATAAACTATTTTCTTGGTATTGAAGTATAGTTCTTCTCGATTGTTAAATAATTTTAATTTAGTTTGAAACAAAGTGTGATTTAAAAAATAAAGCAGCCATTATAAGAACTCTTTTCCGGTAGTTAATTGTGATACTATTAACTTTATCGGAAACGGGTTCTTTTTCATTTATTTTATGCATTATTTATCCTATTTAAGTTATACATCAGTCAAATGATAGTAAATTATGAAGTTTTCTCAAAAGATAATTTAGAATAAACATAGTTCATATCTTTAAATGAATGTTATATTTTAATAAAGGAGGTCGGATGATGTATCGTATTCTAATTGTAGATGATGAAAAAGATGAAAGAAACGTCATTCGTTTTTTATTAAAAAAATTTGATTTCGAGTTAGAAATAATAGAAGCGGCTAATGGGAAAGAAGCTTTTGAAGAATTAGTGAGAAGCCCTGCTGATATTTTACTTACTGATGTGCAAATGCCTTTTGTAAACGGTATAGAATTAGCAACGAAAGTAAGGGAGCGCTATGATGATATAGAAATTATATTTTTTAGCGGTCATGATGATTTTAATTTTGTTAAGAAAGCGCTAACGCTAAGAGCTGATAATTATATATTAAAGCCTGTTAAACCAGAAGAATTTAATCAAACAATGACAGAAGTAATGAGGAATATTAGAAAACGTAAAGAGGAACAAGAAAAAAGAGAAGTAAATCAATTATTTATAAAACAGCATATTCTATATCGTTTATTAAATCAAACACCGATAGATATATTGAAAAATGAATACCCTTTCTTAAATTTTGATTTTTTAAATGACTATAATCGAATGATTCTTGTCCATTCTGATACTGCTTTTTTGGATAGTTTGTTTGAGGAAGAAAATGAATATTTTTATGAAGTAATTAAGAGAGCCACATTAGATAGTAAATATGACGTAATTAATCTAAATCCTTTTCAAATCGTCTTACTATTTAAAGATAATTTAAGGAGACCATTTACATATAAGGAAGCTGCTATGCAAATACAACAAAAAATCCAAGAAACATATGGCATCAATTGTGTTCTCTCTGTAAGTAATCATATGAAGAATCCAGTCCAAATAGCTCAAACGTATAATGAGTTAGAAGGTTACTTAAAAGATCGCTTTTTTTATTCAGATGTCTTTATCTATCCAATTGATACACCATTAACAGATAGTAAAGAGTACAAAGAAGATGAATATTTATTAGAAGAAATCGAAAGAGCACTTCAACAGGGGGATACAGTAGAATTAGAGCAAAAGATAAGTCTAATTATTCAAAAGTACGATAAAAGAACGAATACTGCACAAGGTTATCTTCGCTTCTTGTTCGCCCGGCTGCTGCAGTTATTTTTTCAGACAATGCCGGAATACAGTAAAGACAGCATGAATAGATACATTGAATTAATCTACTCTTATAAACATTTCTCTGACATCAAGCAGACTTTACTGGAAGTACAAAGGAAAGTAATAAAAGGATTAGAAGAAGAAAAGAATTCACCGAAGCATGTCATTGAAATAGTGAAACAATATATTATAGAGAATATAGAAAAAGACCTGGGTTTAGACATGTTAGCGGAAAAAGTATATTTAACGCCTGGTTATTTAAGTGATAAGTTCAAACAGGATACTGGGGTAGGAATTAATAAATATATTAAACAGGTAAGGATGAATAAAGCAGAAGAATTGCTTAGTAATACCAATATGAAAGTGAATACTATAAGTAAAGTGATTGGTTATAAAAACGATTCCTATTTTATTAGAATTTTTAGAGAGCATTTAGGTGTCAGTCCCCAAAAATACCGGGAGATGAAAAGAAGGTAGAGGTGAAGTGAATGAGATGAATCTTTTTAAACAAGGCTTTATTAATTTAAAATTCCGCAAGAAAATATTACTGATTTGTATTGTTGCCAGCTGCTTACCTATTATGACGTTAGGAAGTATGTGGTATTACCAAATACAAGATTCATTAGTTACCCGTGAAAATGAAAATCTTTCTGAAGCATTAAACCAGTCCATTCTAAATATAGATTATAAAATCGATAATTATTTGAACATAGTTAATCAAATTGTATGGAATGAAGAAATAAAAAATGGATTAACTGCAGAGTATGATAGCAACTATGAAATGTATAAGTTTTATAATGATACATTGGCTCCTACATTGGCTACCCCGCCAACTTTACAGACGGATATTGATTCTATTACTGTTTATACCGATAATCAAATGAACCCTTATGATCAATTACTGAGACCGCTGGCAGACATTAATCAAAATAGCTGGTTTAACAGTACTAAGGATTCGAATCGGCCAACTCTGGTAGCTTCATCGGAGGATGAAATATTTAAGCTGATTTATCCAATATTTGATGAACGCAGAATGTATAATAATATTCTTCAAATGGAAATAAATTATCAACAATTTTTTGACTCAATGTCCAGTTTATTTGAAGAGGATTATGGTGTCGCAATTTTGGACAGTGACGGAAATCCTGTTTATTCATATGAAACATTTTCTGATAGAAGTCTGGAAGGTAAATTTTCATTATTAGAGTCAGCAGAAGGTGTTGATAACATTGAATCTGATTTTGTCATTCAACAAGCTGAATTACCTTCTTATAGTTGGACTGTTTATTTATATCGGCCGACTGATATTATTTCAGCTGCTACGCTTCCGATGAGAGTAACGGTTGTATTGGTTATCTTATTAAGTATTTTAATTATGGTATTATCTATTTATTTATTGGCAAAAGTAGTGGTTAGACCACTAGAAAAACTATCGGAAAATATGCGAAAGATAGAAGAAGGAGATTTGACAGTCTCCGTTTTTAACAGCGGTACGGATGAAATTGGAAGCTTAATCAAACAATTTGGAGATATGGTCAATAAATTAAATAATATGATCAATCAGGTATATAAAAGTAAAATTGCCCAGCAAGAATATGAAATGAAAGCTTTACAGGCGCAAATCAATCCGCATTTTTTCTACAATAGCCTTTCATTGATTAATAGTAAAGCTATTATGGCAGAACAAGAAGAAATCAGTCAGATGACTCAACACCTGTCCAGCTTTTATCGAACTACTTTAAATAAAGGGAGAAGTATTATAGAAGTAGAGAAAGAACTTGAAAATGTGATTTCTTATATAAATATTCAACAATTAATGCATTCCAATTCATTTGATGTACATTATGAACTGGATAAATCAACTTATCACTATACCATGTTAAATTTACTTTTACAGCCATTAGTGGAGAATGCTATTAATCATGGAATCGACCATAAAGAAAGTTCTGAGCGTGGGAAATTGATGATCAAATTAAAAAGAATAGAAAATACATTAGAATTTTCTGTGACTGATAATGGAGCAGGAATAGAACCAACGAAGCTACAGTCCATCTTAACTACCAAGACGGAAGGATATGGTGTTAGAAATGTCCATAATAGAGTGCAATTATTTTATGGTTCTTCTTACGGTTTAAAGTATGAAAGTGAAATGGATTACTATACGAAAGTAACTTTGGTTATCCCAATTGTTCATGGAGAGACACAATTGTCTCACCATGTAGATGAATAGGAGAAAAACTCCACAAAATAGTTGTGGGGTTTTTTTAATTCAAGCATGAAAATAATAAAATATTCCGGAAAATAGTATATGAAAACGGATTATTTGATATTTCCCATGCATCAAACATCAATTAAAATAAATTTATACGAAATCGATGGCCATGATTTTGCTAGAAAGACAGAATATGAAGGGAGATTATAAGAAAATGAAAACGGATTCATTGAAAAATATTAAATTACTAATAATCTTATTAATGCTAACCAGTACATTAGCTGCATGTGTACAGAAATCTTCCAATGATGGGGAAACAACAACAGAAGATGGCAAGCCTATTATCAATATCGGCCGTTCGACAGGCTCCAATCCTAAACTGCCTGAAGGGGATACTTTTGAAGATAATGCGTATACTCGTGTAGCTGAAGAAGTATTAGATATAGAGATTCGAAATGCATTCGAAGCAGAGGGAGAAGACTATAACAGGCAAGTAGCTTTGGCTATTTCTTCTGGAGATTTACCAGATATGATGATCGTTTCCAGAGAGGAGCTGAAAGATTTAGTCGATAATGATTTAATTGAAGATTTAAGCGATGTATATGAAGAAAATGCGAGTGATTATATTAAAGAAACCTATGCCACCTATGATAATCAGCCTTTAGAAGATGCGACCTTTGAGGACAGCCTTATGGCACTTCCGGGAACGGAGTCTCTGGCAGCACCGCAAATGGTTTGGATACGTGAGGATTGGTTAGAAGAATTAGATTTATCAATAGATGAAGATGGAGACAGCCTGATTACTTTGGACGAATTGGAAGAAGTTGCAAAATCTTTCATTGAAAATGATCCAGGTGATTCTGGCAATCCGGTTGGGATACCTTTTGAAAATTATTTAAATGCAGGAGATTATGGATCATTTACGATGAATTCTATTGCTGCGGTTTATGAAGGACAGCCTAAAAAATATTTAATAGAAGAAGATGGCAGTATTTCTTATGGATCAACATCAGAAGGTACAAAACAAGCACTTGAATTAATGAATGACTGGTTTGAGGAAGGTATCATTGACCCGCAATTTGGAACGA
Source organism: Oceanobacillus sp. M60 (assembly GCF_053839645.1). Classification (NCBI taxonomy): domain Bacteria; kingdom Bacillati; phylum Bacillota; class Bacilli; order Caryophanales; family Bacillaceae; genus Oceanobacillus; species Oceanobacillus sp. M60. The sequence goes on along the minus strand of NZ_JBSSNH010000005.1, from coordinate 310,173 downwards.
GGTCATTTGATGACATTATGGCCTTGCTTACAAATGGGCAAACAGGTATCGCAACAGGCCCTTGGCACATACCGGACTGGGGGTTATCGAATATTAGAGAGATGGATAATGATGCAAGATTTACAGCTTATGCATTAGCGGATGATGAGGGCAAAGTAAATGTACCCGAACAAAAAACAACAGGCAGTAATTTTATCGTTGTCAGGAAAGGATATGAGCATCCAGAGAAAGCAGTCGAAATGTTGAACTTATTTTATGACGACATTGAAAATACAACAGAAGAGGATATGGAAAATACGTTCCCTGAGGTCGCAGAATATTTGGAACAAGGTGTCGATGATTCAACGAAACCATTTAACATCGTAGTTCTTCCAATGCAGACATATTTGGATGATTATCAAGATGTTCAAGCTGTTTTGAATGAAGAGATGGCTGTTGAAGAAATTACTAATCCTCAAGTTAGACAAAGTATAAATGGAATTGAAAATTATACGGAAAATCCTGAGGACGCACCAACTTCTAACTGGTCTAGCTATCATTCCCGTATTGTAGGGTGGGGGTTAATGAACAAGCTGACGGAAGAAGAACGATTTAATTGGGTAGAAGCAGCTTATGTGGTGAACACACCAACAATGGAACAAAAAGGAGCTAATCTAACAAAGTTAGAAGAAGAAGACTTTATTAAGATTATAACAGGAGCAGAGCCGGTTGATTATTTTGATACGTTTGTTGACAACTGGCATAATCAAGGCGGTAACGAAATCCTGGATGAAATAGAAGAAGAGCTGACTCAACAAGAATAGATAGTGAAGAGGGGTTGAGCAACAGCCCCTCTGTTACACATTAGGAAAGCATAAAATTTTAGCGCAGAAGTGATTCGACGTAGTAAAAATTTTTAGGTACCAAGTATAAGCGCAACTAAGGCATTCGCCGAAAGGCTTGCACTCCAGAGCATAAGGGATTCTAAGAAAGCAAAATACGCTTTCAAGACTCCCTTTAACGAATACCAAGTTTTCTTTAAAGGAGGGAAAGAAGTTGGCAATAAATAATCAGGTTGCACCTGCACGTGATCGTAAGAAAGATGTGAAAAAGGCGAAATTAACCTACCACGCTATGCTAGCGCCAGGAATGATTTTTTTGCTTATATTTAGCTTTGCGCCAATGTTTGGAATCATCATGGCTTTTCAGGATTTTGTACCGGCAAAAGGTTTCTTTGGTTCAGAGTTTGTAGGACTGGAACATTTCAGTTATATGTTCAACCTTCCTGATATTGGAAAAGTGTTTCGGAATACAATTGTAATTGCATTAGGGAAAATTATTTTTGGTTCGCTGCTTGCAATTGCATTTGCGATTTTATTAAATGAAATTCGTGTGAAATTGCTTAAAAAATCTGTACAGACTATTGTTTATTTACCTCACTTTTTATCATGGGTAGTTTTGGCAACGGTTGTGGTCAATTTATTTAGTTTGGACGGAACGGTTAATCAAATTTTAGATTCGTTCGGTCTGGATAGAATTAATTTTCTTGGAAGTAATACCTGGTTTCAGCCCTTATTAATTGGTTCGGATGTCTGGAAAGAGTTTGGCTTTAACTCCGTGATTTATTTAGCTGCTATTGCTTCTATCGATCCAGGCTTGCATGAAGCTGCCAGTATGGATGGAGCAAATTGGTGGAAACGTGTTTGGCATATTACCTTACCGGGGATGCTGCCGATTATCCTGCTCTTAGCCATTTTAAGTCTCCCAAGTGTACTAGAAGGCGGCTTTGATCAAGTATATAACCTCTATTCTCCAATGGTTTATGAAACTGGGGATACGATTGATACTTATGTATATAGAGAAGGTTTGGTCGGACGTGATTACAGTTTTGGAGCAGCTGTAGGTTTGTTTAGATCTGTAATTGGTTTGATTCTAATACTGTCAGCTAATAATATAGCCAAAAAATTCACAGAAAGAAAATTATTCTAAGGGGGAGTATAAATGATACAAGGAAATAGTCTCTCCACGAAAATGGGAAAATTTATCATTTATCTTATCGTTATATTTTTGGGGTTAATATGTCTATTACCCTTGTGGAATATCGTTGCTATATCCTTCAGCAGCGGGGCAGCAGTGGCGGCTAACATAGTTGGACTTACGCCGGTCAATTTTTCAACAGGTGCTTACGAAATGATTATGGAGGATGCACAGTTCTGGAGATCATTCTTTATATCTGTACAGCGCGTGGTGCTTGCTTTAGTAATTAACTTGACATTAATTGTGTTAATGGCTTACCCATTATCCAAAACGAAACGTGAATTCAAGAGTAGAAATATCTATATGAACATCATTATTTTTGCCATGTTATTTAGCGGCGGATTAATTCCGACCTATATTATCATCAGGAACCTGAATTTATTAGATACCATTTGGGTTTTAGTCTTACCGGGGGCAGTACCAATTTTTAGCGTTATTTTAATTATGAATTTCTTTGTCGGTGTCCCAAAATCTTTGGAAGAAGCAGCTATTATTGATGGTGCCAGTCCACTGCAAATATTAACTAAAGTCTATATTCCGGTTTCTTTGCCGGCTCTAGCAACAGTGGCATTGTTTAGTATTGTAGGTAACTGGAATGATTTTATGACAGGACTTATTTATATGAGTCAAGTAAGTAACTATCCGATTATGACCTATATTCAGTCTCTTACCATTGATATTTCTGAGTTGGTGAGGTCTGGTACAAGTAGTGATGCGCTGCAGAATATTGCTGAAGTACAGAATCGGAATCTCAATGCAGCAAAAATAGTAGTTTCTACGATTCCTTTATTATTGATTTATCCTTTTCTTCAAAAATACTTTGTAACGGGTATTGTTGTGGGATCTGTTAAAGAATAGTGTCAACTGGGGAGGAATAAAACATGGGGAGTATCTTAGGGATAGACGGTCCTGTATATCATTTTTTATCTAGAGTAGTAGAATTGATTTTACTAAATATAGTGTTTATCCTTTTCAGTTTGCCGATTGTAACAATTGGTGCTTCTGTTACTGCTATGTTTTCAATTACGTTGAAAATGGTTAGGGGTGAAGAGGGTGGGCTAATCAACGGGTTTTGGCAGGCATTCAAAAATAATTTCAAACAAAGTACGCTTATTTGGGGGCTTTTAGCTTTATTCGGAATAATTCTAGCATTAAACTATTTCTTTTTACAATTTTATACTGGAAAATTTTCAACAATAATTTTAATGAGTTTAGTAATGTTCTCGGCCATTTTCTGTATATATCTTGTACTGATTTTTCCATATATTGCACGTTATAACTGTACAATAAAAGAAGCTTGTATAAATGTAATAAAAATAAGTATAGCCAATATGTATTTTATTTTATTAATTATTGTCTTTATACTGGGACCCGGAGTGTTAATGCTCTTCTCACCATTATGGCTGGTAATAAAAATATATATGGATATTTTTATTGGTTTTTCTTTTATTGCTTACGTTAGCTCTTTTATGATTAGAAGAATATTTGAAAAGTATGAGACTTAACAGTAGATTTTTGGAAAATAGTATTGATAAAAGATAAATAAAATTCTAGCATATTAAACGAATCCTTTGATAAACTGTCAGACTTTAGCAGGAGAGTTCGCTGAATTTCTTAATAAGTTGACTTAGGCAACTTATTAAGAAATTCTATTCAAACATTGTATAGTGTCACTCCGAAGAGTGAGACATTTACTATTGCAATCAATATTAAGTGAATTAATAAATCTTTCTTTTGTGTCTAAAAATTAACTATTTATTTAAAGGATAAGCACTGTAACCAGCGGAGAAAAATCCTAGAGACTACCATGGGAAAAGAAGTGTTTTTCTGTAGCGGTTGCCGAAAGGTAAAATATTAAGTTCAACTTATATAAGTGAATAAAAAATCTCGATATTTATTGACAATTGAAAGCGATATCTTTATTATGTAATTAAATATTAAACGTTTAACTTTTTTATTTAGGAGAGGGTGTCTTTTGAACGTAACTTTGAAAGATGTAAGTAAACATTGCGGTTTATCAACAGCTACAGTATCGCATGTATTACATGGTACAAAATCTGTAAAGAAAGAAACGAAAGAGAAAGTGTTAAAATCTGTTGAAACATTAGGTTATATACCACATGCATCCGCTCGCCAGCTTAAATCTGGTTCTAGCCAATTAATTGGTGTTTTAACCATTGGTTATAATCCATTTTTTACAGATGTACTTAATGGAATACAGGTTCAAGCAGAAGCCTTAGGTTGGAAAATTATTGTAGGAAGTACAGGGGAAGACATAGAAGCACAACAGTCATTTCTTGATTCTCTGATGCAACAAAGAGCAGAAGGAATTATTATGGCACCAACAAAAGGATGGACAAAGGAAAAATTAAAACGCTATCTAAATAACACATCTATGGTTTTTTTGGATCGTAAAGTGCCTGGTCTGGAAGAATATACGTTAGCTACAAATAATGAACAAATTTCAGTTGAAGCAGTCAATCATCTAATCAACGAACATTCCTATAAAGAAATAGGTATTATTTATGCAAATACGGAAGTTTCCTCTATGGAAGATCGAAAACAGGGATATATGAAGGCAATGAAATCTGCTGGTTTCTCTGTAAAAGACAACTTTATAGCTTGTGGTGACGGAAGTATTGAAACTGGTCAGAAAGCAATGAAAAATTTATTGGACCAAAATCCTCGTATAGAAGCAGTTTACATTACGAATAACCAATTACTTTTAGGAGCATATAGAGAGCTGAAAAAAAGAGATAAAAAAATTCCTGATGACATTGCAGTTATAGGATTTGATATAGAACCATGGATGGAATTTTTACATCCGCAAATCACTATTATTGAGCAACCTGTTCAAAGAATAGGGGAGCAAGCAATACAAAAGTTATTAGATATAAAAAACGGAGAAAATAAAAAGACAGAGGAGTTAAAGAATAAATTGATTATTGGAGAGACATGCGGGTGTATTCAAAGTAAAATTTAAATAATAAGTTTGATAAACTTATTAATTTTTAACTCGAAAGTTAAACGTTTAACTTTTCGTGGAGGATGAAGAAAATGAAAAAAATCATTTGTTTTTCTAATATTATTCTACTTTTATTAATAGTAGGTTGTAGTAATAATGAGAATGCTTCTTCTGAAGAGGATATGCAGGAACCTGTAGACTATTCTGAGCCAGAAGGAACAATTGTATGGTCAAGCGGAGGCCTTTCCGGATTAGGGTTAAGACAAGAATTAATAGAAGGGTTTGAAGAACAATACCCAAACGTTAATGTTGAGTTGGAGGAAGCACCGTCTACTACAAATCAATCACAAACTTATTATACGACCACAATTGGAGGGCAAAACGAAACACCGGATATTTACAGCGGGGATTCCAATTGGCCAGCACAATTTGGGAATGCAAACATTGCAATGGATTTGTCAAATGTAATGCCAGAGGAATTTTGGAATCGTTTTCCAGAAACATTGATTGATTCTGTTACTTATGAAGGCGGAATCTATGGTGCTCCATTCTATGATAATATCGGCGTTCTTTATTATCGCGAGGATATTTTAGAAGAAGCGGGGTTGCCTGTTCCGAGCACATGGGAAGAATTGCAAGAAACCTCCATACAATTACAAGAAGAGGGATATGTGGACTACGGGTTCGTTTGGCAGGGAGCTTCTTATGAAGGGTTAACGACAAATTTCTTAGAATATTTACGTGCAGCAGGCGGGGATGTCTTAGATGAAGATGAGAATGTCGTGATTAACTCACCGGAAACAGAAAAAGCTTTATCCTTTGTAAAAGAGTTGTTTACGAGCGGTGCAACACCAAATGCAGTAGCTACTTTTCATGAAGATGAAGCAACGAATACGTTTAGTTCAGGATCAGCAGCTTTCTTACGTAATTGGATGAGTTACTATGGTCAATTACAGGATCCGGATACCTCTGCAATAAGTGAAAATGTAGGAATAGTACCGCTTCCTGCCTTTGAAGGCGGAGAAAGTAACACAACACAATCCGGATGGAATGTGTTTATCAACCCAAATACAGAGAACCTAGAAGCATCTTTAGCTTTTATGGATTATTTAACAGGTGAAGAAGCTCAAAGGCTGATGGTAGAAAAACATGATATGATTCCGACCAATATCAGTATTACGGAAGATCCTGAAATGATTCAGGAATATCCTATATTAGAAATTTATCAAGAAGCAGTTCCGACACCAAGGCCGAAATCTCCAAACTATAATGCTATTTCTGAAGGTATATATATGAATGTGAATGATATGTTTGTCAGAGATCGAGATGTTAAGGAAATACTGGAAGTTATGGAAGAACAAATAAAATCAGCAAATGAATCTGGATTATAACACAAGAAAAGAGGTTTAGGCATGTCAAATAGAACTAAAAATGTGAATCAACAACCCTTGCATCATAGACCATGGAAAAAAAACGTGCCCGGATATTTAATGGTACTTCCTGCTTTTCTGGTGCTTGCAGCGATTATGTTCTATCCAATTTTTTACACCATTCGTATGAGCTTAAGCAATGTAGATATCTCAAGCAGCGGGTATATATTCGATTTTATTGGGCTGCAGCATTACATTGATATCTTCACCAACCCGGTTTATTGGGATAGCATATGGTTTACATTCTATTTTGCTTTTGTCACGGTTGCTGTTGAAATTGTGCTAGGACTGTTAATTGCGCTAGCGATTAATAAAGTGAAGCGTTTATTAAATGTATCTCTGGTTGTTATGTTAATCCCATGGGCGTTAATCACTGTCGTATCCGGTCAGATGTGGTCATACATCTACAATGCTGTCTATGGCGTATTAAACTATGTTTTGGAAACACTACATCTGATTGACAGCCCAATTGCTTGGCTGGCGACTCCCGATACAGCTGTTATCAGCATGATGATTGCAGAAATATGGAAGACCACCCCATTTGTTGTCATTATATTATTAGCAGGATTACAAATGGTTCCAAAGGATCAATATGAAGCTGCCTCCATGGATGGAGCAAATGTTTGGCAACAATTTTGGAAGATTACGTTGCCAGCTATTAAAGGTAGTATTGCAGTTTCTATTATTTTTCGCTTATTACAAGCTTTTGGGGTATTTGATTTACCGTTTGTATTAACAGGTGGCGGACCGGGTAACGCTACCCAACCAGTTGCAATGTTAGCACAAAAATCATTGTTTCAGAATTTGAATTTTGGTCTAGGTTCAGCGATTTCTGTAAGCGTTGTATTTTTCATTATTATGTTGTCAATTACATTTTATCCGCTGATTCGCTCTGTTGTGAAAGGAGAGTCTTAACCTATGCGACGATTATCCACTGCTGGCCGTTATGCCGTTTTGATTAGTTTTTTGGCTATTATTATAGCCCCATTCTATTGGATAGTTATTACGTCTTTAAAACCGGCATCTGAATTGGGGGATTATCCGCCCAGTTTAATTCCGGAAACATGGACACTAGATCATTATCGGGAAGCATTAGTTGATTTTGGTTTTTTAGAAAATTTATTCAACAGTATGATTGTATCTGTATCTGCAACAATTATTGTACTAATATTTTCAAGTATGGCAGCCTTTGCTATAGCAAAACTGCCATTACCGAATAAATATCCAATGATGGTTGGACTGTTGATTTTATCGATGTTTCCTCCAGTTACCGTTGCGCCGGCCGTCTATATTATGCTGAATAATTTAGGTTTGTTGAACACATATACTGGACTGGTAATCCCTTATATAGCTTTTAATTTGCCATTCGCAGTTTGGTTGTTACGAAATTATTTTGTACAGATTCCGACTTCGTTGCTAGAAAGCGCAAGAGTTGATGGAGCAAATGTATTTACTATTTTTTACAAAATATACCTTCCCTTAATTAAGCCTGGGTTATTTACAGCAGCGATTTTCACTTATATTGCAACATGGATTGAATTCTTCCTGGCATTAATTATAAATTCAGATCCGTCAATGCGGACGGTTTCGGTTGGTATTGCACTATTCAGTGGTCCATATTCCATTCCATACGGCACCATATTTGCCGGTTCAATCATTGCAATGCTACCAATTGTTATATTAACAGTTATATTCAGAAAAGGAATTATTTCCGGTCTAACCGGAGGAGCAATAAAAGGATAAATTATAATATAGAAAGGGAGTTTTGAAATGTTTACACTAGAAGGAATTGAAAAGTTAAAAAAGAATAAAAGCAGGTCTATTAATCCAGAGAATCCTACTGGAGCAGCCGGAGAAGGTGGTAAAGAAGGAAGTGAGTTAGGACCAAGCAGAAAAGGGAGCCCGATGATCCAAATAAAGAGTGGGGAAACCTTGACATTGGCAGAAATAGAGGGGCCGGGAACTATTCGTCATATTTGGATGACAGTGACAGATGCAACCATACACGGAAGCTTTGTACTAAGAGATCTTGTATTGCGGATGTATTGGGATAATGAAGAAACACCATCTGTTGAAACTCCATTGGGAGACTTCTTCTGTAATGGCTTTGGAACACGATGTGATATTAATTCTATGCCTATCGTAGTTAATCCATCCGGAGCAATGAATTGTTATTTTCCAATGCCATTTAGGAAAAAAGCACGTATCGAAATAACAAATGAACACGAGGGAGATATTGATGCTTTCTTCTACACTATTAATTATACCGTAGAAGACGAAATAGACGATGATACAGCATATTTTCATGCACAATGGCGTCGAGAAAAATATACGAAGGAAGCAAAAGATTATACGGTAGTCAGGAATATTGAAGGAAAGGGGCATTATGTTGGAACCTATCTTGCTTTAACTGCACTGGAGCGTTATTGGTGGGGCGAAGGAGAATTTAAATTCTATATTGATGATGATGAAAAATATCCGACTATTTGCGGCACAGGTACCGAAGATTATTTTGGCGGAGCTTGGGCTTTTCATAAAAAACATAAAGATGGAGTTATTCGATCATCCACTTATAATACACCGTTTTTAGGTTATGCTTTTCAATCTACGGAGGATCATACAAGGGATAATTTTCCAACTAAAGATAGTATTCCGACGCATGGATTCGGAAGAGATGCGTTGCCAATGCATGGACTGTATCGTTGGCATTTACCGGATCCAATACGTTTTGATGAAAAATTGACAGTGACGCTTCAACAAATAGGTAATGATGATATTAAATTGTTTGAACGTGCAGATGATATTTCATCAGTTGCATATTGGTATCAAACAATGCCGCATCAGCCGTTTCCTAAATTCCCAGAAACAAAAGAGAGACGACCAAGATAAGATACAGGGATAAAAAGAGAAACTTCTTAGCACAAAACAAGGAAGTTTCTCTTTATTGAGAGTTTTCTAATCTAATCTCTCACGGCATAACTGAAATTATTTTGATAAGAGATTTGATAATTGCCATTAAAATAGAACTTCAGCATAGTTCATTAAATAACTTTTTTTAAAAGTAACTATTAATTTTTGACTTCCTGGGCTGCAATACTTAAAGGTACTATTGCTATAAGCCAACAAAGGGGTATAGAGTTATAAGTAATTCAGATATAGCTGTTTAAAGGTATAAATTCTATTTAGCTTTGGATGGTTCACTGGAATTTTTAATTTACTGACTTGCTTATTCAACCATTAAGATTCAAACATTTTCTCACGATATTCCCTTGGAGAAACAAGATGAAATTTCTTGAAAACACGGTGAAAATACGAATAAGAGCCAAAGCCGCAGTTTTGGGCAATATTTTCTAATGTCATTGTTGTATATTTCATCTGATTGATTGCGGTAGAAATCCGAATCGATTGTGCATATTCCACCATTGTTTGTCCAATATATTCCTTGAAAAGGTGAACACATCTTGACACACTCATATTACAATAATTTGCAATATCATTTATTTTGAAGTCTTGTTTGGTTGCATTTTCTTCAATATAGCGCATCATCTTTGTAACAATATAAGGTCTGTTAATGTCTGTTGATTTTTTATCCAATGAGCGTTCTAGAGAAACACAAAGTGCACTTAGCAAGTAGTGAGTTAATTTACTATTCTTTTCTTTTTCCGGTCTTCTTTCTTCAATAAAGAGGGATTGCCATAAATTTAAGACGGTGTGATCCATCGTAATTTTGGAAAGTACTGGCCTGTGGCGAAAAAGCTGGTCAACTTCTTCGCCTTCACAATATAAGCAATAGTCACCGCTTTGTTGGCCTTCTGCTACATGCAGTTCATAGGTTTCCCCGGGTTTGACAATTAATAAATCGCCTTTTTCAATATGATGTGTTTCATTGTTTACTTTAATTTTCGCTTTACCTTCGATCTGTAATCGAAACAGATATGAGGCATAACGAGATTTATGCATCGTGTGAAATAATTGGTTATGATAGGAATAACCGCAAAAGCTGACTCTCATATTTTTCTCCTTTTATAATTAAATAGTTCATGTTTTCATTATATCATTTATGTTAAATTGATAGAATATCCTTTATGATAATAATTAGATTATCTGTAAATGAAAGCGATTATATCCTTGTGATCTGTTTTTCTCTCTATTGGATTTATTAATCGTTACTTTACGCAAATAAGACAACTAGGAGGTACAGGAATGAATATAACTGTATGGAATGAAAATCGTCACGAAAAAACAAATGAAACCGTTGCATCCATTTACCCAAAAGGTATCCATGGCGCAATCGCCGGCTTTTTAACAGAAGCAGGGCATGACGTAACAACAGCGACATTAGACGAACCGGAGCATGGATTAACAGAAGAAGTGCTGAATAACACAGAAGTCCTGGTTTGGTGGGGGCATATGGCGCATGGGGAAGTACAGGATGACATTGTGGAACGCGTAAAACAGCGTGTATTAGAAGGAATGGGATTAATTGTTCTTCACTCCGGCCATTTCTCTAAAATCTTTAAATCACTGATGGGGACAGGCTGTGATTTAAAATGGCGTGAATCGGATGATACAGAGCGTGTATGGAATGTAGATCCATCTCATCCCATTGCCAAAGGAATTGGCGAATATTTTGAAATTGAAAAAGAAGAAATGTATGGAGAGCATTTTGATATTCCTGCTCCAGATGAATTGGTTTTTGTCAGTTGGTTTACCGGCGGAGAGGTCTTCCGCAGCGGAGCAACATTTAAACGCGGTAGAGGGAAGATATTCTATTTCCGTCCTGGCCATGAAACCTATCCGACGTATCATCAGGCTGAGGTCCAGCAAGTAATCAAAAATGCAGTAGAATGGGCTAAGAATCAAGATACTCCAAAGCATACGTATGGCAATTATCAGCCGATTGAAAAATAAATCAAGATAGAGAGAGGAAGCGGTAAAATGAGTTTGAAAATAGCGGTTATCGGATGCGGAAGTATAGCAAAGCATCGCCATCTGCCGGAATATGCAGTAAATAAACATGTGGAAATCACGGCAGTGTGCGATATCGTCGGGGAACGGGCAGAAGAAGCAGCGGTTAAATATGAAGCAAAGGCATATACAGATTATAAGGAACTGTTGAAACAAGATGACATTGATGCTGTCAGCGTTTGTCTGCCAAATTACTTACATGCACCTGTCAGTGTGGATGCACTGAATGCCGGAAAGCATGTGCTTTGTGAAAAGCCGATGGCAACCTCTGCAGAAGAGGCAGATCAGATGATTGAAGCGGCACAGCAAAGTGGAAAGAAATTAATGATCGGACATAATCAGCGTTTTGTCAACTCGCATCAAAAAGCCAGAGAACTGATTGCATCTGGAGCGGTTGGCAAGGTTTACAGCTTCCGTACCACATTTGGACATGGCGGACCAGAAGGATGGAGTGCAGATGGCAAAGATAGCTGGTTCTTTAAAAAAGACGAAGCATTTATTGGGGCAATGGGAGATTTAGGCGTGCATAAAGCTGATTTAGTCCGTTATTTATTACAGGATGAATTTGTAGAAGTTGGTGCGTTCGTGGAAACCAGTGCGAAAGAAAATGCAGATGTAGATGATAACGCGACGCTGATACTTAAATCAGAAAAAGGCACGATTGGGACATTAGCTGCCAGCTGGGCTTATACAGCGAAAGAAGATAATTCCACCATTATTTACGGAGAGAAAGCTACATTACGTTTAGAAGATGACCCGACGTACTCTTTAGTTGTTCAATATACGAATGGCGAAACAGTAAAATACGAGCTGGGCGCCATTCAGTCCAATGATGAAGGCGGCCAGACAACGACACATGTCATTGATCATTTTATTGATTCCATTCAAAATGATACAACACCTTTGATCGACGGTGAAGAAGGAAAGAAATCGCTCGCTATTATTTTAGCAGCATTAGAATCCGTTGAAACAAAAAGAATCTATTCCTTGGAGAAGTGACAAATCATGAAGCGTTTGAAAATGGGACTGATTGGAGCAGGGGGAATAGCGGAAAACCGCCATATCCCTGTTTATCAGTCATTAAGTGATAAAGTAGAAATAACAGGTGTACAGGATGTTAACTTGGTCCGCGCGAAGGAAGTAGCGGAAAAATATGCGATTCCTCATGTATATGAAAATTATTTGGACATGTTCAAGCACGTAGATGCGGTGACCATCTGCACACCAAATAAATTTCATGAATCAATAGCAGTTGCTGCCTTAAATCAAGGGGTTCATGTTTTATGTGAGAAACCAATGGCAATGAATGCAGATGAAGGAAAGCGCATGCTGGAAGCGGCAGAAGCAAATAATAAACTATTAATGGTTGGATATCATTATCGTTTTGTAGATTCTGTGATGCTGGCAAAAGAGTCGATGCCGGAAGTGGGAGCACCTATTGTTACGCGCGTGCAAGCCATGCGGCAAAGAAAGGTCCCAGGCTGGGGTGTATTTATAAACAAACAGCTTCAAGGCGGAGGAAGCTTGATTGACTGGGGATGCCATTTACTTGATACAGCCCTTTGGCTTGTTTCCCCTTCGAAACCAATAGAGGTCAATGCTCAAACCTATCAGTGTTTAAGTAAGCAGCCAGATCAGGTTAACGACTGGGGAAGCTATGATCATGAAGCGATTGACGTCGATGACCATGTGAGTGCCTACATCCGTTTTGATGATGGAAGCACCCTGCTATTTGAATGCTCCTGGGCCGCAAATATCAAAGCGGATAAAACACATATCTCGATATCCGGCGAAAATGGAGGGGTAAATGTCTTTCCTTATGAATTCTATCAGCCGAAGTATCATAGAATGGTGGAGACACATGCCGATACGAAGGAAGATCAACAGGAAGCGGCCCTTTTACAGGCACAGAATTTTGTCGATGCCTGCTTGGGGAAAGATACATTGAAAAGCAGTCCAGAGGATGCGCTGCAGGTAACGAAGGTCATTGATGCCATTTATGAAAGCAGTGAACAGGGAAAAAGTATCTCGATTAATTAAAGGGAGGCTGAGAAAAATGAAATTAGGTGTATTTACGGTTTTATTTGCAGATAAAAAGCTGGAAGACATGCTTGATTATGTGAAAGGTGCTGGACTGGATACGGTAGAAATAGGGACAGGCGGTAATCCCGGTACAGCGCATTGTCAAATCGATGAATTATTGGAAAGCAGTGAGAAGCGAAAAGAATTTAAAGATAAGATTGAATCACGCGGATTAACCATCAGCGCATTCAGCTGTCATGATAATCCTGTTTCTCCAAATAAAGCTCAGGCAAAAGCCAGCCATGATACATTCATCAAAACGGTGCGTTTGGCAGAGATGCTGGATGTTCCGGTTGTTAATACATTTTCAGGTACACCGGGCTCCCATGAAGATTCGAAATATCCTAATTGGCCGGTAACCCCTTGGCCGACGGAATACGCCGATATCTTAAAATGGCAATGGGAAGAAAAATTGATTCCGTATTGGAAAGAGCAGGGACAATTTGCAGAAGACCATGGTGTCAAAGTAGGATTGGAGCTGCATGCCGGTTTTCTCGTCCATACACCGCATACGATGCTAAAACTGCGGGAAGCAACAAATAATGCCATTGGGGCGAACCTGGATCCGAGTCATTTATGGTGGCAGGGAATTGATCCGGTAGCAGCAATCAAGATTCTTGGAAAAGCTGGTGCCATTCATCATTTCCATGCTAAGGATACGTATATTGACCAGGATAATGTGAATATATACGGGCTGACTGATATGCAGCCTTATGGAGAAGTGCAGACACGTGCCTGGACTTTTCGTTCCGTAGGGTATGGCCATAGTATTCAGGAATGGTCGAATATTGTGAGTGCGCTTCGGACATATGGCTATGATTATGTGATTAGTATAGAGCATGAAGATCCGATTATGTCGGTTGAAGAAGGTTTTCAAGCTGCAGTGAAGAACTTAAAACAGGTGAATATCGTGGAGCCTCCAGCTTCTATGTGGTGGGCTTAAGACAAAAACACTGAGAATATAACTAGCTAAAAATAGAAAAAAAGGAATTTCGCATGTTATGTGAAATTCCTTTTTTATATCTTATAAAAATAATATGCCTTCTGCGGTCTATTGTCATTAATGCAAATCCTAATACATTTCCATTTTCATTACAGATATCTTTCAGTTACTTTTACTCTATATAATTTCGTAATGAAAAAAATTTAAGCCCTTATTTTTACTATTTATTTTAAATAACACCCGGTGAAAGAAATTAAAAAATATATTCTATCATTAGATAATACTAATTTTGTAATTTTAAAATAAGGAAATCATTAGCTGGCACTTCTATGCGTAAACTATTATTTTCAATTGGCATTTTCTTTTGATTCCATAGATTAAAAACGTGATTAGTAGAAGTACAGTCAAGTGATACCTCAGTCGGTTGATTCGCAGGGTTTATAAAAAAGTGAATAGAGCTGTCTTCAACCGTTCGGATAAAATGAAAATAATAGTCATCTTTTTTTGGCTGAATAATAGATAGCTTCCCTTGTGTAAATGCTTTTTCAGTAAAGCGCAGTTGAATAAATTGTTTAATAAAGTTTTTTAGAGAGGTATTTTGATTCTCCTCATCCCATACCATGCATTTTCTGCATTCGGGATCTTCTCCTCCAGTCATACCAATTTCATCGCCATAATACACACAAGGTGTGCCAGGGAAAGAGAATAACAGAGCATACAATAGACGAACCTTTTTAACATCCTCGCCGCATTCTGTCAAAACTCTAGGAGTATCATGACTGTCGAGCAAGTTAAAGGCCACTTCATTACTGTTTTCCATATAAGAAGCATAAGATTTGGATAATCGGTCAGCAAATTGTTTAGTGTCAATCTTTTCTTTGGCAATATAATCTAAACCTGCCAAGGTAAACGGATAGTTCATGACTGCATCAAACTGGTCTCCTTCCAACCATGGGAGTGCATCATGCCATATTTCTCCAAGAATATATAAGTCAGGTTTAATTGATTTAACTTTCTTGCGGAATGCTTTCCAGAAGGAATGATCTACTTCATTTGCTACATCCAGACGCCAGCCGTCAATATCAAATTCTTCAATCCAGTATGCGGCAACATCTAAAAAGTAAGAACGGACTTCCGGGTTCTCTGTGTTTAGTTTTGGCATCGTTTCAACATATCCGAATGTATCATAGTTAGGTGGATAGACATCCTTTACCGGGAATTCATGCAGATGAAACCAATCTTTGTATTTCGATTTCTCCTGATTTTCCAGCACATCCTGAAAAGGACCAAAGTACAGACCGCTATGATTAAAAACAGCATCCAGCATCACACGTATTCCTCTTTGATGACATTCATCCACAAGCTTTTTAAACGTTTCTTTGTCTCCGAATTGCGGATCAATTTCCATATAGTCAATGGTATCGTATTTGTGGTTGGAATATGCTTTAAAAATAGGAGTCAGATAGATCCCGTTTATTCCCAAATCAGTTAAGTAATCCAAATTGTTAATGATACCTTCAAAATCCCCGCCAAAAAAGTTGTCTAAGGCAGGTGCTTCACTAGCCCAGGGCAAAACCTTCTCCGGATCATTTTTCTTATTTCCATTTGCAAACCGGTCCGGGAAAATTTGATACCACACTGTCTCTTTCACCCAATCAGGTGTTTTAAAAATATCAATTGGATTGATGAATGGAAAACAAAAATAGTAGGATATATCGTCAGTTTCTATATTTGGATAAAACCCTTTTTCTGTATAAATTAATGTATTCTTCCCATCGCTTATTTCAAAACCATATCTTAAGCGTCTCGTAGGCACATCAAGTTCAATGAACCAGTAATCAAATAAGTCATCTGAAGCGGAAATAGACATCGGCTTTTTCTTATAAGTCCATTTTTTCTTCTTCCAATCATAGGGATCACCGTAAATCAAGCTTACTTTGTTTGCATCTTTTTTCTTCGTCTTCAGCCGAATATGCAATATTTTCTCTTTGTAAGCGTAAGCAAAATTCCCTTTCGGTCTATGATATATGGCTTCTTTTAACATGGAACTCCTCCTTAAAAATAAACAACCCCTGCTTTCTGGTTAAGAAAACAGGGGTTGTTGTTATGACAAAGCATTGCCCTTAAATTTTTAGTGAAACATGAAGTAGTTAAATCTATTATTGGCAAAAAGTCTGTCATAAGTCAAGAGGAAAATATAATAGAAATTTTTCTTTTGGAAAAAATGACTATTTTTCTAACACTTCTCCATTCAACAAAAAAATATTTTTTGAAACCCCTTGCAAAAAAATAAATAATAGATTAGTATTAACTCTAGAATATTTGTGCAAACGTTTGCGCAAATGTGGAATAAAAAAAGGAGTTGGGAATATGAGAGGGAAAGTTCGTTTCTTTGCATTAGTTTCTTTTTTGTTTGTTCTAATTTTAGGAGCATGTGCACCTGACAGAGAAGAACCTGGAGAAGAAAGTGCTGGCGGAGAAGAAGAAAAACCAGAAGAACTAGTGATTTGGATGAATGATCAAGATGAGCAAATGGAAGCCATTAATGAGATTGTAGAGAGGTACGAAGAGCAGGAAGGCATATCAGTTAGGGTAGAAGGACAACCAATGGTTGAGCAATTACAGCAGTTATCATTAGCTGGACCTGAAGGGAATGGGCCAGATTTGTTCTATCAACCGCATGACCAAATTGGAAATATTGTTGCGCAAGGACTAGCAGAACCTCTTGATGTTACCGATGATGAATTAAATAGATATGTAGATGCAGCAGTAGACGCTGTAACTTATACTTATGATGATGAAACAGATATATATGGATTACCTGCAGTTATTGAAACATATGGTATTTTTTATAATACAAGTATAGTGGGTGAAGCTCCAGAAACAATGGAAGATGTGTTAGACATTCTTGAAGAACATACGGATGCTTCTAATGACGAATACGGATTTTTGATGAGACCAAATGATTTCTATTTTGCTTATCCATTCTTAGTAAACTATGGCGGTTATATCTTTGGGGGAGAAGCTGGTGACTATGATGTGACAGATGTAGGTTTAGCAAATGATGGTGCAATTGAAGGCGGAGAATTTTATCAAGAATTTTTTGGATCTGGGAAAATCCCCGCAGGTACAAATGCAGATGTAATTGACGGATTGTTTACGGAAGGGAAAATAGGTGCAGTTATAAATGGACCATGGAGTATTCCAGTTTATGAAAACGCTTTAGGTGATGATTTAGGATTTGCTCCTTTTCCACAAATAAATAATGAGCCAAGCGCCACATTTGTAGGTGTTAAATCTTGGATGGTTTCATATTATTCAGATAATAAGGATTGGGCTCAAGATTTAGCAATGTTTATTACAAATGAAGAGAACCAACAAACTTATTATGATATTGCAGGAGAGTTACCTCCGAATGAAGAGGCTTTAAATAATATCGAAGATCCGATGTATGCAGACTTTGCTGAACAAATCGAGTTTGGCGTCCCAATGCCGAGTTCCCCAGAAATGGCTCAAGTGTGGGAACCGATGCAAAATGCATTACAATTCCTGGCTGAAGGGCAAGATGCCCAAGAAGTGTTAGAAGAAGCTGTAGATCAGATTAATAATAATATACAATCTGCAGGCGGAGGAGAATAATTAAAAGAGGAGATAAGCTCCTCTTTTTAATTTAAACAAACTGCATGTAAAAGAGGTTTTATTATGTACATTAACTTAAAGTTGAAGGAGGGGGAAGGTTGACTACTCCAGAAAAAAAGCCAAAAAAGAATTTTCAAAAACATAACCCTGCTATTGCTACTATACTTTCCATATTATTTGCAGGGTTAGGTCAGTTATATAACCGCAGATACATTAAAGGAGCTATCTTTATTGTTATCGAAGGAGCATTTCTATTTGCATTTTTAGAGGCGATAAATTACGGCCTTTGGGGTTTACGTACATTAGGTACTATCCCAGGGGTTGACCATTCCATTCGATTACTGGTATTAGGAGTATTGTCTTTAATTGTTACAGTGATAGCAATTACACTTTATGTGTTTAATGTGCTCGATGCCAGAAAACAAGCCCAAAAAATAAAAAGGGGATGGGTACCATTAAGTTTTAAACAAGTTATTAAAGAAGTTTATGACTATTCGTTCCCTTATATTATTACTTTTCCAGGTTTATTCTTAATGATTTTTGTTGTTATTTTTCCTTTATTGTTTTCTCTGTTATTAGCATTCACAAATTATGATTTATACCATTCCCCGCCACGGAACTTAGTAGACTGGGTCGGTTTGGATAACTTCAAAAACTTATTTACTGTTCCAATTTGGCAAGAAACCTTTTTCAGTGTATTTGTCTGGACCATTGTCTGGACGGTAGTTGCTACAACGTTACAGATTGCTTTAGGTTTCTTTCTAGCAGTATTGGTAAATGATGAAAGACTAAAATTTAAAAAATTAATTAGGACAATTTTAATTTTGCCATGGGCTGTTCCAGCGTTTGTGACCATTCTTGTATTTGCTGCGATGTTTAATGATGATTTTGGAGCGATTAACCGAGATATTATTATTCCTTTATTTGGCGGGGATGGGGTGGCTTGGCTGAGTGACCCGCTCTATAGTCGGGTAGCTATTATTATGGTACAAACATGGCTCGGGTTTCCATTTATTTTTGCACTATTTACAGGGATACTACAAAGTATTTCAAAAGATTGGTACGAAGCAGCAGATATTGATGGGGCTTCACGGATTCAAAAATTCAAAAATATTACGTTTCCTCATGTTATGTTTGCAACTGCGCCATTATTGATCATGCAATATGCTCAAAACTTTAATAATTTTAACGTCATTTATTTATTTAATGAAGGCGGTCCTGCTGTACGAGGACAGAATGCTGGTGGAACGGATATTCTGATATCTTGGGTATATAAATTAACTTTTGATACAAATAATTACTCAATGGCAGCTGTTATTTCAATTATTATGGGATTGATTGTATCGGGATTTGCTTTTTACCAATTCCGTAGAACAAGATCCTTTAAAGAAGAAGGTGACATTTAATGAATTCAAAATTAAAATCGAAGCTAGAATTAACTGCTATTTATCTCATATTGGCAGTTGTTGCCGTTGTTATTTTTTATCCGCTTCTTTGGACAATTGGTATGTCACTGAATCAGGGTACAAGTCTGTATTCTTCTAGTATTATTCCAGATAATTTTTCATTGGAACATTATCAATGGCTATTCAGTCCGGAAAGTGATTATCTATTATGGTATAAAAATTCGTTAATTGTTGCTTTTGCCAACGCTATTGGAAGTGTTGTTTTGACAGCATTTGTTGCTTATGCTTTTTCAAGGTTTAAATTTGTAGGACGTAAAAATGGGCTATACATCTTTTTGCTTTTACAAATGTTCCCTGTAATGATGGCGATGGTAGCACTATACATTTTCTTAAATATGATTGGATTATTAGATTCTTTAACAGGGTTAATTTTAATTTATTTAGGAGGACAAATACCATTTAATGCCTGGCTTGTAAAAGGGTATTTTGATACGATTCCAAAGGAATTGGATGAAGCCGCTAAAATCGATGGAGCAGGACCTATTAGGATTTTTTGGAGTATTCTTTTACCACTAGCAAAACCAATTCTAGCAGTGGTTGCTTTATTTAATTTTATGGCTCCATTATTTGATTTCTTACTTCCTTCTATTGTGTTATCCAGTGAAGAGAATTATACATTAGCTGTAGGGTTGTATAATTTTATTAATGATCAGTTTGCTAATAATTTTACTAGATTTGCAGCAGGTTCTGTATTAATTGCTGTACCAATTGCAACAATTTATTTGTTCTTGCAACGATTCTTAATTTCTGGTTTGGCTTCAGGCGGTACAAAAGGCTAGGGTATAGGTTAAAATATAAGAAAGGATATTATATATAATGTTTTAATCTAAATTTGTATAAACCAGCTAATTAGAGGGTGATAAAAATTGTTACTATTAAGGATATAGCAAAGGCTACCGGATGTTCTCCATCCACCGTATCAAGAGTGATTGCAAATAATTCGAGGATTAGCGAGAAGACAAAGCAAAAAGTTAGAAAAGCAATGCAAGATTTAGGTTATCATCCTAACCTAACCGCAAGAAATTTAGTTGTACAGTCTACAAAGACAATTGGTGTCATTATGCCTTCCTCCGCAGATAAATCTCTGCAAAATCCATTTTTTGCAGAGGTTTTAAGAGGAATAGGTTCTTACTTTCATCAAGAACAATTTTCAATACTTTTATCAACTGGCCAAACAGAGCAAGAAAAGTTTAAAGAAGTTGAAAGAATGGTTTTAGGGAAGTATGTGGACGGAATAATTTTACTTTATTCCCGTTTAAATGATCCAATTATAGATTTCTTAAAAGAGAAAGATTTTCCGTTTGTTATAGTAGGAAAACCTTTAGAGTATAAAAATGAAATTGTTCATGTAGATAACGACAACATAAAAGCAGGAAAAGATATTACCGCGTATTTAATAGAAAATGGGCACAGACGTATTTCCTTTATTGGAGGAGCAGCTGATCTTGTTGTAACTATTGATCGGCAAAAGGGTTATGAAATGGCTTTGAAGGAAGCTGCGATTCCTGTACTAAAAGAATATGCGCTTCATACAGAATTTTTAAAGTCTGGCGGCAGAGAAGCTGTGGAACAAATTTTAAAACTTGAAGTTAAGCCGGATGCAATAGTTGTAAGTGATGACTTAATTAGTGTTGGTGTTATTAGCATGTTAGAGGAATATGGACTTAAAGTTCCTGAAGATATATCGTTGGCTAGTTTCAATAATATTTATTTTTCAGAGATTATAAAACCAGCGTTGACAACTGTTGATATTCAAATTTATCAGCTAGGTGTAGAGTCAGCAAAAGCAATTATTAAGATGTGCATGAATCAGAAGCTAACTAGAAAAAGGATTATAATTCCACACGATATTGTTTACCGTGAATCTGTTCGTTTAAAAAAGTGAAAAAATATAAATTTTAATTTTAATAGAACTTTTCATTTCTTTGTAAATATGCTTTATATTGTTATTATAACGATTTGAACAGATGAAAAGTGTTTATTTTGAGTGTGAAAACCAGTTTAAAAAATAAATGAAATTATCTTTTAATATATCTGATTAAATTTATGGACAAAATATCAAATAAAATAGTATCAAATAGAACCTATACTATTTTATTCATGTCTTAATTGAATATTAATTAGTATTGCCAATTAAATAGGTGTCGCTATATATAGTATTTGGCTGTTTTTCCGATTAATAACGATTATGATAAGTGTAATCGTTATTTTTTTGATGAGTTTGATTTTTCTGTTTTATAGAGTCTTTTTATATGTTTATTAATGTTATTATAACACTATAGACTTATTTTAGTTTAAGCGAATAACCTACACAGCGATCGAAGAAAGGAAGTCGAAAAATGAATAAAAAATGGTGGAAAGAAGCAACAGCGTATCAAATTTACCCAAGAAGCTTTATGGATTCTAATGGAGATGGAATCGGCGATATTCAAGGCATTATCTCTAAATTAGATTATTTAAAGGACTTAGGGATCGATGTTATCTGGGTAAGCCCTGTCTATCAATCTCCTAATGATGATAATGGCTATGATATCAGCAATTATCAAGCGATTGCCAAAGAGTTTGGGACAATGGCGGACTTTGACGAGCTTCTTGAAAAAACACATCAAAAAGGCATGCGTCTGATTATGGATTTAGTGATTAATCATACCTCTGACGAACATCCTTGGTTTATCGAGTCGAGGTCATCGAAGAATAATCCATACCGCGATTATTATATTTGGCATCCAGAAAAAAAGAATGGAGAAGAACCAAATAACTGGGAATCTATTTTTGGAGGCTCAGCCTGGAAATATGATGAGCAGACAAAAGAATACTTTATGCATATCTTTTCTAAAAAACAGCCCGATTTAAATTGGGAAAATGAAGCAGTCCGGAATGATTTATACAAAATGGTCAACTGGTGGCTGGATAAAGGAATTGACGGCTTTCGTGTGGATGCAATCTCGCATATTAAAAAGAAACCCAGCTTTCCAGATATGCCGAACCCGAAAAAGAAAAAATACGTTCCTTCCTTTAAAGGACATATGAATCAGGAGGGCATCCATGAATTCCTTCAGGAGTTTAAAAAAGCAACGCTGGATCACTATGACATTATGACTGTTGGGGAAGCTAACGGCGTGAAACTTTCACAGGCAGATGACTGGGTTGGTGAAAAGCATGGGGTATTTGATATGATTTTCCAATTTGACCATCTCAATCTTTGGGGACGTGAAACAGGGGAAGGGCTTGATTTAGAAGAACTGAAGGATGTGTTTACCACATGGCAGAAGGGTCTGGAGAAAGTCGGTTGGAATGCATTATTTTTAGAAAATCATGATCAGCCGCGTTCTGTTTCCAGCTGGGGAGACCCGGAAAAGTATCATGCAGCTTCGGCAAAAGCTTTCGCTGTACTATATTTTATGATGCAGGGAACGCCATTTATTTATCAGGGACAGGAAATTGGAATGACGAATGCGCCATTTGAATCAATCGAGGAATATGATGCCGTTGATTCAAAGAATTTTTATAAGGAGCAGCTGGAAAAAGGCGTTCCGAAAGAGCAAATATTGGCTGCATTAGCTAAGACAAGCCGAGACCATTCCCGTACACCAATGCAGTGGAACAATGAAGCAAATGGCGGTTTTACAACAGGAGCACCGTGGATGAAAGTAAACCCAAATTATACAGCTATCAATGTAGAGGAACAGCAAGACCATGCCGATTCAATTTTGAATTTTTATAAACGGCTGATTGCATTACGGAAACAAGAGCAGGGACTCATCTATGGAAATTATAATCTAATGATAGCGGAACATCCGGATATATATGCATATACGCGAACATATCAAGAAGATAAGTGGATTATTTTGGTGAATGTCTTTGGGAAAGCAACGGAATATGAATTACCGGAGAAATTAAAGGATAAAAACTTAAAATTGCTAATCAACAATTACGAAGAGGCAGCGCTGGGAAAACTCAAACCTTATCAAGCTGTCATCTATCAAGTAGACTAAAGAAAAACAGGTTTGTGCTGATTTGCACAGCCTGTTTTTCTTTAGATTAATCAATCATTTGTAAAATACTTGTCGATTCATGCGAAATTTACCTTCCAAGGGACTTCATAATTTATGAATTTTACCGATATTAAAAGTAGGTACAATGGAAAACGGGAGGATACATATGGATAAATCATCAGTCATAGGATTAATATTAGGACTAATTGCTATCGGCGTAGGGATGGTATTAAAAGGAGCAGACTTAGCTGCATTGCTTGAGCCGGCAGCATTTCTTATCATCCTGTTAGGGACAGTTGCAGCAGTTACGATTGCCTTCCCGGGAAGTGCGCTGAAGAAAGTCCCGGCATTATTTAAGAAATTATTTTTTGAAGAGAAACAAACTGATTCAAAAGAGCTTATTGTCTTATTCATGGATTGGGCAGATCAAACGCGTAAAGAAGGGCTTCTTTCTTTAGAGAACCAAGTAAATGAAGTAGATGACCCCTTTCTTTCGTCTGGTTTGCAATTAGCCATTGATGGACAATCACCGGATTTTATCAAAGATGTCATGATTGAAAAGATAGAAGCGATGGAGCAGCGGCATGAAGAAGGTGCTGCTATATTTTCACAAGCTGGTACATATGCTCCGACACTGGGAGTACTTGGTGCAGTAATCGGATTGATTGCAGCACTCGCTGATATGTCTGACATTGACGCATTGGGACATGCCATTTCAGCAGCCTTTGTGGCGACCTTGCTGGGGATTTTCACAGGTTATGTTTTATGGCACCCATTCGCTAATAAATTGCGTGAAAAATCGAAGCGGGAAGTACTGCAAAAAGAATTAATTGTGGAAGGCGTCTTGTCTATTACAACAGGCGATTCCCGTTTAATTGTGCAGGAAAAATTAGGATCTTTACTTTCTTCCAAAGAGCTGGCAGAACTGCAGAAGAGGGATAGCGATGGCTAGAAGAAAAAGAAAGAAAAAACAATCACATGTAGATGAATCTTGGCTGCTTCCTTATTCTGATTTATTAACCTTATTAGTAGCCTTATTTATAGTTTTATTTGCTTCCAGTGATGTCAATGTGGAAAGATATTTCCAGCTTGCTAATGTCTTTCGTGATGAATTATCATCCGGATCAGGGACAGGACTGTTAGATTACGAGTCGGAACCAATTCCGCCCAGTATGAAAGAAGGTCGGGACGAAGGAGATTATATGGAAGAGGGCACAGATGATGAAGAAGGAAGCGAAGAGGAGACAGCTGACGAAGCTGATATAGAAGGAGAACAGGAGCTTCTCAGGCTTAGACAGGTCGAGGAAGAAATTAATATATATATTGAAGAAGCAGGTCTTACTGAAGAATTTGGAACAACTTTAACAGGAGAAGGGCTGCTGGTGACCATGCGCAATGATATTCTGTTTGATTCTGGAAGTGCAGTGGTCAAACAAGAAGGAATACAGGTTGCAGAAGATGTTTCTCAAATCCTGCATACAGAGCCTCCGCATCAGGTCGTTATCAGCGGCCATGCCGATGATGTTCCAATTCATAACGCAGATTTTGAATCAAATTGGGAATTGAGCGTGACACGGGCAATGAATTTTATGCAGATTTTGATGCAAAATGATGATCTTGATCCGACACTGTTTAGCGTGAAGGGGTATGGAGAATTTGAACCGGCTTTTCCTAATGATACAGAAGAAGACAGAGCAAGGAACAGACGTGTAGAAGTTCTGGTTTTACCTAATTATGAGATCAATGTTCCGGATGAAACAAATGAAGATTAGAATAGAGGGGAAATCTTATGGATACGCAACAATATTTGGATATTTTCTTAGATGAAAGCCAGGAGCATTTACAGTCAATCAATGATTTTATATTGAAATTAGAAGAAGATCCTTCTAACTTGGAATATGTACATGAGATATTCCGCTCTGCCCATACGCTAAAAGGGATGGCAGCAACAATGGGGTATGAAGATATTGCCTCTCTGACGCATAAAATGGAGAACGTTCTGGACCTGATTCGTAATGAAGAATTAATGACAAACACGGAAATCATCGATACGTTATTTATGTCTATTGATGATTTGGAAGATATGGTTGATTCTGTGCGAAACGGAGGAGACGGTAAAAAAGATGTCAGTGAACATGTGAAAAAACTGGAAGCAATTGAAAAAGGAGAAGGTATTTCTGAATCAGCAGCTGCAGCAGCAGTGGAAGAAAAGGAAGATACAGGAAATTATTTCAAAGCATCCGATTTAGATGAATTTCAGTTCACGGTTGTTCAGCAGGCCAAAGAACAAGGGATGACCCCCTATGATTTAAAAGTAACGTTTGAAGCGAGCTGTATTTTAAAAGGCGCCCGGGCATTTATGGTGTTTGAAGTATTAGAGAACTTGGGAGAAATTATCCGTACTTCCCCGACTGTAGAAGAGATTGAGGAAGGGACATTTGATTCAGGATTTACACTTTTATTTTTGACAGACCAAGAGCCGGACGCCTTGGTGGAAGCAGTGAAAAATGTATCAGAAGTGGAAACGGTTGAAGCACATGTGATCGAAACGGATGAAACGGCTTCGGATACGGAGGAACAGACAGAGGAAAAAACAGCAGAGAAAGAAATCGTGCAAGCAAATAAAAAAACGGTCAGTGAAAAGGTGACAGAGGTACCAGCGAAGAAGTCTGAAACAAAGGCAGAAGTGTCGAAAAATAAAGAGGCTGCACAAAATAACGGAAAGAAAACTGCTTCTAAGAATATCCGGGTAAATCTCGATAAGATTGATAATCTTTTAAACTTATTTGAAGAGGTTGTGATTGATAGAAGCCGACTTGAGGTGCTTGTTTCCTCAATAGACAATAGTGATTTAAGAGAGACTGTAGAGCATTTAAGCAGAGTAAGTTCGGATATGCAATCGCTGATTCTGGCGATGCGAATGGTTCCAATCGAGCAGGTTTTCAACCGTTTTCCAAGAATGATCCGTCAATTATCCAAAGATTTAAATAAAAAAATTGCCCTGGAAATAAAAGGTGCAGAAACAGAAGTAGATCGCACGGTCATTGACGAAATTGGGGATCCGCTGGTCCATCTGATTCGTAATTCTTGTGATCATGGAATTGAAAGGCCGGAGAAGCGGATTGCGAACAATAAGCCGGAGGAAGGCAAGCTCGTATTACGTGCTTACCACAGCGGAAATCATGTTTTTGTCGAAATAGAAGATGATGGTGCGGGAATCAACCGCGAAAAAGTATCGGAAAAAGCGATTGAAAACAATATTATTACACCACAGGAAGCCGAAGAGTTAACCGATGATCAAGTTGCAGCGTTAATTATGAGTTCAGGATTCAGTACAGCTGATACGATTTCCGATGTATCGGGACGCGGTGTTGGCTTAGATGTTGTAAAAAATAAAATCGAAGCATTAGGCGGTAAAATTTCCGTAACAACTATGACAGGGAAAGGAAGCACCTTTTCCATCCAGCTGCCTTTGACCTTATCGATTATTACTACCATGCTTGTCCATGTTAAGAAGGAAACATTAGCGATTCCATTAACTTCTATTTTAGAGACGATTATGCTTCCTAAAGAAAAGATTATGTGTGCGCAAGGAGCAGATGTTATCGATTATCGTGGCAAAATTATACCTGTCTTGTCTTTAGGTAAGGTACTAAAGGTTCCTGATTATGATACGGAAGCAGATCGTTATTCTACTGTAATCATCAAAAAGGGAGAAAAACTGCTGGGATTAATTGTCGATGAACTGATTGGTCAGCAGGAAGTTGTATTAAAATCGCTAGGGAATTATCTTGGAGAAGTATTTGCCGTATCAGGAGCAACCATATTAGGTGATGGTGAGGTCGCTTTGATTATTGATCCTAATGCGCTGATTGATTAAAGTGCATTTAAAGAAAGGGGGAAAGTAAATGGATACAGAGAAACATATTATATTCAGATTAAAAGAACAGACCTTTGCTGTTCATGTGCAGCAAATCGTTTCCATAGAGCGGGCATTATCTCTAACAGAAATACCTCGTACTCCTGGTTTTATGAAAGGTGTTACGGAAATGCGGGGAGTAATGACCCCTATTATTGATTTACGGGAAAGATTGAATCTAGGCGGTGTTGATATCACAGACCAGACCAGAACGCTCGTTGTACAAGTTGATGAGATGCAAATTGGGATGGTTGTGGATCAGGCGACAGAGGTAAAGGATATACCAGCTTCCTTCATTAAGTCTGCCCCTAAGCTTGTCGGTGAGATAAAAGATACCTTTTTATTAGGTGTAGCAACGATTGACGATGAACTTATTTTACTGTTAGATTTGGAGCAGATTATTCAATTCACCGAAAAAAATCAGCTTCAGGAAATCATCAATGATATAGATGAATCTGGGAAAACTATCGAAAGCTAGCTGTTTAGAAAGCACTTAATTAGAAATATCTGATTAGGTGTTTTCTTTTTGAAAACGAGAAACAGAGTATTTCCTGGGAAATATAATAGGATAATTTGTAGAAACAGCAGTTTTTTATAAAAAAACGAGAGAAAACTCCCTCTTCAAGCGCGTAGAGGTAAGGGGGAGACGAATCTCCCATGCACAAAAGATTGCTTTTGAGTGTCTAAACTGTCCAATATGGAATCGAACAAACGTTCCAAAAAACATCCTTTTTCTGATATAATAGACAGGAGAGGTAAGAAGCTATGAAAGTAAAAAAGCATTTTGTTTTCGTATCTATCCGAACAAAAAACAAATCACCTTCATCCATAAGACAATCGGCTGCTCCCGCTTTGTCTACAACTATTTTACAGGAAAACAAAAAGACCACTATTGGCATACGGTGAATGAAATGATACAACACGGACAGCTTCTTCAAAATAATTGGAAGAGCGAATTTTTCAATGAAAATAAGGCAATCAAAGCAGTTCGGGAATTAAAGAAAACCTATCCCTTCTTCAAAGAAGTCGATAGTATTGCCCTTCAAAAAGCGGTGGAAAACGTGAATGATTCCTATACGCGCTATTATAAGAAACAGAATAAGGCACCTCGTTTTAAATCAAAAAAGAATTCTGTTCAATCCTATACCACGAAACATGTCAATGCCATCACCAAAGAGATAGGAACGCAAGCAGGAATCTTCGTAAAGAAGCATTGCGATTAACCGCAGGGACTGCGGGGATAGCCTAATCCATAACTGACCGGTAGGTTGGTGTTCTTAGGAATCTCCCACTTCAAGCAACTTATAAGGTGGATAAGCGGGGGTAGTTCAAAATCTAATGGATGCGCCAAGCTGCGTTTTAGTAGTAAAAGCATCCGGGTTTCCAGTATACTTAAACAAGATAACAGAGAAATGAGGTATGAATAAAATGACAAAATCGGTGAAGTTAATTGCCTTGGATATGGATGGAACATTGTTAAATCCGGCACTTGAGGTATCAAAGCGTAATAAGGAAGCCATCCAGGAGGCATTGCGTCAAGGTATCCAAGTGGTACTAAGTACTGGACGGGGAATTGATACATGCTATCCTTATGCAGAAGAGTTAAAATTACAGACATTTATGATTACAGCTAACGGCGGCCAGGTGTGGACAATGGAAAAAGAATTGCTCCAGCAGAAACTGTTGGCTAATGAAACAGTAGAAAAACTGCAGCAATATACCGAAGAAGCAGGGGTACACAGATGGATGATTTCTACGGAAGGAGTATTTCAAGGCGATGAAACAGTAAATATACAAGATTATCAATGGCTTAAATTCGGATGTGCTTCAGAGGATCTGGATAGACTGCAGGAAGTTAAAGATAGGTTAAAGGAGCTGGAGGGTTTAGAAATAACAAACTCTTTGCCGACAAATATTGAAATTAACCCTGAAGGTGTAAGCAAAGCAAATGCATTATCCTTTCTTTGCGATCGTACCGGGATTTCTATGGAAGAAATTATGGCAGTCGGTGACAGTCTGAACGATTTGAAAATGATTCAGCAAGTAGGTGTAGGTGTTGCGATGGGCAATGCGCAAGAAAAAATAAAAGAAGCAGCTAATGCTGTAACAGACAGTAATCTGGAAGACGGTGTCGGTAAAGCAATTGAAAAATTTGCATTGAAATAATTGATGATATCCATATGTTTCATGTATGGGAATACAAAAGGAATTGGGCAGTATACAAAAAGCTGTCTAATTCTTTTTTGTATATATGAATCTTTTTATCATATATAGCTATTCAGCGCATATAATAAAAAAAGAGCATTTCGCTTTTAAACAGTATATCAAAATGGAAAGTAGTACAAGCTATAAGAAGAAGCTGACACATGAATTTATGGAAATAAAGGTACAATATTTGAAAAAAGTATGAAAAGTTGTTATGCTCAAAAGTTTCACTCTTTCAAGTTTTAGCGTATACTGTATATAAGGAAGGGAGATGCTATAATGTCTTTTTCGCGTGGACCTAAGGAACCAGTGCCAGAGGTGGAAACAAACGTCTGGTCATGCACTCAAGAAGATTGTCAAGGATGGATGAGAGAATCGTTTAGTTTTGAAGCTGAGCCGAGCTGCCCTTTATGCCAATCTGAAATGGCAAAAGAAGTTCGAGTAATTCCTGAATTGAAGTAAATAGTATCTCTATAATTTACTGAGGATAGAACGAAGCGAAGATGCAGCGGGTTGATTTTGATCCGCTGCATCTTCGCGTTCGTTAAACAGGAAATAGAAAGCATATTTTCAATATGGTGGTATAGTCAAGTTCAAATACCTATAGCTGAGCAGTTTGCAAACGAAATATAAAGGATTTTCATACATAAAAAATTTAATAGTTGAAATTATTGTAAATGTAAGATAATATTTGCTATACTGTAATAACAAATTAATATATTATTCACATCAAAATGTAATCGCTTACAATAAGGAGGAGTTTAAATGAGGTATGCTAATCCGAACACAGAAGGTGCTATTGTAAACTATGAAAAGCGTTATGATAATTACATTGGGGGAAAGTATCAGCCGCCGCTAAAGGGAAACTACTTTGAGAATACAACTCCGATTACAGGTGAAGTGTTTTGTGAAATCGCCCGTTCCACAAAGGAAGACGTGGATGCGGCGATTGATGCAGCATATGAGGCGAAAGATGCGTGGGGTCAAACATCTGTCGCAGAACGGGCACTGATTTTAAATCGTATTGCTGACCGGATGGAAGAGAATTTAGAAAAGCTGGCCGTAGCAGAAAGCTGGGAGAACGGGAAAGCAGTCCGGGAGACCTTGGCAGCAGATATTCCATTGGCAATCGATCATTTCCGTTATTTTGCAGGGACGATTCGCGCGCAAGAGGGGACGCTGAGCCAAATTGATAATGATACGGTTGCTTACCATTTTCATGAGCCGTTAGGAGTCGTCGGTCAAATTATTCCATGGAACTTTCCAATATTAATGGCAACCTGGAAGCTTGCCCCAGCATTGGCTGCCGGAAACTGCGTTGTATTGAAGCCTGCTGAACAGACACCGGCTTCGATTCATGTGCTGTTGGATTTAATCAAGGACTTGTTGCCAGACGGTGTGGTGAATATTGTCAACGGTTTTGGAGTAGAAGCAGGGAAGCCGCTTGCCACAAACAGCCGTATCGCGAAAATTGCATTTACAGGCGAAACCACGACTGGCCGTCTCATTATGCAATATGCGTCTGAAAATATAATTCCAGTAACCTTGGAGCTGGGAGGCAAATCACCGAATATATTTTTTGAAGACATATTAGATAAGGATGACAGCTTTGTAGATAAAGCAATTGAAGGAATGGTCATGTTTGCCCTGAACCAGGGGGAAGTTTGTACATGTCCGTCCCGCGCCCTTGTGCATGAATCAATCTACGACCGGTTTATGGAAAAAGCAATTGAACGTGTCAATCAAATTAAAATTGGTCACCCGCTTGATACAGAGACGATGATGGGAGCCCAAGCCTCGGAAGAACAATTTGAAAAAATTAAGTCTTATCTCGATATTGGCAAGCAGGAAGGTGCAGAAGTTCTTGTCGGTGGAGATGTTAATAAGCTTGACGGAGAACTGGCTTCCGGGTATTATGTGCAGCCGACAATTTTTAAAGGGAATAATAAGATGCGTATTTTCCAGGAGGAGATTTTCGGTCCGGTATTATCCGTAACTACATTCAAGGATAAGGAAGAGGCGCTGGAAATCGCAAATGATACACTATATGGTCTAGGTTCTGGTATCTGGACACGTGATATGAACACAGCGTATCGTTTTGGACGCGGCATTCAAGCCGGGCGCGTATGGACCAATTGTTATCATCAGTACCCTGCGCATGCCGCATTTGGAGGATATAAAAAATCAGGAATCGGCAGAGAAAATCATTTAATGATGCTGGATCATTATCAACAGACAAAGAACTTACTGGTCAGCTACAGCGAAGGCCCGGCTGGTTTATTTTAAAATAAAAAAAGGTTATAGGAACAGCAAAATGGCAGGCATAGGTTAGATACGTATGCCTGCCGAAACATACGGATTCTCTTGTCTGCAGTTACTTAAATAAGGAGGTATTTTCCATGGTAGACAGAGTGGTTGCAACGCAGGATGCGCAGAACTTGATGGAGAAGCTGAAAGACATTCATGGCCCGCTTATGTTTCATCAGTCAGGAGGCTGCTGTGACGGAAGCTCGCCCATGTGTTATCCGCTTGGAGAGCTAAAAACCGGCGAGTCGGATGTCTTATTAGGAAAACTGCCAGGCGATATCCCATTTTATATATCTAGAGATCAATTTGAGTATTGGAAGCATACGCAGCTTATTATTGATGTTGTTAATGGAAGGGGCGGGATGTTCTCGTTAGAAGGACCTGAAGGAAAAAGATTTTTAACTCGTTCGAGAGTTTTTTCAGAGGAAGAAGCAGAAGCGTTAAATGGAAGCCCATGATCATTTCAATTTTTAATAAAAACCAAGTTTTCTAAACAATTAAAAATCTCTGCTTGATTTTTTCAGCTATATCCGGTAGAATAAATTAACAGAAAATTTAGAGTGTGTCCTAAATAGGGGGGATAAGATGGTTACTGTTAAAATGTTAAAGCCTTATTATGTAAAGACAGAAGAGAAATATATCCGGATTATTTTAGCATATCAATACTTCTCCATTATCATGAATAAGAAGGTATATCAATTTATCCCTGTAAAATCTACGGAAGTTCGTATTAATCGCAAGACGAAAAAAATTGAGAATGTCGATGATGTCTTTGCTTTTCAAAAAGGGAAAGAAGTACTCACTATCTCCATGTCACAATTGATTTCGATTCCCGGCTTTTTGGAAATGCTTCACCGTATTGCAGAATCCTATTATTTACCTGAAGATTCGCAGGAGGTTTCCGAACAGCAAAAGGCTTTAGACCAGCTGATAGCAGAAATGGAGTATGAAAATGTCAGAAGGCTGATTGATAAAGCGATTGATAACGATGACAAAGAAACATTCTTAGAATTAACAAGTGCCTTAAACAATCAATAAAATGACTATATTTCTATTTCAGCTGTTTGACAGATGCTATTCTGTTAAATGGCTTTCTTTTGCTTATAAAAAAAGGGTTTGAGCAACAATACCAGTGCTCAAACCCTTTTTGCTATAGAAGCTCTACTCTTTAATATCCATTAATATTTCTGTAGCTTTCTCCACTCCGGAGCTGCGGTCATTGTTTTTGGTTCCTTCCACCATGATGGCGATCATGAGATCCTGGTCATCTGTCGGGTAGCCGACAAACCAGCTATTTTCATCTCCGCTGTCTTCTCCGGTTAATTTTAATTCGGCGGTACCTGTTTTACCTGAGATAGGAAAATCGGCTTCTTCAGCAGGTTTACCAGTTCCTTCTGTGACCACATTACGAAGGGACTCTTGGATTTGATTCGCTTGTTCTTCCGTAACTAAGCCTTCTTTCCAAAACTGCCCGGTTTCTTCATCTGTTAATAATGTCGGCTGTATCATATCTCCATTATTCAAGAAGGCGGAATAAGTAGTTGCCAGATGCAGCGCGCTCATTTCAATTTCACCTTGTCCATAGCTTGTGTGTGCCAGTAAATAATTGTCGTCTAACTCACCTGAATTAGAAATGGTAGAATCTGAAACCGGATAGGTGTATGGGAATTCTTCTCCAACTCCAAATTCATGCAGCCCTTCAACAAAAGCATCTCCGCCCATTTCAACGGCTTTCATTGCAAAGTAAATATTATCTGAACGAACCAGGGCATCATCTAAATCCACAGGTCCGTCGGAGGTCGATACACGTGTTACATTGTAATCCTCCCATTGCAATCCATCAATTTCAATGCCTTTATCGTATTCAATCGTACCGTTTTTCAGCCCGATTGCGCCAGTGACCGGTTTAATAACAGAACCAGGCGCAAACGTGGAGGAAGAACGATTCAGCATAGGCTGTAACTCATCCTCTTCCATATCTGCCCAATAATTTGGGGCAGTGCCATAAAGAATATCGTTTGGATCAAAAGACGGGCTGCTGACTAAGGCTAATGTTTCCCCCGTTTTTGGATCGATGACAGCTGCATTGCCAGGCTCCTCATCAAATCCTTGAAAAACATCATCCTGAATATTGATATCAATTGTTACTGTAATATTCTCTCCGTCTACTGCTTCTGTTTCAGCTAAAGTCACATCTTCTCCGTCATCTTTTGTTACTTGAATCGTCGCTCCTTTTTTACCGCGAAGCTCTTCTTCAAATAAACTTTCTAATCCCCGTGCTCCGATTCTGTCAGAAGAAGTGTATTCTGTCGGGTCTAGCTCTTCCAAATCCTCTGCATTTACGGAGCGGAGATAACCTACTAAGTGAGCGGTTATTTCGCCTTCTGGATAAACCCTGCCGTTTATTTCACGATAGGAAACGCCATCGATTGCATTTAACTCCTGTACGGTATCTGAATCATCTGGGAGGATGGTTTTCAGCGGAACAAATAAATCATCTTCCACCCATTCTGCTTCGATACTGGAATTAATAGAGTCGACAGACATTCCGAGTAAACGGGCTATTTCTTCGCGCTTTGCTTCATTTTCTCCCAATTCACTCGGGATAACTCCAAATTCGTATACGGTATCATTGATTGCCAGTGGCATCTGATTTTTGTCAAGGATTTCTCCTCTTTCCGGCTCGTTGGTAGAAATGCGGATTTCTCCGCCATCTGCAAGATCAGGGAAGATAAAGCCGGAATCCCAATTGATCAGCCAGCTGTCTTCTTCATCTTCCATTTCGATTAAAGTCAGTTCTGCCTGGTAATCAAATGAAATTTCACCGGCGATTGTGTTCATGCTAACAGTGAAGGGAATCGTTGCTATGCCGTCGTCATATGCGTTAGCGACTTCTCTTTCCTCTAATTGCTGTATATTTATTTCAATATCCGTAGCAGCAATATCATCATATAATTTTCCTAAGCGCAGAGCGGACTCTTCTTCGCTATATGTATCTTTTGTTTCCTGAGAAAAAAGATGATACAGAGATTCATAGTCTCCTTCTTCTACTGCTTCTGCATATTGATTTAACGTATTTGTCGGGTCGGTTTGTTCTTCAGAGCACCCGGCTAACAGGGCGATAAAAAGAATCATCCATAAACTTTTTTTCCACATTTTCTAACCCCCATTAAAAAATATCTCTTTACGTAAAAGTATACCACGTTCTACATTTTTTTTAGAAAAATAGATAGAATGACATGAAATTTTTAAAAGTATATTGATCCAATCAGAAAAAGGAAGAGACTGTGTGAAAAAACGTCACGCTGTATATTTACCAGGTGACGTTTTGTTTTCCAATTGGAATCAGCTGTCTGCAGTTCTGAAATCTATGAAAAAAGTTTCAGTAATGACACATTTCTTTATTTTTGTTCCATATGGTCGGTAATCGTTGAGCGGATACGGTTAAATTCATCATCAGGTACCACATAATACCAAACTCCGCCGATGGTTTGACCGTCTCCTTCTATTTCCATTGTTTCGACATTATTTCTTGTTCCGCTATAGTCTGTAAATAATGTTTGCAACCGTTTCATATCTAAATCCGTTTGGACATTATTTCCTAAGATGTCCAGGATGTTGCCTGCTTTGGTAATGCTTGAAAAGCTGGCTGCTTCATCCATTGCAGCAACGATAACATTACGTTGGCGTTCATTTCTTCCCATATCACCGCGGCTGTCTTCTTTTCTCATGCGGATATAAGAAAGAGCTTCCTCGCCATTTAAAGTGAGATTTCCTTCGCTGAAATCATGCCCGTCTTGAGAAAAAGCTGTGCTGTTTTGAACAGTAACGCCGCCTAATGCATCAATACCTTGCTGGAAACCTTCCATATTCACACGTACATAGGAGTGGATAGGCAAACCAAAGGCTTCTTCTACTGTTTCCACAGATAATTCAGTACCGCCTCCTGTTTGAGCAGCTTCACCAAATGCATACGCATGGTTGATTTTATCCATTCCCCGATCCGGGATATTTACATAGGTATCACGAGGAATACTTAACATAAGCATGGAGTCGGTTCTTGGATTTAAGGAAAGCAGTATCATCGTATCCGAACGTCCGACATCTCCATCCCGTTCATCTACTCCCAGAAGCAGAATGTTAACTGCATCTGAATCGCTATAGAGCCGGTTGATTTCATCCTGCCGTTCAGGGTCATTATCTCTTTCTAATGGACTATGCATCGATTCAACAACCTTGCCAACCTGATTCCACACAAAAAAGGCCCCGCCGCCGACGACTAAAATGAAAAACAGTATGATTCCACCAACAATAAATGGCCATTTTTTTCTTTTACGACTTCTATCATTTAATCTGGACACCAATATATTCTCCTCTATTCTTTCCTTAATTTAAACAAATTTTTACTAATTGTCAGGAAAAATAAATCTGTAATAGATTATATCGAAAATTAGATAAATCGTCTATGTTTAAAACAAATTTTGTGCGTACTATTTCTCCTGAGGGTAGGACTTTTGATTCGCTGTGAGATTTGAATTAGCTGTAAAGAGGAGTTTTGACGGGGGGGTTACGCCTTTGAATAGATGAAATCGCTGTCATTTATGAATCTATCAAAAGAGTTAAAAAATTTATCGAAATTAGTAGACAACGCTTCTATTTTTATATAGAATTACGTTTAGTAAGAAAATTCATCTTAGAGTGCAATATTACATATTTGCATGTAGAGTATAGGTTAACGACTTTTAGAAAAAATATTTAAAGGCGGTAGATGAATGGGCAGAGAGCAAGAACAGTATCAGAAGATATTGAAACGGGTTATTCATGATACGGAAAATCAAAAAGTAAATTCAATGGATGAAATCATTCAATTACTTATTAAGGAATTATCATTAAATACGACCACAAACATAAAAAGAAGTTATTAAATAAAAACTCTGTCGGATTATCGAGCAATCTGACAGAGTTTTTTTATTATGAAGGCGTATCCTCTACATCGATGTCGACATATTTCTGGCCGAGCAGTTCGAATGCTGCTTGCGCATTTGTCATTTCCGTTATCCAATCTTGGAAAGTATCGGTTTCTTCCGTTTTGACATAAATAATAAATGCGACATTCTCAAGATAATGAATGTCCTCCAAAAGATATTTGGACTGCTGATGAATTTCGTTTTCCAGCTTGCCGAGCAGTGTATATTCGACAGTGACGGAAACACCTTGCATCAGTTCTCTGCGGACGATTCCGGTCGTTTGGATGCCTTGTGTGGTTGCTGAGCCATAAGCACGGATAAGCCCGCCGGCTCCCAGTTTGATTCCTCCAAAATATCTTGTCACGACCACAGCAGTATCCTTTAATCCTTTTTTCTTCAATACTTCTAACATTGGGACACCAGCTGTTCCGCTTGGTTCACCGTCATCATTCGCTTTTTGGATATAATCGGTTTCCCCGATAATATATGCGGAGCAATTATGTGTCGCATCCCGGTGTTCCTTTTTAATAGATTGAATAAATTCCTGTGCTTCCTCTTCTGATTCCACCCTTTTAACATTTGCGATAAAACGTGACTTTTGAATGGTTATTTCGTCTGTCCCCTGTTTATTTACGGTATAATAAGTTGATAGCATTTTATTTTCACCTCATTATTTTAAGTATTACATAACATCCCTAAGGCATTGTAACCAGCTGTGTCTTTTGGGAATGCCGTTTAAGTCCGCTTGAGCAGCTGTTATCTTCGCTTCATATTTAATTTAACAGATATATACCGGATTTTGGTGAAATTAATTTTTAAATAACCTTATAAAACCAAGGAAAGCTACGAATAATTATAACATAGGTTGGTGAGTTTTTTATGACAATAAGATTAAGCAGTCAAGCGATAGATAACATTGTAGAGAATGTAATGCAGATGGTAAACCAGAGTAAGGATGAAGTATTTGAAATGACCGAGGAAGGCAGAAAAGAGTATGAATACCTTTCTGGGGAATTAGAATCAACGAAAAAGAAAGTAAAGGAATATATCAAAAACGGTGATCAGTTAGAGAACGAAGTCAAAAATCACCGTAAGAAGCTTGCTGCAGTCAGCAGAGACTTTATGAAATACTCTGAGGAAGAAGTGCGGAAGGTTTATGAAAAAACACATGATCTGCAAACAAAATTAGTCATTATGCGCGAAGAGGAAAAACTGTTAAGGAAGCGGCGTGATGAGATAGAGCTCAGATTGACAAATCTTACACATATATTGCAACGCGGAGAAGAGCTTACCGCTAAAATGACGGTTATTTTTAATTTTATGATGGATGACATGAAACAGGTCAATGAGATGATTGAAGATGCCAGAGAAAAACAGGAATTTGGTTTGAAAATCATTGAAGCACAAGAAGAGGAGAGGAAGAAGCTTTCCCGGGAAATCCACGATGGACCGGCTCAAATGCTGGCTAATGTCTTGTTACGGTCCGATATTTTGGACTATGTCATAAAAAAAGGGTCGCCAGAAGAAGTGAGCAAAGAAATTAAATCGCTGCGAAAAAATGTTCGTGCTTCTTTACAGGAGGTGCGGAGAATTATCTATGACCTGCGTCCAATGGCCTTGGATGATTTGGGACTTATCCCGACAATCCGGAAATATGTTGACAGATTGACCGAATATCATAATATTCATGTAGATTTTATTGTATTTGGGAAAGAAAAAAGATTAGATTCCAAATATGAGGTTGCTTTGTTCCGGCTAATGCAGGAGGCTGCGCAGAATGTGATAAAGCATAGTGAAGCAACAACAATCAAAGTGAAATTAGAAATTTTAAAAGATAGATTGATTCTGATTGTAGCCGATAACGGGAAAGGGTTTAATCCGGAAGAAAAAAGTGATAATTCCTTTGGATTAATCGGGATGAAAGAACGCGTGGAGATGCTTGACGGCAAGCTGGAAATCGTGACAGGGGAAGGAAAAGGAACAACGGTTACAATTAATGTTCCATATTCGTTAACTTAAGTATATAATGAAAAAAGAGATATTGTAGAAAAAAAGAGCTTTTTGCAGAAAAGTAGAAAGTATCTGGATTTTTTCATAGGGGTGTCATCATTCATAAATAAATAAGCTGTTAAAAATAGTTTGAGCTGAAATGAGACAATAATGATGAAATATACTACAATAGACTTATTTAATCTAGAGAAAACTATCTATCTATTAATGATGAAGACAACATGACAGTTCAATTAGTATCATTTAGTAGAAAAGGAGATATATATATGGACGCACAAAAAGAAGTAAATATCGTATTAATTGATGACCACAAATTATTTCGCGAAGGTGTCAAACGAATTTTAGAATTCGAACCGGCATTTAAGGTAGTTGCAGAAGCGGATGACGGAACGGATGCAGCTAATCTTGTAAGAGATAATAATCCGGATGTTGTGTTAATGGATATCAATATGCCTAAAATTAACGGGGTACAGGCAACTGCTGACTTACTGAGACAATTTCCGCATACAAAAATAATCATTCTGTCTATCCATGATGATGAAAATTATGTGACACATGCTTTGAAAACGGGGGCGCAAGGCTATCTGCTAAAAGAGATGGATGCAGAAGCACTTGTTGAAGCAATTAAAGTAGTTAGCGAGGGCGGTTCTTATTTACATCCGCGCATTACACATAATTTAGTAAAAGAGTATCGACGTCTGGCACGGGAAAATACTTCCAGTCTGGCAAACAGACATGTAGAGCACCGCAAGCCGCTTCATTTATTGACAAGACGTGAATGTCAGGTGCTGCAGCTGCTGGCAGAGGGGAAAAGCAACCGTGCTGTAGCAGAGTCGCTTTATATCAGTGAAAAAACAGTAAAAAACCATGTAAGTAATATTCTTCAAAAAATGAATGTGAATGATCGTACGCAGGCTGTTGTGTGTGCTATACGAAAAGGCTGGGTAGAGGTTATTTAATTATAATAAACAAAAAAGCGTCCTGATTGAGTCTGTCAGGGCGCTTTTTTCCCTCTGGGCAAGCAGAATCTCTCATTTCTTCATAATGGTGAGGAGAGACGTTCATCTTGCCGGAAAGCATTCGATTTTTACAGCCGTTTCGTGTAGAATAATGTCAAGTAAGCCGTTTTCTATGAGGATATACAGAAACAAGACAGTATAGTAACAGAAAAGAAAAGGG
Source organism: Oceanobacillus sp. M60 (assembly GCF_053839645.1). Classification (NCBI taxonomy): domain Bacteria; kingdom Bacillati; phylum Bacillota; class Bacilli; order Caryophanales; family Bacillaceae; genus Oceanobacillus; species Oceanobacillus sp. M60. The sequence continues at coordinate 270,082 of NZ_JBSSNH010000005.1, read as the reverse complement.
GTAATTGCCTATGAAAGTTGCTGTTATGACAGATAGTACAGCATATATTACGCCGGAAGAACGGGAGAAATATAATATTCATATGGTTCCGTTAAGTGTCAATTTCCCGGATGGATCCTATCGTGAAGAATTAGATATTACCACGGAGGAGTTTTACCGGAAGCTTGCTGACGCCAAAGAATTGCCAAGTACCTCACAGCCGTCTGTCGGCGAGATGACGAAAAAATTAGAAGCATTAGCAGAAGACTATGATGCTGTTATTTCGGTTCATTTATCGAGCGGAATAAGCGGAACCTATCAGACCATGGTAAGTACAGGTGACATGGTGGAAGGAATCGATGTGTATGCCTACGATTCGGAAATCAGCTGTATGCTGCAGGGCTTTTATGTGCTTGAAGCTGCGGCAATGGCTCAAAATGGAGCATCCGCAGAGGCTATTTTAGCGAGATTGGATGAAATAAAAAAATCAGCCCGCGCTTATTTTATGGTGGATGATTTAACGAACCTCCAAAAAGGCGGAAGATTATCGAATGCCCAAGCGATATTAGGAAGTCTGTTACAAATCAAGCCGATTCTTCATTTTGAGGATAAGCTGATTGTTCCTTTTGAAAAAATCCGCACGAAGAAAAAAGCGATATCCCGCATCCTTGCCATGCTGGAAGAAGAGGTTGACGGAGGCAAGGAACTGCGCGTAGTGTTTATTCATGGAAATGACCGTTCTTATGCCGAGAAGCTCGAAGCGGATTTTAAAGAAAAACATTCGGAAATCGAAACATCTATCAGTTATTTTGGACCTGTTATTGGTACGCATCTCGGACAAGGCGCTGTTGGCGTCGCTTGGTATAAAAAATAGAATAAAACTTCATTCAGCAGCAGAAAAGCGCACTGAATGAAGTTTTCTGCTAAATAGATGCTTTTCCCCACAATTTACGGAGGTGTTATATTACGTATGGACAAACAGATTCCCCTAACCCCTGCACTCCTCGCTCAGGCTTTATCCGGAAAACGATTATTAGAAGATGAAGTCCCCATACCTCAAGCCTGTTTTCAAGTACTCCGATCTACGAAGCAGCTCATTCCAATTCCTGCAATTGAAAATAATAAAGGAGCAGCAAAATGTACTCGCTGCGGCAATACAGCCATGCATTATTTTTCCGAATACTCTTGTGGAATTTGCCAGAAAACCCATTTATATTGCCGGAACTGTATCCAAATGGGAAGGATCAGCGAATGCAAGCCGTTGTATAGTTGGAATGGCGCAGAGGCACGGTGGCCGGTGCATGCCAATCCGTTAACCTGGGAAGGACAGTTAACGCCAGCTCAAAGCAGGGCTGCGGCGCACCTGGAGCAAGCCGTTAACGAAATAATTCCATCCTATCTATGCTGGGCTGTCTGCGGTGCCGGCAAAACAGAAATGCTGTTCCCGGCAATTACTGCGGCATTGAAGCGCGGGGATCGTGTTGCTCTGGCTTCTCCACGCGTCGATGTTATCCGGGAATTACTCCCCAGAATGAGACAGGCTTTTCAAAACATCACCATAGAAGCTCTTTATGGCGGCAGTGAGCAACGTACTGGCAGGTCCCAATTGATTTTAGCCACTACGCATCAACTGCTGCGCTATTATCAGGCATTTGATGTATTAATCATTGATGAGGTAGATGCTTTTCCCTATTATTTAGATAGAAGCCTGATGTATGCTGCCAAGCAAGCTGTTAAGAAGCAGGCTACGACATTATACCTCACAGCCACCCCTCGTAAAAACTTCAGGCTGCAAATGAAGCTTGGAAAACTCCCGCATGTTTTTGTGCCTTTGCGTTACCATGGACATCTTTTACCTGTCCCCAAATTTAAATTTTCCTTTTACCTTACCAGTCAGCTGACAAATAAAAAGCTTCCCCATGTCTTATTAAAATGGCTTACGCAGAGAAAAAATCCGAAGCGGCAGCTGCTGTTATTCGTGCCGGAAATCGTCATGGCAAAGGAATTAAAGGAAGTCATTTCCACTTCCCTGCTTGAAACCAATACGATAGCAGCCGCAGAAGAATTAGAAATCGTTTTTGCGGCGGATCAGAATCGAGAAGAAAAAATCAACCAGTTCCGGGAAAAGAAATTACACGCCTTGATTACAACAACAATCCTGGAAAGGGGAGTGACCTTTCCCTCTGTGGATGTAGTTGTGCTGGGTGCCGGCCATGAAGTATTTAATGAAGCTGCACTGGTGCAAATTGCTGGACGTGCCGGAAGAAGTGCGGATGACCCATCGGGAGAGGTTATCTTTTTCCATGATGGGAAAACATATGCCATGGAAAAAGCCAGGCAGATGATTTTAGATATGAATGCAAGGGGGAGAAAGCGTTGAATATTTGTTTATACTGCTATGCCCTCTTAGAAAAGCCCCTGACATGGTCGAATTGGCTGACGATAGAAGCGAATTCGGTTCTTTGTGAAACATGTGCCGCAAAACTCAAAATAATTTCTGGAAAGCGGTGTGAGGTATGCAGCCGGGCGTGGAACGGCGCCATTTGTTCTGATTGTCAGCAGTGGAGGCAATTAGGAGAAAATATAGAAGGGAATTATTCTATTTACTATTATAATGAAACGATGCGTGACCTGATTACCCAATGGAAATTCCGGGGAGATTATGTATTAAGAGAGGTTTTTCGGAAGGACCTGCAGCGTGCTTTTGAAAAACAATTTGCTTCGATTACGCCATCCATAGCGGCCGTGCCTATTCCATTAAGTAAAAATCGAATGCAGGAGCGGGGGTTTAATCAATCATTAGCTCTGGCAGAAATGCTGGATATTCCAGTAAAGCATGCGTTGGGAAGAAACAGCGGGGAAAAGCAGGCAAAGAAAAATCGGAAGTCGCGTTTAAAAAGAGGGAATCCTTTTTTTATCACAGAGGCCCTCCAGCAGCCAGCTTTGATTGTGGATGATATTTATACAACTGGTACAACTGTCCGGCAGGCAGCACAGCAGCTGAAGCTTCACGGCTGCCCGGCAGTGTATTCCTTAACAGTAGCACGAAGTTAGAAGGGCAGGCCTGCACAGGATGAATAATAGAACTGCTCCCAAAACTGCGAAACGATTTGTTATAATAAATGTAACGAACGTAAAATAAATCGAATTTACTATTAACAATAGCGGCAATAGTGACGATGATATAAGTAGGCAAAAGTATTTCGTGAAAATAAAATATGAAATGATAAATTCCTTCCTGGCAATATGCAGAGCAGAGAGGAGAAACGGCAATGGGAGAACTGGCAAACTGCGAACGATGTAATCGTGTGTTTGTGAAGCAATTTAGAGAAATATGCAACGAATGCTATAAAAAAGAAGAAGAAGATTTTAGAATGGTATATAACTTTTTAAGAAAACGGGAAAACCGGATGGCTACAATTGGGCAGATTGTAGAGGCGATAGATGTAGATGAAAGTATTCTTCATAAATTTATCCGGGAAAAAAGGCTCCAGCCTTCTCACTTCCCTAATTTGTCCTATCCTTGTGAAAGGTGCCAACGGCCTATTACAGAAGGGACTTTATGTGATGCTTGCCAGACAGAGCTGAAGGAAGAACTGGAGCGGCATGATGCAGTGGAATCCATTCAGGAAAAAGCGCTGAAAGAAGAAAGTGAAACAACGTATTATGCAAAAGGAGAATGGAAGAAAGATTAATATACCAGAATCGAACAAAGAAAGAGTAATGCAGTATCCAAAGAAATCACGCATTACTGGAAGGGGTGCAGAAATTGAAAATACATGGACCAAATCCAACCAACTTTAATCCATATAAACAGGCATTTAAGGATAAACAGGCAGTCGAGTCTGAAGCATATAAGAAGGACAGTATTGAGATATCGCCGGAAGCGAAAAAGCTGCAGAAGCAGGAGCAGCCCAATGAAACGCGGGCAGCATATGTCAATGAGATAAAACAAAAAATCGAGAGCAATCAATATGAAATAAATTATGAGAAGGTTGCTCAGAAAATGCATGATTTTTGGACTGGTAAGTAAGGGAATACCGTCAAAGGAGGAAACGGTGTGGGCATACAGCTGATTCACGCAATGAATGATTTAACCGCAACACACAAAGATTTACTGGGATTATCCAAGCGAAAGACAGAAGCTTTGACGAATAATAAGCTGGATGAATTTCAGGCATTGCTTTTAGAAGAGCAGAAGCTTATCCGTCAACTGGAGAAACAGGAACAACAAAGACAGGAAGCCGCAGAAGCATGGAATCAAGAACAGCCTGATGCCGCAGCATCACTGACCATTACAGAAATCTTGGACAGGCTGGATGGAGAAGAGCAGAAAATGGCAGCAGATGCAGCGGCTGCACTAACGGATACAATGACAGAGCTAAAAAGACAAGAGCAATTAAATAAAGCATTACTGGAAGAATCGATGAAGTTTGTTCAGCTTTCGATGGAATTAGTTAATCCTTCCATCAACTCAATGAATTACGGAACTGCATCCTCTGATAAGATGTCCAACCGTTCTTTATTTGATTCGAAAGCGTAGAAAAGGAGAGAAGAAGGCATGAGCACGTTCCGAGGATTAGAAATGGCACGTCAGGCACTGAGTACACAGCAAAGTGCTTTATATACAACCGGGCATAATATTTCCAATGCCAATACACCTGGATACTCCAGACAGCGCGTTAATATGCAGGCGATGAATCCTTACCCGACGCCGGGGATGAACAGTCCGCATCTGCCTGGCCAGATGGGGACCGGAGTAGAAGCCGGGTCTGTACAGCGTATCCGCAATCAATTTTTAGATACACAATTTCGATCGGAGAATGCTTCTGTAGGCTATTGGTCTCAACGGACAGAGGCACTTTCAAGAATGGAAAATTTATTGAATGAACCGAGCGATTCAGGCATCGAAGCAGCAATGAGTGATTTCTGGAGTGCGTTGCAGACTGCATCTACCACCCCGGGCGAAAATGGGGGACGTGCAGTCATCCTGAGCAGAGGGGAAGCGCTGGCTGATACGTTCAATCATCTGTCGTCTTCGATGAATACGATTCGTACGGATTTACAAACGGAGACAGAGAATACAATTGATCAGGCAAATAGTATGATTGAAAACCTGAAAGATATCAATTCCCAAATTAAAAAGCTCGAAACGCATGGGTATACTGCCAATGATTTATATGATCGACGCGATAATATTTTGGATGAGCTTTCAGAAATTGTGAATATTGATGTGACATACAATAAAGACCATATTCCGGGCGGGAAGCAGGGGGATGGTGTCGCCATTGTGAATATCATTGTTGCAGACGGTGAGCCGGTGAATATCGTAAATGGGGTGACAGGAGAAACCCGGCAGATCGATGACCCGGTTTATACAGAAATTAATGGAATGAAAGTTTTTGAAAGCATTAATGTAGGCGATGTGGATATTACATCCTCCAGAGGCACTATCCAAAGCTATGTACATGCTTCCGGATATGCGGAGGGCGAAGGGGATAACGCGGTAGCAAAAGGCGATTTCCCGGAAATGCTTGAAAAGCTGGATAATCTGGCATATGCAATTGTGACCAGCATCAATGAACTGCATCAAGAAGGGGATTCCGGGCTGCCATTTTTTGAAGAATTAACTGATGCACGGGGGGCTGCCGGGAAAATGGCAGTTGCTTTAAAAGACCGTTCCGAAGTTAATGTGTCAAGAGAAGGAAATTCAGGAGACCTGGCAAGAGATTTGTCGAATGTTTTTACAAGTGCTAATGAGGATTTAGATGGTGTCTCTGTGAACGGTTATCTGGAATCCATTATCGGTGAAGTCGGCGTGGATGCTAACCATGCCATCACCATGCTGGATAATACAGCGACATTGCAGCACCAGGTCAATAACCAGCGTCAATCGATCAGTGCAGTTTCTCTGGATGAAGAAATGACGAACATGATTAAATTCCAGCATGCATACAATGCAGCTGCCCGCGGAATGACAGCGATGGATGAATTAATAGATACAATTATCAACCGAATGGGATTAGTAGGAAGGTAGGTTAGAAAAATGCGTGTCACTCAAAGTATGCTTTCCAATAACTTATTACGTAATTTATCACATAACAGTACGCAAATGAATAAATATATGGATCAGCTGTACACGGGGAAAAAGATATCCAAGCCTTCTGATGATCCGATGATTGCGATGAAGGGCGTTTCTTACCGTTCCAAATTAGCACGAATCGAACAGTTTGAACGGAATACCTCTGAAGTGAACAGCTGGCTGGATAATACAGATGCTGCCATTGACCAGACCAATCATGCGATGCAGCGGTTAAAAGAGCTGGCAGTAAAGGCAAGCAATGGGACAAACAGCAGTGATGAATACCAGAGTATTGTAGAAGAAGCAAAGCAATTAAAAGAGCATTTAGTAGATATAGCGAATACGAGTGTGAATGGAAAATATATTTTTAACGGTACAAATTCGGATGTACAACCAGTAACAATAGGCGAAGATGGAGAACTGACGGTTGATTTTGCAGATGATGATGTGGTTATCGAAGTTTCAAGCGGGATTACCGTAAAAGCAAATACAGATGGATCTACCGTTTTTGGCGAGAATGGAGATTTATTTGCAACGGTAGATAGCTTTATTTCACGCCTTGTAGACGGAGAAGGTATCGAAGAAAGCATTGGCGAATTAGAAGCTTCGATTGGCGGCGTTCTTGATTCACGTGCAGAAATCGGTGCCCGTATGAATCGGGTAGAGCTTGTCGAAAACCGCTTAGCCGATCAAAAAATCGTCACGACAAAAACGTTATCTGATAATGAAGACGTCGATTTTGCAGAGGCAATTACGAACCTGATTACACAAGAGAGTCTACATCGGGCAGCACTTTCAGCAGGTTCTCGTATTATCCAGCCTTCTCTGGTTGACTTTTTACGATAAGGACAAGTTCACGTGAAAGTTTGTTACGTATAAAACACCCTGCCCACTACGTTGTTTGGAGCAGGGTGTTTTTAGCAAATAGGACAGTTTTTTTATAAGACGGATGTGAGCATGTTATTCACTCAAAGGCTTAGCCAAGCCAATGTTTTCTAAATCATGCGATGGAGAGGGAAAAGAGATGGAGATTCCACAAATTAGAATGCATTCACAGCCGGCAAAAATACAAATTCAAACAGAGCCGGCACAATTACATATGTCACAAACGTCTGGTGATTTAACCATCAGACAGCCCAAAGCAGAAATCTCCATGCGTACGAAACAAGGAAAGCTAAACATCGATCAGAGCCAGGCATGGGAGGACATGAATTTATTAAGTGCGAAAAAAAGCATCGCCAAAAATGCGCAGGCCGGGGAACAGGCGGCTGCTCAAGGGACTGCCAGAAGAGCACGGCAGGGCAATGCATTAATGCGCATTGAAAATAGTGCAGATACCATCAAGGCACAGGCGATGGAAAACGCATTTTCAGAGCAAAAAAGATTGGGGATTACATTTATACCTTCTACCTTTGCTGTAAAAACTTCCTATGAACCGGCAGATTTAGATATTCAGGTGCAAACACATCAGCCGGTGATTGAAGGAAGAGCAAATAAACCAATCATGCAATATACACCTGGAAGCATAGAAACCTCCCTCGCCCAGCGTCCGGAGTTAACAATTGAAGTAATCAATACAAAAATATAAGGAGTGTGCACCATGAAGATGACATCAGCGTACTTAGGTGAAATCGAAGTCGATGAGTCAAAAATAATTACATTTCCATCCGGAATACCCGGATTTTCAGAGTCCAAACAATTTGTATTACTGGAATTTCCAGATAACCAGATGTTTCATATTTTACAATCGGCAGATAATGCGCAATTAGCTTTTATCATTACCGACCCCTATTATCTGTATCAGGATTATGTGTTTGAACTGGAACCCTCTACTATTGACCTTTTAAAAATAAAAGATCGCAATGATGTAGCTATCTATACGATTGTCACTGTAAATAAACCTTTTACGGACAGCACCATTAACCTGAAAGCGCCAATTGTGATTCACATTAAAGAAAACTTGGCAAAACAGGTCGTCCTTCAAACGGATGCGTATTCATCCAGAACGCCAATCAACCGGCCTTCCCATGAAAAGGAGGAAAAATAATGCTTGTACTTTCCAGAAAAAGAAATGAAGCTATCCAAATCGGTGACGATATTGAAGTAGAAGTAATTGCGATTGAAGGGGATCAGGTCAAACTGGGTATTCGTGCGCCAAAGTCAGTAGATATCTACCGGCAGGAGATTTATGTAGATATCAAAAACCAAAATAATCAAGCGGCACAGATTGATCAAACCCTCTTTGATTTCTTAAAAGGAGAAAAACTATAACTTTTACGTCCTTCTTTTATTATCGTACAGATAAACCTGACAATCATGCTAGAAAACTTGTATTTAACCCTTTACATTTCATAAAAGAAGCCGATATAAAAGATAAACAGTAAGGAGTTGTGACCTGATGGTTGTAAATAAAACTGGAGTGCAGGACCCTTCATTTATTCCTCATCCCATTAAGGCTGTTACATCCCCCGCTGCTTTACCATCTGAAGCAAAAGAAATAGAAGCAACCAAGACAGAAGCGAGCAGAGCAGTGAGCAAAGAACAAGTAGAGCAGGTTATTGAAAAAATGAATGGCTTTTTAGAGCCGGTCAGAAGAAATGTAAAGTTTGAAATGCACGATAAATTGGAAAAGTATTATGTTACTGTTGTAGACGCAGATAAAGACGAGGTTATACGAGAAATTCCTCCAAAAAAGTTATTAGATATGTATGCAGAAATGGCCGACTTCATGGGCCTGTTAATCAATAAAAAGATATAGAGGTGAGTGAATATGCGAATTGGCGGATTGGCAAGTGGAATTGATACAGAATCCATGATTAAAGATTTAATGAACGCAGAAAGAATCCCGCTTGATAAAATGCATCAGGACCGGACAAAGCTGGAATGGAAACGTGATGCTTTCCGGGACGTTAATAAATTATTAGGCAACTTTGATCAGAATATGATTTTGAATATGAAATTGAGTGAAACTTTTAATAAAAAAATTATTTCCTCGACACAGGAGGATGCGGTTCGTGCTACGGGGAATGCTGGTGCGAATAGTGGTACGTATCGGATTAATGTGGAGCAGTTAGCGACCTCTGCGATTAATGTTGGAGCTAAAGAAGTTCAATTTGATACTGAAAAGACTTTAAGTGAGCAAGGAATTACTGGTTCTATCACATTTAAAACATATGGAAAAGATAGTTCTTACGGAGATAACGGGGTTAAAGAACATAAATATGAGATTCGGGATGGAGACAAACTTTCCGATGTTGTCAAGAGAATTAATGATGATGTAGATAGTCCAGTTCGGATGACTTATGATGAGAATTCAAATAAAGTTATTATAGAAGCTACAAGAACCGGGGTTTATAATCCGAATGGAAAAGAAATAGAATTTGATGATAGTGAAGGAAGTTTTTTCTCACAATTAGGACTAAGTCAAGATCCGGTAGAAGTGGAAGATGGAGTAATGAGAGGTGGAGAACAAGGCGCCCAAAACGCAAAATTCACATACAACGGTGCCTATGAAGTAGAAACTCAGGATAACCACTACCAGCTAAATGGCGTCACCTTCCAATTCTTAAATAAAACAGAAGGCGAAGCAACATTAAACGTAACCAATGATATTGACCATACCGTTGAAAAAATCACCGAGTTTGTGGAAGCTTATAATGAAATTGTTGAGAAAATTAATGAATCGCAGCGGGAACAAGTTTTCCGTGATTTTCCTCCGTTAACAGATGAGCAAAAATCAGATATGTCCGAGCGTGAAATTGAACTTTGGGAAGAAAAAGCAAAAAGCGGAATGCTGCGGGGAGAATCATTCTTATCTAGTGGATTAACTAATATGCGCCAAAGCTGGTATGGAACAGTTAAAAATGACGGAGCATTCACTTCATTAACAGAGATTGGAATTGAAACGTCATCTGATTATATGGATGGCGGGAAGCTTGTTATTAATGAAGCTGATTTGCGGGATGCACTTGCTGCCGATCCGGAAAGTGTACAAAGGCTCTTCTCGAACAGTTCAGAAGGAGAAGGCAGAGGATTAATCAATCGTCTGGAAGATGCTGTGGAAGATACAATCGGTCAAATTAATCAGCGTGCTGGCACGGCAACAAGTGTATCCTTAGATGGGTATGCACTAGGGAAGCGCATGGAAGAAATCAACAGCCGAATTGAGAATTTCGAGCGTCGTTTGGAAAAAGTTGAATCGCGTTATTGGAGACAATTTTCAGAGATGGAGCGTGCTATTTCCATGATGAATCAGCAATCCGATATGCTGATGTCGAATTTTGCTCCTGGACTGGCACAATAAGAAAGAAGGGTGATGCAATTTGAGTAGTAATAAAGCATATCAAACCTATCAAAATAACGCCGTTAATACAGCATCAGGCGGAGAGCTGACGCTGATGCTCTATAATGGCTGTATTAAATTTATTAAACAAGCAAGGAAAGAGATGGATAATGACCATTTTGCTGCTAAAAATACCAACATCCAAAAAGCGCAAAAAATCATTAATGAACTCATGGTGACATTGGATATGAATATGGAAATCTCTCATCAGATGATGCCGTTATATGACTATATGCATAATCTATTAACAGAAGCGAATATAAAAAATGATACCGAAAAGTTAGAAGAGGCGCTCAGCTATGCAAAGGAATTTCGCGATGTTTGGAAACAGGTCATTCTAAAGGATCGTCAGCAGAAATACAGTCAGGGTGCTTCCATCTGATGAACCGGATCATACCTATTTACCAATTAACAGAGAGCATGCAGCAGCTATTATCCCAGGATATTGATTCACATAATCGGGAAGAGGTTATCAATACCTTTCAAAAAATGATGGAAGAGAGAGGAGAGCTGCTTGATGCAATAGCTCCTCCATACACAAAGGATGAAGACAAGCTGGGAAAAGCAATCGTCCACATGAACCAAGATATTGAGCAAAAGATAAAATTTATATTCTTTGCTTTAAAAAATGAAATGAAGCAGGTACAGCAGCAAAAGAAATCAACATCAAGCTATTCCAATCCATATAAAAATATGCAAAGCATGGACGGCATGTTTTTAGATCAGAAAAAATAAAGGTTTGTTACCTTTCAAAAAGAGATAATCAGCAATGGCCAAGCTGGTTATCTTTTTTTAGAAGAGAGGATGCTTTACTTTCTGTCTTAGATGTGGAGAAGAAAAAGAATAGAAGGATATGATTCTAGTAAATCGAATTCAAACATAACTTCGAATTTTGTCAAAAAATTTTAATCTTTCTAACCCTTGCATGTACAGGGGTTGGGCCGGATGAATAGAAAACGTTTACGAAAATTAAGGGTTTAGACAAGAGAAGTTTGTGAAATAGTGCTATAATATATTTATAAAAGTAAAGAAGGAGGACACTTATATGAAATTTAATATTAGAGGCGAAAATATTGAGGTTACAAACGCTATTCGAGAGTATGTTGAGAAGAAAATCAGCAAACTGGAAAGATATTTTGATTCCGCTCCGACTAGCGATGTGCATGTAAATCTAAGTGTCTATAATGATGAACAGCGCATTGAGGTTACCATCCCAATGACAAATCTCTTACTGCGTGCAGAGGTACAGCATATTGACTTATATGCTGCTGTAGACTTAGCCGTAGATAAATTAGAAAGACAAATTCGCAAACATAAAACTAAAATCAATCGTAAATTCAGACAAAACGGCGCTCCTAAGCATGCTTTTGCTGAATTAGAAAAAGAAGCAAAACTGGCATCTGAAGAAAATGAAAATCAAATTGAATTAGTACGTACCAAACGTTTTAACTTAAAACCAATGGATTCTGAAGAAGCAATCCTGCAAATGGATATGCTTGGACACAGCTTCTTTGTATTTACTAATGATCAATCTGGAGAAACCAATGTGGTTTATAAACGCCGTGATGGAAAATACGGATTGATTGAACCGCATGTTTAAATCAAAATAAAATAGTATATTAATAGAAAAAGCAGGATATTGCTTCCGATGGAGGGAGCAATATCCTGCTTTTTTACGAGATGGCTAAAAAGTTTTTTTATCAAGAAAAAAATATATAGCGATGATAGAAATAGCTCACAAAGTGCGTATGTACAGGCTTTGTTGTGGTAAAGGAAGAATAAATAAGCCAAAAAATTTATCAATTTTATCCAATCGATGAAATTTTGTCGAAAAAAACATCAAACTGGCGTTTTTTTTCAGTTTATACGGGTAAACGCGTCATTTTTACAGCCAAAAGCACAGTTTGTCTAGACAAACTGTGTTTTTGGCTGTTGAAAAATGGAGTTTGCGGATTCGCTGGAAAAGAAGGCGTGTGGTATAAATAAATTAGAAAGTAAAGGGGGGCAGTCAAATGCAGTATACGACACAGCGAGTGCTGGATGAATTGGAACAGCGGGTAAGTCAGCACGAGCATACGATTCAGCAGCTATTACGTATTGTAGGCAACCTCAATAAGCATCTTGCACAGATATCCTCTGAACAAAAAGAAAAAGTTTAAAAGTAGTGTATCTATAATCGGTACTACTCTTCGCAAAACACCCTCGGAAGATCACTTCATTCAGGACTGAAATCAACATTTCAGTTCTTTTTTTTATACATGCAGGAGGTCTGTCAGTATATAGATAATTAGCTTGTGTCAGAAAGAGACCCTGCTGGGAACGAAACGGACAATGTAAGTTGTCATAACGGTTTAGGAAGTGTTATGATTACTTATATTGACTATTGCCTATCAGACATGGTAAATTTATCAGCTACGATATCATTACCTTTAAATAGTGGTATATGACATATAATTTTGAATCAAGTGTAATTCTATAAGCAATAAAAGTTTCAATTAACTGAGGAGCGTTCATAATGGCAGGAATTTTAACGAAGATTTTTGGTGACGGAAATCAAAAACAAGTGAAGCGTATCGAAAAACAGGTGGACAAGATCGAAGCATTAGAGCCTGAGGTGCAGAAGCTTTCAGATAATGATTTACAGAAGAAAACAGAGGAATTTAAGGAACGGGTCGCAAATGGAGAAGAATTGGACAACCTTCTTGTAGAAGCATATGCGGTTGTTCGTGAAGCCTCTAAGCGTGTGCTCGGAATGCGCCCTTTCCGTACACAGTTAGTCGGTGCGGTAGCGCTGCATAATGGAAATATATCTGAAATGAAAACAGGGGAAGGGAAAACGTTGGCTTCAACGATGCCAGCGTATCTTAATGCGCTTTCGGGTGAAGGCGTGCATATTATTACAGTCAATGATTATTTAGCAGATCGTGATGCGAAAGAAAATGGAGAGCTGTTTGCTTTTTTAGGATTAACGGTCGGTTTAAACCACAATGGTCTTCCCAAGGAAGATAAGCGTAAAGCGTATCAAGCAGATATCACTTATGGAACAAATAATGAATTTGGTTTTGATTACTTAAGAGATAACATGGTGTTATATAAAGAACAGATGGTGCAGCGGCCATTGAATTATGCCATTATCGATGAGGTTGACTCGATTTTAATTGATGAAGCCCGTACGCCATTGATTATTTCTGGATCAGCAAAAAAATCTGCATCGCTCTACCAGCAGGCAGATCGATTTGTGCGTACACTGCAAAAGGAAACAGATTATACCTTCGAGGAAAAAACAAAAGCAGTACAATTAACGGAACAAGGAATTGATAAAGCAGAGAAATTCTTCAGTATTGAAAATTTATTTGAATTATCACATGTTTCCTTAACGCATCATATTAATCAGGCATTGAAAGCGCACGTATCCATGCATAAAGATACGGATTATATGGTAGAAGAAGGCGAAGTCATTATTATCGACCAGTTTACTGGACGTAAAATGAAAGGCCGCCGCTATAGTGATGGTCTGCATCAGGCAATTGAAGCGAAGGAAAACTTACAAATACAAAATGAGAGTATGACGCTTGCTTCGATTACTTTCCAGAACTATTTCCGTATGTACAAAAAATTGTCTGGTATGACAGGTACAGCAAAAACAGAGGAAGAAGAGTTCAGAAGCATCTATAATATGGATGTTATTGCTATCCCAACTAATCAGCCAGTCCAAAGAGATGACCGTGCAGATCAAATTTATAAAACGATGGAAGGCAAGTTTAAATCCGTTGTTAATAACATCAAAGAACGCCATGAAACGGGCCAGCCGGTTCTGGTCGGTACGGTAGCGGTAGAAACCTCCGAGCTGATTTCACAGCTGCTGAAGCGTGCGGGAGTAAAGCATGAAGTACTAAATGCGAAAAACCACTTCCGTGAGGCGGAAATTATTGAAAATGCCGGTCAGCGAGGTGCAGTAACCATCGCAACCAACATGGCAGGCCGCGGTACAGATATTAAATTAGGAGACGGTGTGAAAGACCTCGGCGGACTGGCTGTCATCGGCACGGAACGACACGAATCACGCCGTATTGATAATCAGCTCCGCGGACGTTCCGGACGTCAGGGTGATCCGGGAATATCCCAATTTTTCTTATCTATGGAAGATGAGCTGATGCGCCGTTTCGGTTCAGATAATTTGAAAGCGATGATGGAAAGGCTTGGCATGGATGATGACCAGCCAATCGAAAGTAAAATGGTTTCCCGTGCAGTAGAATCTGCTCAAAAGCGTGTGGAAGGGAATAACTACGATGCACGTAAAACGGTTCTGTCTTATGATGATGTGCTTCGTGAACAGCGTGAAATTATTTATAAACAGCGTTTTGACGTCATTGATTCTGAAACCAACCTGCGTGAAATCATTATAAATATGATTCAATCTACTGTAGAGCGAATTGTTGCAACACATACACAGGATAATGATGAAGATAAATGGAACCTGGATGCTATTGTGGAATATATAGAAGGTAACCTATTAGAGCAAGGTGATATGACAACGGCAGAGCTTCAGGATAAGGAAGCAGAAGAAATAACCGGCATTATTATGGAAAAAGTGAATCGCCGTTATGATGCAAAAGAAGCAGAGCTTACGCCGGAACAGTTTGTTGAGTTTGAAAAAGTTATTCTGCTGCGCACAGTAGATACAAAATGGATGGACCATATTGACCAGATGGATCAGCTTCGCCAAGGTATTCATTTACGTGCCTACGGTCAGAACGATCCGCTGCGTGAATATCAAATGGAAGGCTTCACAATGTTTGAAGAAATGATTGCAAGCATTGAAGAGGAAGTATCCAAATATGTGATGAAAGCACAGATTCAGGATAATCTGCAGCGTCAGGAAGTCGTTAAAAATACGCAAGCTGTTTCTGGAGGCGGTGACGGTCAGAAGAAAAAATCCAGAAAACCAGTTGTGAAAAATAATACCGTAGGGCGAAATGACCCTTGTCCATGCGGCAGCGGTAAAAAGTATAAAAACTGTCATGGTAAGCAATAAGCTAATCGGCATTCATTTGAAATAACCCCCTGTTCAATAGTGGATACAACGGCTATTGGCGGGGAAACCCGGCTGGGGGAAACAGAGAGCTTTCCTGCACAGAGCACCTGTTATACCATGGCAAGGAAAAGCAATATTAGGAGGAATCAGTATATGGAATTAAGCGAAATTAAACAAGAACTGGAAAAAATAACTTCACGTGTTGAAGATTTCAGGGGGTCTCTTTGACCTCGAACAAAAGAAAGCACGGATTGCTGAATTAGAAGCATTGATGGCCGATCCTGCTTTTTGGGATGATCAGAATCAAGCGCAAACAGTTATTCAAGAATCGAATGGATTAAAAAGCTACGTCGATTCTTTTGAAGAGATTGAAGAAACATTAGACAATCTGGAAGTATCTTATGAGCTGGTTAAAGAGGAAAATGACCAAGAGTTATTTGAAGATCTGCAGTCAGAGCTGAAGGATTTTAAAGAGAAAGTAAATAAATTTGAATTACAGCTCTTATTGAGCGAGCCTTACGATGCGAATAATGCGATTTTAGAGCTGCACCCAGGAGCAGGCGGTACAGAATCGCAGGATTGGGCAAGTATGCTGCTGCGTATGTATCAGCGCTGGGCGGAAAGCCATTCGTTTTCTGTGGAGACCATTGATTACCTCCCCGGAGATGAAGCTGGTGTGAAAAGCGTTACGTTATTAATCAAAGGTCATAACGTCTATGGCTATTTAAAAGCGGAAAAAGGGGTTCATCGTCTTGTCCGAATTTCTCCTTTTGACTCCTCAGGAAGACGGCATACATCTTTTGTATCCTGTGATGTGACACCAGAGATGAGCGACGACGTAGATATTGATGTAAAAACAGAGGATTTAAAAATAGACACGTATCGTGCAAGCGGCGCTGGCGGGCAGCATGTCAATACGACGGATTCGGCTGTACGGATTACGCATCTTCCGACTAATATCATTGTTACCTGTCAAAATGAACGTTCCCAGATCAAAAACCGGGAACAAGCGATGAAAATGTTAAAATCAAAGCTTTATCAGCTGGAGATTGAAAAACAGCGGCAAGAACTAGCAGAAATTCGCGGAGAACAAATGGAAATTGGCTGGGGAAGCCAGATTCGTTCGTATGTTTTCCACCCGTATTCAATGGTCAAGGATCATAGAACAGATGTGGAGACAGGGAATACGCAGGCAGTAATGGACGGTAATCTGGATATATTTATTGACGGATATCTCCGTTCCCAAATGAAATAAACACCAATTGTCCTTTTTTGTTCATAATGATTTATGTAGAATGAAACCGAAGCAGATATACTAATAGTAGCAACTGGCAAGGAGGATTGAGGCGATGAAAAAAGGATTAGCTGCCTTGTTCCTGGGAATGGTTATTATTCTGGGAGCTTGCGGTAATGCAGACGATACCAACAGCGATTCAGCTGAAAATTTAGAAGCTGGCGAGGAAGTGTATCGCAATAACTGTGCTAACTGTCATGGTGCTGACCTTTCTGGAAATGGCGGTCCTGAACTGCTTGATATTGGGTCAAAATATTCTCAGGAACAAATTGAGGATATCGTCCAAGAAGGTATTGGCAGCATGCCGCCGCAGTCGCAAGTAGAAGGACAAGACTTAGAAGAGTTGGCATCCTGGTTAATTGAACAATAGGGACGGACAGACGTTTGCTTTACGGCAAGCGTCTGTGTCTCTTCTTCTCATTTTATTTAAAAAAAGTATTTTAAAAGCATTGATATTTCGTCGTTATCAGGTTTACATTCATAGTTCTTCGTTTATTAGGTATAGCGGGTTAATGCTGCTTTTTACTTGAATGTTCAAATAGAAATAATGATAAAAATCAATCTTCTTCATGAAATACAGTGTACCCTCCAGCCTTTCAAAAATTCCAAAATCCGTCGTTTTAGCACAAACCGCTCAATTACCCGTTATCCTTTAAAACAAAACCTTTTCAACTAGTAAACATAAAAAATTGTCGATTATAAGAAGCTGTGTTAAACCGCTCTATGCCGAGCTTAATTAGTGTTCTTTTTTGATTGTTACAAGAGTTGTCGAATTGAAATAAAAATGTAATACGATTTTTTCATCATAAAATACACAGAGATGTTATAATTATTTTTGGTCGTTTAAATCTATTTAAATGAATTCTAATGATATAAAAAAGATAGAGATAAAATAGCAGAAATAAAAATATAACAGAAATATATAAATAGATAGAGCTTGCAAAATATGTATTTTTTTGGCAGTTAATCAGACAGATATCAGTAACGGTTAAAGTCATAAGCGGAAATAATATATTAAATTAGGTGGTCATGAAATGATAACAATGGAGAATGTATCCAAAACATATAGTAATGGTGTGACAGCACTGAACGATATAAATATACATATCGATCGTGGTGAATTTGTTTATCTTGTCGGGCCGAGCGGGGCTGGTAAATCATCCTTTATTCGTTTGATTTATCGTGAAGCAAAGCCGACAAAAGGTAAGATAATCATTAATGGACGAGAATTAAGTAAAATAAAAGAAAGGCATATCCCATACTTGCGTCGTGATATAGGGGTTGTCTTTCAGGATTTCAAACTTCTGCAAAAACTGACAGTCTATGAAAATGTGGCGTTTGCTTTAGAAGTAATCGAAACGTCGCCAAAAAGTATTAAACGCAGAGTGTCAGAAGTCTTGCAGCTTGTAGGATTAGAGGATAAAGCAAAAATGATTCCAAGTGAATTATCTGGCGGGGAACAGCAGCGTGTGGCAATTGCACGGGCGATTGTAAATAACCCTAAGGTTGTAATAGCCGATGAACCGACAGGAAACCTGGACCCGGATACTTCATGGGGAATTATGGAAGTTTTAGAAGACATTAATTCAAAAGGTACAACCATAATCATGGCAACTCACAGTAAACATATTGTTAATACAATTAAACGTCGTGTCATTGCAATTGAAGATGGGAATATTGTACGAGATCAACAGCGGGGTGACTACGGCTATGAAGTTTAGAACATTGTTAAGACATATACGTGAAGGTATGAAAAACATATTCCGGAATGGCTGGATGACCTTTGCCTCCATTGCGGCCGTAACCACAACCTTAATTCTTGTAGCTGTATTTTTGGCTTTAGTTCTGAACCTTGACCAAATGGCAAGGAATATCGAGCAGGATGTACAAATCAGTACGCTAATTGAATTAACGGCAGATGAAGATCAAATTGTCGAACTCGGTGAAGAAATTGAACAGATAGATGGTGTGGCAGAGGTTCAATTTTCTTCCAATGATAATGAATTAAAAAGCTTAATTGACAGTATGGGAGATGACGGCCAGGCGTGGGTCATGCTGGAGCAGGACAACCCGTTGAACCATGTATATATCGTGGAAGCTGGCATTCCTGAGGAAACAGAGGCTATTGCCAATCAAATCAGCGAGTTAGACAGCGTAGAAGATGTATTATATGGCCAAGAAGTAGTTGATCGGCTTTTCCAATTTAATAATTATGCAAGAGCAATTGGAATGGCATTGATTATAGCGCTGGTATTTACAGCTATTTTCTTAATTTCAAATACAATCAAGATAACAATTATTGCAAGAAGTACCGAAATTGGCATTCAGAAATTAGTAGGAGCAACGAATTCCTTTATTCGCTGGCCGTTCTTTGTGGAAGGGGCACTGTTAGGGATACTTGGTTCCATAACCCCAATGGCCGTTATCGTGGGAGGTTATTATTATATTTATCATAACTTACCAGGTATAACGAATACCTTCCGATTTATAGACCTTCTGCCATTCAATCCATTTGCTTGGCAGCTGTCCGGGATGGTACTGCTGATAGGAGCAGTAATCGGCGTTTGGGGAAGCGTGATGAGTGTACGTAAATTCTTAAAAGTCTAGCATACAAAAGAAATAAAGATTATGTTCCATATAGGGAAAATAAGAAAAACTCGCATTTGCTGCAAACGCAGTGAATACGAGTTTTTCTAAAATAGAATAGTCAGCTGAGCAGAAAGACATAGGGGGCAGTTTTCAGCTGATAAAAAAATCACAATTTACTATAAAGCAGAAACAAAATGGAGAGGGGAACAACATATGAGAAGCTTGAGAGCACTTGCGGCATTCAGCCTGGTTACATTGCTCACAGTCACGACACCAATACATTCTGTTTCAGCAGAGTCTGTAAAAGATGTAGAAGATGAAATTAACGAACTGGAGAAAGAGAAGTCTGATTTGGAATCGGAAAAAGAGGAAGCAAAGAAAAAGAAAGATGATTCGGAGGAAAAGCTTGAATCAAACAAAAAAGAACAAAGTGACGTGGAAAGTGAAATCTCATCCATAGATGAAGAATTGAGCCGGACACAATCAGATATCGCTGATAAAGAAGGCGAGATTGAAGCAACCAATCAGGAGATTGAAAGTTTAACAGATGAAATAGAGGAATTGTCTAATCGTATAGAGGAATTAGAAGAAGACATAGTAGATTTAGAAGAGCGAATCGAACAGCGAGATGCGCTCATTAAAGACCGTCTCCGCAGTATTCAGCAGAATGGTGGAGAAATTCAATACTTAGAGGTTATTTTTGGTGCACAAAATTTCAGTGAATTCGTCTCTCGCAGTACCGCGGTGAATAAAGTAATGGATTCTGACAGATCTATTATGGAAGAACAGGCTAATGATAAGGCGCAGCTGGAAGACGATAAAGGGGAACTGGAAGCAAGTAAAGTGACGGTTGAGGAAAATAAGGTTGCTGTAGAAGAAAATAAAGCAGCGCTTGAAGATCAGCATGATGACCTGCTTGCATTGCAAGACCAATTAGATGAACAAATATCTGATAAAGAAACGTTATTAGCTGACTTAGAAATTGAGTACGATGAAATGGAAGAAGTGAAGTTATCAGCTGAGGAGGAGCAGCAGCTGATTGACGCTCAGGCAGCAGCGAAGCAATCTGCATTAGAGTCTGCTCAAAGTAAAAAGGATGATCTGGAACAGAAGGAAGCAGAAGAGAAAGCACGTGCTGAGGCAGAAGCCGAAGCAGAGCGCAAGGCAGAAGAAGAACGTCAGGCGGAAGAAGCGCGTCGAGCTGCGGCAGAAAGTGAACAAGAATCAGAGCAGCAGGAAGAAGAAAGTGAAGAGCAGGAACAAGAGAGCCAGCCGGCAGAGGAAGAATCAGAGAGTGAAGATACTTCCAGTGAAGAAGAAACAGAACAGCAGGAAGAAGAAAGTGATGTGGACGTGCAAGTAGCCAGCGGAGCTTCTGGTGAGGTGAAATCAGAAGATGCTGCGCCAAGCAATCGTTCTGGTTTTATTCGACCAACCTCCGGGCCGACCACTTCTCCTTTTGATCCGAATCGTGTACATCCGATACATGGAGATGTCAGACCGCATAACGGAATGGATTTTGGGCAAGCCGGAGAAGCGGATAAAGTAATTCGTGCAGCTGCTGATGGTGTGGTGGCTTATACTGGTTCAATGAGTGGTTATGGCAATACGGTGATGGTTACGCATAATATAAACGGCCAGGAGTATACGACCTTATATGCACATTTGGATAGCTTTACGGTATCTAATGGCGAGACGGTGAGCCAAGGCGATCAAATCGCTGTAATGGGCAATACGGGAGGTTCCACTGGTGTCCATCTCCATTTTGAAATTCACCCTGGAGGCTATAAGAACCCGGTTGACCCGGCAGGCTACTTGAATTAATTCAAAGCTAAATAAATAGAAATTTATCAAATAATAAATCCGAACTAGTACTTCATTTGCTTTTAGGCAGAATGTGAATTAGTTCGGATTTCTTGTTATTAAATAAAGCTGCCAGAAGAATGTTCTGAATAGTCTATTCAAAAGAAAGGTTCTAGATAATGTTTGTGTGTAAAATCATAGTCATTCACTGGATAACATGATATGATTTCTTTATTAGAAAATAAATATGCTTTGTTTTACTTGAGAAGTGTCTTTATTTTTATATAGGAACATACGCTTTTTAAATGATTTTTACGAATATCAGTTTTTCTAAATGATTTGCTGCTTGTGATAGATATATTAATTCAACTTCGGAGCTGGATGGAAGCTTTTGAAGCAACAAAGAGGTGTAGAAATGAAGCTTAATCAAACTAAAATCATACTGATATTAATTGGTGCTCTGCTTATCGGTGTGTTAGGGGGCTACGGCGGAGTTAAATTAGCTCAAAATTCAGAGGGGAACGCTCCTTTGGAAATAACGAATTCAGAAAATGAAACTGATAATGCCGAGGAAGAATCATCTGCTGAATTACCGGCAGATTTAGACAAGATTTCTCAAACCTTTGATTTAATCAAATCAAACTATATAGAAGATGTTGATGATAATGAACTGGTGGAAGGCGCTATAGAAGGGATGCTTTCGACGCTGGAAGACCCGCATACTTCTTACTTAGATAGTGAAATGATGGAGCAGTTCAACGAGCAGATTGAGTCTTCGTTTGAAGGAATTGGTGCGGAGGTCAGTGAGATAGACGGCTATATAACCATTATGTCGCCAATGAAAGAATCACCTGCGGAAAAAGCAGGGCTGCGTCCAAATGACCAGGTCTTAAGTGTGGACGGAGAGAGTTTAGAAGGATTGAATGTAAACGAGGCAGTTGCTAAAATCCGCGGAGAAAAAGGAACCGATGTTGTTTTAGAAATACAGCGTTCAGGTACTTCGGATCCATTTGAAGTAACGATTCAAAGAGATACGATTCCGGTGGAAACCGTATATAGTGAAGTGGAATCAGAAGATGGCAAGGATACAGGAGTTATTCAAATCACAAACTTCTCTGAACATACAGGAGAAGAATTTGAAGAACAGCTGGCAGATCTGGAAGAGCAGGATATTGACGGTCTAGTCATTGATGTTCGCGGGAACCCGGGCGGACTGTTAGATGTTGCGGAAGAAATCTTACAGCAATTTGTTCCAAGTGATATGCCTTATCTGCAAATCGAGGATGCGAATGGAAATGCAGAAGAGTATGTGTCTAATCTGGATGAGGCGAAAGATTATCCAATCAGCGTGTTAATTGATGAAGGCAGTGCCTCTGCTTCTGAAATTGTCGCTGTTGCTATGAAAGAGCTTGATTATGATGTTGTGGGAGAAACAAGCTTTGGAAAAGGTACCGTACAGCAGGCTATTCCGCTTGGGGATGACAGTTCTATTAAAATGACAACTCTTAAATGGCTGTCTCCTGGCGGCGAGTGGATTGATGGAAAAGGAGTGGAACCGACCGTCGAACAAAGGCAGGATGATTACTACTACTCTACTCCGATTCAAGTGACAGATGACGAGCCGCTCACGTTT
This sequence comes from Oceanobacillus sp. M60, assembly GCF_053839645.1. NCBI lineage: Bacteria > Bacillati > Bacillota > Bacilli > Caryophanales > Bacillaceae > Oceanobacillus > Oceanobacillus sp. M60. The sequence goes on along the minus strand of NZ_JBSSNH010000005.1, from coordinate 247,325 downwards.
GACCATACAAGCGAAGCAGTGGCAAATATGCAAGTGATGTTATCTGGACTGGGATATGATACTGGAAGAACAGACGGTTATTTCAGTGAAGAAACAGAGCAAGCTGTAGAAGAATTTCAGGAAGATAATGACTTGGAAACAACTGGAGAAGTAGACGAAGAAACAGGCGGTTTAATTGAAACACAGGTTATTGAAAGGATTCGGGACGGAGAGGACGACCGACAGCTGGAACGCTCTTTAGAAGAACTTTATCAATAAAACGAAACTTCATTCAGCGGGAGTTGTTGCTTTTCTCTCGCTGAATTAGCCTAAATGATTCAGGGAGTTAGCGCCCGTTAACTCCCCTCTGACTAATTATATTTCCACTTTCTATTTTGAGACGGAAGATTTACGGGCGATTCTCCGTGATAAAATAAGAGATTTGTTCATCCACCACTATGTGATGGATGAACAAATTGTATTTGCAAAGCAGGTGAAGAGTATTGGCGGAAGCATGGCTTATTGAATTGGCAAAAGGTATAGGCAAATTTTTTCTGAATCCGGCATTATACTGGTTTTTATTTATATTGACGATGGCAAGTTATTTTCGAATCAAACGGGAGCGGTACGATTTTGGGATAAAAATATATCCGAAGTTTATGGAGTGGCATCGGACCTGGCTTGTCTCCTTAATCAGCGGAATACTGATTTCTGCCGTCATTATTGGCACAGGCATGGTATTCTCTTATGAAACACTTCTCGTTTTAGCGTTAAGCTTTGTTGTATTAAGCATCAGTACGCATTTTACATTATTGTCTCCCAGCTATACACTTGGGCTGACTTTTCTTATTTTGTTTTTTGCACCGTATCTTATTGACATGCAAGATGTCATTGATTATTCCTTGCTTTACGAAAGCAGTCTTCCGGCGTTAGCTGTATTAGCGGGATTGCTTCTTTTTGTAGAATCCCTGTTCATTAAACGTATTGAAAAGCAAGATACGTTTCCAAGAATTACGCTGAGTGACCGCGGTGTCTGGGTAGGCGAACAGCAAATCAAACGATTAACGGTTGTTCCTCTGCTGATGCTTGTGCCTGAAGGATTAATTACTTCCTTTGCTCCCTGGTGGCCGTATTTATCCATTGGAGAATCCAGCTTAGGCTTAGCACTGATTCCATTTTTGATTGGGTTTAACTATAAAGCAAAAGGACATTTTCATCAGGATGCGATTTACAAGCTGGCAAAAGCAAATACCTTTTTAGCAATCGGTATTTTACTTATTGCTGTCGGCGGAGTATTTATCCCGTACCTTTCCCTGGCTGCGATAATTTTGGCGATTATCGGAAAAGAGTATTTGAATTATCGCTATCGCGAAGGAGACCGTTTGCGCCGTCCGTACTATCAGCCGCATGCCAAAGGCCTGAGAGTGGTTGGCGTGCTGCCTGGCAGTCCGGCAGACAGGCTGGAAATAGAGACTGGCGAGGTCATTTACAGAGTCGGCGGGAAAAACGTACGGACAAGCCAAGCTTTTTATGAAGCACTGCAGGGAAGCGGAGCTTATATTAAAATGGAAGTTTTGAACCATGAGGAAGAGGTTCGTTTTGTACAAGGATCTCTGTATGAAGGAGAGCACCATTCCTTAGGCTTTCAATTTGCTGAAGAGCCTTTTAAAGCTAGAAGAGAAAAGAATACAAACGCCTCTTAACATAAGAATGCTTGGAACAGTGGTTTACTGCTGCATCCAAGCATTCTTATTTGATTATAACAATAAAACGAGGATTGAAAGATTGACAGAAAGGCTATAATGAAAATAGAGGTTATTTCAATAATAATATAAAAAAATATATAATTTCTTAAAAACAAGAACGAATACTTGTTCGTTTTTTGAGAAAAGGATATAATAGAAAATAGCTATGGTATGGAACGGAGGAAATAGGATGAATGAGCAATTTGAGTTAGTTTCTGCTTATGAGCCTGCGGGTGATCAGCCGGCAGCTATTCAGGAAATTGTAGATAAGGTACTTGCCGGCCAGCATCATCAGACGTTACTCGGTGCTACTGGAACGGGGAAAACATTTACGATGTCCAATGTGGTGAAAGAAATCAACCGGCCGACGCTTGTTATTGCACATAATAAAACACTGGCAGGACAGCTTTACAGTGAGTTTAAAGAGTTCTTTCCAAACAATGCGGTAGAGTATTTTGTGAGCTATTATGATTACTATCAGCCGGAAGCGTATGTGCCTTCTACCGATACGTTTATTGAAAAAGACGCCAGCATCAATGATGAAATAGATAAATTGCGCCACTCTGCGACATCGGCGCTTTTTGAACGAAGCGATGTATTGATCGTAGCGAGTGTGTCGTGTATTTACGGTTTAGGTAACCCGGAAGAATACAGAAGCCAGGTGCTGTCCCTTAGACTTGGCATGGAAAAAGAAAGAGATCAGCTTCTGCGGGAATTAGTAGATATTCAATATGCAAGAAATGATATTAATTTTCAGCGCGGGACGTTTCGTGTGCGCGGGGATTCCGTGGAAATTATCCCGGCATCTCATGAGGAGCATTGTATCCGGGTAGAATTTTTCGGAGATGAGATCGACCGGATCCGTGAAGTCGATGCGCTGACGGGAGAAATCATCGGCGACAGAGAGCATGTAGCTATTTTCCCGGCTTCTCACTTTGTGACCCGTGAAGAGAAAATGAAAATTGCGATTAAAAATATTGAAAAAGAATTAGAAGACCGGTTGAAGGAATTAAACGATGCCGGGAAGCTGCTGGAAGCGCAGCGTCTCGAGCAGCGGACCAATTATGATTTAGAAATGATGCGGGAAATGGGCTTTTGTTCCGGGATTGAAAACTATTCACGTCCGCTGACACTGCGTGAAGCGGGAGCAACGCCCTATACACTTCTGGATTTCTTTCCAGAGGACTTTTTAGTAATTATTGATGAGTCCCATGTGACGCTGCCGCAGATTCGCGGTATGTATAACGGGGACCAGGCCCGGAAACAGGTATTAGTGGATCATGGCTTCCGCTTGCCTTCTGCGATGGATAACCGCCCGCTGCGGTTTGAAGAATTTGAAGAAAAGACCAATCAGTTGGTTTATGTTTCGGCGACACCGGGACCGTATGAATTAGAGCATTCACCAGAAATGACAGAGCAAATCATCCGTCCGACCGGCTTACTGGACCCAGAGGTGGAGGTCCGTCCGATTGAAGGGCAGATCGATGATTTAATAGGTGAAATCAATAAGCGGACGGAACGCAATGAACGCGTGTTGATTACGACGTTAACGAAGAAAATGTCAGAGGACTTAACAGATTACCTGAAAGAAATCGGGATAAAAGTAGCTTATCTGCATTCGGAAATCAAAACATTAGAGCGGATTGAAGTAATCCGTGATTTGCGTGTCGGGAAATATGATGTGCTTGTCGGAATCAACCTGCTCCGGGAAGGGCTAGATATTCCGGAAGTATCCTTAGTTTCCATTTTGGATGCGGATAAAGAAGGCTTCCTTCGTTCCGAGCGTTCGCTGATTCAGACGATGGGTCGTGCCGCACGAAATGAACAGGGTAAAGTTATTATGTATGCTGATAAGATGACCGATTCGATGCAAAAAGCAATTGATGAAACAGAACGCCGCCGTATGGTTCAGCAGGAATATAACGAAAAACACGGCATTACCCCGCAAACGATTCGCAAGGAAGTACGCGACGTTATCCAGGCAACAATTGCTGCGGAAGCACCGGAAACGTATGAATCGGAAGCGAAGCAAATGAAGAAGATGACGAAGAAAGAGAAGCAGAAAGTCATCGAAAATATGGAAAAAGAAATGAAGCAGGCAGCCAAAAATCTAGACTTCGAGAAAGCAGCAGAATTAAGAGATGTTCTCTTGGAGCTTAAAGCGGAAGGATGAATTTTTTATGCCAAGTAAATCTATAAAAATCCAAGGTGCCAGAGCGCATAACTTAAAAAATATCGATGTGGATATTCCTAAAAATAAATTAGTGGTTCTTACAGGGCTTTCTGGTTCCGGGAAATCCTCCCTTGCCTTTGATACCGTTTATGCAGAAGGACAGCGCAGATACGTAGAATCGCTGTCTGCCTATGCAAGACAATTTCTGGGACAGATGGACAAGCCGGATGTGGACGTGATTGAGGGCTTGTCTCCGGCAATTTCGATTGACCAAAAAACAACCAGCAAAAATCCGAGATCGACAGTCGGAACAGTGACCGAGATTTATGATTATTTGCGTTTGCTTTTTGCACGCGTAGGGAAGCCGACCTGTCCGAAGCACGGTATCGAGATCAGCTCGCAGACTGTACAGCAGATGGTTGACCGGGTTCTGGAATATCCGGAGAGAACGAAAATGCAGATTTTGGCTCCGGTCGTATCCGGCAGAAAAGGGGAACATGTTAAAGTATTAGAGGACTTGAAAAAGCAAGGTTATGTGCGTGTTCGAATTGATGGCGATATGATGGAGGTTGCGGATGATATTAATCTGGAGAAAAATAAAAAGCACTCTATCGAGGTGGTTATCGACCGTATTGTTATTAAAAGCGGCATCGAAAGCCGGCTGAGTGATTCCCTGGAAGCAGCACTGAAGCTGGGAGAAGGCAATGCAATCGTGGACGTTATTGATGATGAAGAATTGTTATTCAGTGAAAACCATGCCTGTCCGATTTGCGGTTTCTCTATCGGGAAATTAGAGCCGCGTTTATTCTCCTTTAACAGCCCCTTTGGCGCGTGTCCAAGCTGTGATGGGCTGGGCACCAAGCTGGAGGTCGATGTGGAATTGGTTATTCCGGATTGGGATAAGACGTTAAATGAGCATGCTATCGCACCATGGGAGCCAATCAGCTCGCAGTATTACCCGCAGCTATTGAAAAGCGTCTGCGACCATTATGGCATTTCGATGGATGTTCCAGTGAAGGATATCCCTGAGGAACAAATGGATAAAATTTTATATGGAAGCGGGAAAGAAAAAATCCACTTTCATTATGAAAATGATTTTGGCAGCTCCCGTACGAAGGATGTTGCATTTGAAGGTGTGTTAAAGAACGTAGAACGCAGATATAAAGAAACTTCTTCGGATTTTATCCGTGAGACATTAGAAAAATATATGGCGCAGAAAAATTGTCCAACCTGTAAAGGGAACCGTCTCAATAAAGAGGCGCTTGCTGTATTAATTGACGGGAAGCATATCAGTCAGGTAACAGATTTTTCTATCCTGGAATCAATGGATTTCTTTAAGCAGCTTGAATTGAGTGCAAAGGACCGTCAGATTGCACGATTGATTTTAAGAGAAATAGATAACCGGCTGTCATTCTTAAATAATGTCGGCTTGGATTATTTAACGCTGTCCCGTTCAGCAGGAACACTTTCCGGAGGGGAAGCACAGCGGATCCGTCTGGCGACACAAATCGGTTCTGCGTTGACAGGAGTGCTTTATGTGCTGGATGAGCCTTCTATCGGACTGCATCAGCGGGATAATGACCGTCTGATTGAAACACTCAAACAGATGCGTGATTTAGATAATACGCTGATTGTGGTGGAGCATGATGAAGATACGATGCTTGCGGCGGACTGGCTGATTGATATCGGACCTGGCGCCGGTGAGCATGGCGGGGAGATTGTTGCCAGTGATACGCCGGAGAATGTGAAGGCAAATGAGAATTCATTAACGGGCCGTTATTTATCTGGAAAAGAATTTATTCCTGTGCCGTCAAAACGTAAAAAAGCGGATAAACGCAAAATAAAAGTTACCGGCGCTTCGGAAAATAATTTAAAAAACGTATCAGCTGAAATTCCGATTGGTCTGATGACCGTTGTCACAGGGGTTTCCGGTTCAGGGAAAAGTACGCTGGTTAATGAGATCATTTATAAATCCTTAGCAAAAGAATTATATAAAGGAAAAGTAAAACCAGGGAAATATCGAAGCATAAAAGGCATCGAGCATATTGAAAAAGTCATTGATATCGACCAGTCTCCAATCGGGAGAACACCGCGTTCCAATCCGGCGACGTACACCGGGGTATTTGATGATATTCGTGATGTGTTCGCCCAGACAAATGAGGCGAAGATACGCGGCTATAAAAAAGGCCGTTTCAGCTTCAACGTTAAAGGCGGACGCTGTGAAGCCTGCCGCGGCGATGGAATCATCAAGATTGAAATGCATTTCCTTCCCGATGTGTATGTCCCTTGTGAGGTTTGTGACGGAGCACGTTATAACCGGGAAACATTGGAAGTGAAGTATAAAGGTAAAAGCATATCTGATGTTTTGGAAATGCGTATTGAAGAAGCACTGGAGTTTTTCTCTGCGATTCCAAAAATTAAACGGAAGCTGCAAACGATCTATGATGTCGGCTTAGGATATATTAAGTTAGGTCAGCCGGCAACGACATTATCCGGCGGGGAAGCACAGCGTGTGAAATTGGCGAGTGAATTGCATAAACGCTCTAACGGAAAGACATTTTATATTCTGGACGAGCCGACAACAGGACTTCACTCTGCCGATATCCGCCGTCTGCTGGAGGTTCTGCAGAGACTTGTAGATAATGGGGATTCTGTCTTAATTATCGAACACAACCTGGATGTCATCAAAAGTGCGGATCATATTATTGATTTAGGTCCGGAAGGCGGAGACCGCGGCGGTCAGATTATCGCGAAGGGAACGCCGGAAAAAATCGCAGAACAGGCAGATGTTTCTTATACAGGAAAGTATCTTGGCCCTGTGTTAGAGCGCGATAAGGAACGTATGAAGGACATGCTGAAAGAGAAAGTCAGCAGTAAATAGAGGATAGCCGGTCCATCTTTAGAGTGCAATTTTGCTCTTTAGATGGACTTTGTTTTATCACAGAATCACAGACTGTAAAAACATTTGCAGATAGATACAATGTTTTTAAGGCAAATCACAATGCTGTTGGAGAAAAAATAGTTTATTTCATCATACATTTGCAATCCAATCAGAATACTATGGTATAATAAAACGTAAATATCTTACGAATAGGGTGCAAATGTAATTTTTAAATCAGCTTAAAGCGTTGTTTTCGTATGAATAAGCTATCTAATTGACGATTTGTCCGCATTTCGATAGAGTAAAAGAATAAGAAGTGGAGGTTGAAACATGAAGCCGATAGAAATTGAAAAAGTTCAGCAGGCGCTGGACAGTTACTTAAATAAAGAAGTGTATGTTCATTTGGAAACAACAAATGGAGCTTATGCGAATCATTTAGACGCCAATGCCTATACCGTTGGTGCATATATACGTAATGCAAAAGTAACCTATAAACAGGCAAAGATTATAGGAGAAGGGAACTCCTATCGTGTTGGTTTGAAAATGGAGCTTGGCTGGATTTATGCAGAAGGACTGACCGACTGGACGATTTATCAGGAAGACCAATTGCTGCTGGCCGGTCATGACAGAGAAGGCCGGTTAATGGTGGCATTAGAAATTAGTGAGACGCCTTTTCATCAATAAAAAACGAAGGATATAGCTTGATTCTAGAAAGATAGGTGAACGTAATGGAGAAACATGTAGTAGTTATTTATCCGCATCCAGACGATGAAGCATTCGGCGCTTCTGGTTCCATCGCACAGTTTCGAAGAGATGGAGTGCCAGTAACATATTTATGTGGAACGTTAGGACAAATGGGGAGGAATATGGGGAATCCGACATTTGCAAATCGGGAATCCTTGCCTGAAATTCGTAAAAAAGAGTTGAAGCAGGCATGTGAAACGTTAGATATGGAACTGAAAATGCTCGGATACCGTGATAAAACGATTGAATTTGAAGATAAACAAGAGGTGGCCGATCATTTAAGAAGCTATTTAGAAGAAATTAAACCTTCTCTTGTGATTACACACTATCCCGGCTATGCTGTGCACCCGGATCATAATTCCTTGGGAGCAGCTGCGATTCAGGCTGTAGAAGATATGACTCCTGAGAAAAGACCAAAAGTATGGGCACAAGCCTTTTCCAATGGTCATGAAGAGGATTTAGGAAGCCCTGATATCGTGAATGATGTCCATGATACGTTTGATAAAAAGCTGCAAACGGTTCTGTCTCATGATTCTCAGGTAGCAGGCATGTTTGGCTGGTTTAAACAGATGGATGAAATCGATGAAGAAGTGAAAAATGAACTGATTGAGCATCAGGCGATGGAACGTTTTTATACTTGGGATTTTGAAAAGAACAGCTCCAACTAATTGTTTTGTTTAAAAAGAATAGGGAGAGGGAAAATAGAAATGAAACTTTTTCATTTCTATTTTCGTATATACCAGTAGAAGCACACATATCCATGAATAAATAGATGGCAAAACAATTACCTGAGGAGGTACTTTCATGAAAAAATTATATCGTTCCGAAACCAATAAAATATTAGCTGGTGTCCTTGGCGGAATAGGAGAGTATTTAAATGTGGATCCGACCCTGCTCCGGATTATTTTCTTGATTCTGCTTATCCCGAGCTTTTCTACATTGGCAATTGTTTATCTGATTGCTGCATTTATTATGCCTAGAGGAGACGTGTATTAATGTTACTTCGGGGGGTTATTTCATTAGTATTAAATGCTGTCGCGCTGATAGCAGTTGCACAGATTTTTGATTCATTTCAGCTGGATGGATTTGGCACAGCGCTGTTAGCAAGTGTTATTTTAGCCATCCTGAATATGTTTGTGAAGCCGATTTTGGTTATTTTAACATTGCCCATTACGGTGATTACATTTGGATTGTTTTTAATTGTGGTCAATGCGATTATATTGATGATTACGCAGGCGCTTATCGGACCTTCCTTTGTCATTGACGGGTTTGGAACGGCGTTTATCGCATCGATTGTGATTTCATTGATTTCGATGATTTTAAACAGTGTTGTCCGGGATATACGACGATAGAAGGGAAGGTCAGGTTATTGCCTGGCTTTTTCTTTGTGTACTAAAACGGATATTGTCAAGATACCGCTGCTCTGAGGGCGAGGGGGATAAAAAAGGAAGGAGAAGAAAAAATGCTAAAATCGATAAACCTAATCAAATCATTGCTTTCTGGCACAGATGATGACATCACAAATATAGTGAATGAGCCGCAAAATATGGAATATGAAGGGACTACTTTTACGATTCATGAAACGATGTATAGGAGCCGCTTAGCTAAACGAACACCAAAGAAAAAAGGCTACTTTGTTGTTTTCTGGGAAAAAGATGTAAATCAGCGTAATCAGGCTTATGCGTATAGTGAAAGTCCTGATAAAATAATGATTTCAATTATAGATAAAGACCTGAAAGGTCAGTTTATTTTTCCAAAGTCCTTGCTTTTAGAAAAAAGAATATTAAGAACGATTGATAACAAAGGGAAAATGGCAATAAGAGTATATCCTTCTTGGGAAAAGTCGTTAAATAACGCTGCAAAAAAAACACAAGCATGGCAAGCGCCATACTTTATCAATGTTTCAAATGAAATAGATTGGGGAAGGCTTACAGAATTATATTTTTCTTGAAAAGTACATATAAAAATATCGAATGAAAAAGTCCGAAGTGATTCAGTGTAGATAGTGAGCTCTTTCGGACTTTTTCAGTCCATTATTTCCCTTCACTTTCTTTATACTTCTGTTCCATCGCTTTAGCGATTTCCTCCATATAAGCTTCTTCCTCTTTCGACCAAAAAGTCGGAGCTACAAAATCATCAGCTTCAGCAGATTCCAATTGCTCCTCCCATTTATCGATATTTTCTGTAATAACATCTTCAGGGACAATCCTCATAAATAAATCATTGATATTTAAAAATACCTGCTGCGCTTCTGGGGCATGCGGAGGAACATTTTCCCGCATCAGTCTTTTCACCTCGGCCAGAATGGAAAGCCATTCTCTATCTAATTTTTCACGTTTTTTCTTTGGGATATCTGTGAAAAGTGATGCAAAATTATCTGGAAAATGCTCCTTCATCCATGCCTTTTGCTCTTCTTCAAATTCCATCCCGTGAAGCAGCGAGGTGAGGACCGTCCAATCTAATGGGAAATCATCATCTAAAAGTGCTTGCACATGATCAATAGCTGCAATGGCGCGGTTTAATTCTTCGCGCTTATGCACCAAAACCTTTCTTTGAACAGGGACGGAGTCTACAAAATTTTCTAAGGTAATTTCTTCTTTATCGAGCAATTCTTTGATTTCCTGAAGCGAATAGCCAATAAACTTTAACGATTGAATACGCTGTAAGGCAGCGAGTTCTTCCAAGCCATATAATCGATGACCGCTCTCATTTCTTTTGCTTGGGTAAAGAATTCCAAGCTCTTCATAAAAACGCAGCGTCCGTGTTGAAAATCCGGTTTTTGCTCCAAATTCTCCAATGGTATACATTTGAATCAGCTCCTTTACAGATAAGTATAACGGTTTCCGTAACGTGAAGTGCAAGAGGAAAAAATATAAGTGTTCGTCTGAATCGGAAGCAGGGAAATTTTTAATAGCAGCATGAAAAGACTGGATAAAAATAATGTGAAAAAGTTAGAGAAATTAATGAAGAGATGACTTTTTTGATCATACTATCACTATTATTTATTGGGGGCTGTAACAGTGAAGCTGGGGCGAAAGGCGCCGCAGCACGTAGAATAAGTTTTCAAACGAAGAAGCTGTCAACGAATGCATCCGGTACATTTGTTAACAGCTTCGTTCTATGGGAAGCGCATTTTCAAAATAACACTTACTTTCCTCTGTTAAAGCTTATCCTATTCAACAAAAATAATTTAATCACACCAAAACTTCTCCCCTACGTTTTTTAAATGGATTATGCTAAAATGTATATCAGTTAGCTTTGTTGAAGAGAGGAGCTTCAAAATGGTATCAACCGTCTGTACAAAAGATTTATTGGACAGGTTTCATTTGCAATTGGTAGCAGGAGAAGAAGGGGTTCACCGTGAGATTATCACAAGTGATATTTCACGTCCGGGATTAGAAATGACTGGCTTTTTTGATTATTATCCCAGAGAACGCCTGCAATTGATCGGAAAGACAGAATTAGCTTATTTTCTGGGTTTGAATGCAGCGGAGAGAAAGCAGCGTGCTGAAAATCTATGTACGGATGTAACCCCGGGGATCATCATTTCCCGCGGGATGGATGTACCGGAAGAATTTTTTGAAGCATCGAAGCACTCTGGCGTTCCTATCATACAATCACCACGGACAACCACGCGTGTATTGAGCCGTTTAACCAATTACTTAGAATCAAAATTTGCGCCTTTTACTGCGGTACATGGTGTGTTAATCGATATTTATGGTGTCGGCGTCTTGATAATCGGCCAAAGCGGTGTCGGTAAAAGTGAGACAGCGCTTGAATTAGTAAAGCGGGGGCATCGTCTTGTAGCAGATGATAATGTGGAAATCCGGCAGGAGGATTATGAGAGTCTGATTGGCAATGCGCCGGCTCTGATTGAGCATTTACTGGAGATTCGGGGACTTGGGATTATCAATGTTATGACATTATTTGGAGCCAGCTCCATCCGCAGCCAAAAGCGGATCTCGATGGTGATTCAATTGGAAATCTGGGATGAAAAGAAGCAGTACGACCGTTTAGGCTTAGATGAAGATACCATGAAGATCATGGATGTTCATTTGCCAAAAGCAACGATACCGGTCAGACCAGGAAGAAACCTTGCTGTTATTATCGAAGTAGCTGCCATGAATTTCCGTCTGAAGCGGATGGGCGTGAATACAGCAGAGGAATTTTCGGATCGGTTAACTAAAATGATTGAACAAGGTGATTTGGAATCACAATAGGAGGATGATATAGATGACTGGGACAGACGCTCCTATTGATCGCGTGTTTTTAGAACTGGGGCCATTAACCATTTATTGGTATGGTATTATTATCGCCGTTGGGGCCGTATTAGCCGTTTATTTAGCAACGAGGGAAGCAGAAAGAGTCGGCCTTGGCAAAGAAACCATTATGGATTTCATTATTTTTGCTGTGCCGATTGCGATTATTTCAGCGAGAATCTATTATGTCATTTTTGAATTTGAACAATATGCAAATGGTCCGCTTTGGAAGATGATTGCCGTCTGGGAGGGCGGTATCGCTATCCATGGAGCTATTATCGGCGGGGTTCTCACAGCTATCGTGTTCACAAAAGTAAAGAAAATTTCTTTCTGGCGTCTTGCTGATGTGATTGCACCAAGTTTAATCTTAGGTCAGGCAATTGGACGCTGGGGGAATTTCGTTAATCAGGAAGCGCATGGCGGGCCAATTTCCGAGGCGGCTTATGAGAGCTTCCATCAGTATTTGCCGGACTTTATTATGAATCAGATGGTGATTGACGGTGTGATGTATCACCCGACATTTTTATATGAATCCGTCTGGAATTTCCTGATATTTTTCGGACTGCTGTTTTTCCGCAGGATCAATCCAAAACGCGGCATGGTATTTTTAATGTATGCCGTTACCTATTCGATTGGAAGGTTCTATATCGAAGGACTCCGGACAGACAGTTTATATGTTATTGGTGAACTGCGAACGGCGCAGGTTGTTTCCATACTAACGATTGTAGCAGGAGTTATCATGATGCTGTATCTGATAAAAACATCCAACGACCGTTACCTTGACGTGCCTGCGAAAAAGAAACAGGCAAAGCCGTCGAATAAAAATAAAGGTAAAAAGAAGAAGAAAAAGAAGTAATGGAATTGTCTAAGTTGAAATGAGGTAAGAAAATGAAAGGGATGCTTTACAGGGGATTGAAAGAGGGGTTAAAGACCACACTAAAGCTTGGAAAGGTTATTTTCCCCATTACATTAATTATAACGATTTTACAGTTTACACCAGTTTTCCCCTGGTTTATGAATATCATCTCCCCGCTTATGGGGTTATTCGGTTTGTCAGGTGAAGCCGCTGTTCCGCTTGTTTTAGGGAATGGCTTGAATTTATATGCAGGTATTGCAGCGATTATTTCCTTTGATTTTACAGTGAAGGAAGTCTTTATTATGGCAGTCATGCTGTCGTTCTCTCATAATCTTTTTATTGAATCTGCTGTAGCAACCAGTGTCGGAGTAAGATGGTGGGTCATCGTCGGTATTCGGGTCGGACTGGCTGTCATTTCCGGGCTACTGATTAATTTATTCTGGAATGGCGGTTCAGAGCTTGCTCAATATGGATTCATTTCCAGTAATGAAGTAGTGCTGGATAATTGGTGGGAGATTGCACTCCATGGCGCGCAGGCTGCGCTGACAGCAATTGTTCAACTAGCTTGTATCGTTATTCCGTTAATGATTATTATGCAGGTTATGCGGGAGCTGGGCTGGATGACAGCTTTATCCAATAAATTCGCTCCGTTTATGAAGCTGCTGGGGATAGATAAACGGGCTTCCATGACGATGGTTGCCGGGTTGACGATTGGACTTGCTTATGGAGCAGGTCTTATGATGCAGGCAGTAAAGGAAGATAATGTGCCAAAGAAGGATATGTATTTAGCCTTGATTTTTCTGGTATCCTGCCATGCGGTCGTCGAAGATACACTAGTCTTTATTCCGCTTGGTATTCCAGTTTGGCCATTATTGATTATCCGGTTATCGGTAGCGATTATTTTAACGATGACGCTTGCTTATTTCTGGAAAAAAGAAGAAAGGAAAATGCATCATGAGCATTCGTACCATTCTGTTTGATCTGGACGGAACGTTGATTGATACAAATGAGCTGATACGTGCTTCATTTGAACATACATTTCAACAATTTGATATGCAGTTTACACCGGAAGAAATAAAACATCTTAACGGACCGCCGCTAAATGAAACCTTTTATGAAATAAATCCGGGGCTGTCTGAGCAAATGGTCGCTGCGTACCGGGAGTATAATATGAGAGAGCATGACCGTTATGTAGAAGCTTTTCCGGATGTATATGAAACAATCAAACAGCTGTATGAAAAGGATATTACATTAGGAATCGTCAGCACAAAAATTAAAAAAACGGTGATGATGGGGCTGGATTTAACCAAGCTGACGGGTTTCTTTTCGGTCATCATTACCTATGATGATGTAGTAAATAAAAAGCCTGATCCGGAACCGGTGGAAAAAGCGATGAGTTTGCTGGATGCCGATCCGGAGACAACGTTAATGGTCGGAGATAATTTTCATGACATTGTTTCCGGACAGCGGGCAGGCACACAAACGGCGGCAGTAAGCTGGTCCGAGAAAACGGAAGCCTTTTTAAAAAGCTATCATCCAACCTATTATTTGGATACAATGAGGGATTTATTAACAGTGGCAGGTGAATAGGCATGCGGAGAACGGAAAGGTATAAGGTTCATCATAAAGCAAATTCTCTATGGCAGATGTACAGTACCGTATCTTTTTTTAAAATAGTGAAGAATTTTATTGTCATTCAGGTTGCGCGATATACCCCTTTTTTAAGAATGAAAAATTGGCTGTATCGGCATCTGTTGCGCATGAAAGTAGGCGAACGTACATCCTTTGCTTTAATGGCGATGCCTGATTCCATGTTCCCTGAAAAAATCAAGGTTGGAGATAACAGCATTATCGGTTATAACACCACCATTTTAGCACATGAATATTTAATTACAGAATATCGTCTGGGCGAGGTGCATATTGGCAATGAGGTTATGATCGGAGCCAATTCGACGATATTGCCGGGGGTGCATATCGGTGATGGAGCGATTGTCTCGGCTGCGACACTTGTTCATAAAGATGTCCCGGCTGGAGCTTTTGCAGGGGGGAATCCAATGCGGATTATTTATACCAAGGAAGAAATGGAATCGCGTCAATCACCGGATGGGCATGAAGGGAGGAATTCTTGATGCATGGGGTATTGCCTGCTGTACGGCGGATGAAGGACTTTGAGAAAGTATTGGAAAGTAATCACGAACATATTATTATTTTAGAATCCAGATTAGTTCAGCTCAAGAGTATGATTGATTACGCTCATCGCGCAAATAAAAAGGTATTAGTCCATTTTGATTTGATCCAAGGATTGAAAGCAGACGAGTACGGCATGGAATTTCTGCAGCGTGAAATAAAGCCGGATGGAATTTTAACAACTCGCGGCAATGTGATTGCCGCTGCTAAGAAGCATAAATTGCTGGCAATCCAGCGTGTTTTTATCTTGGACAGTGCGGCGTTAGAACAGAGCATTAAGCTTATTCAGCGATTTCATCCGGATTATGTTGAAATCTTGCCTGGACTGATGCCTGAAGTGATTGAAGAGATAACGGGAGAAATTGATATTCCTGTCATTGCCGGCGGTTTGATTAAAGAGGAAGAGCAGGTGAAAGCAGCATTAGATACTGGAGCGGTTGCTGTTTCTACTTCAAGCCGGAAGCTTTGGGATTAAAGGTAGCGGCGGCGATTTAGATGGGCGGGTTGGAAGAAGTTACAACACCCTTTTTGTGTACGAGGCATGCGTATACTCTGTAGGGTTAAAGTCCCGATCTGCGAAGGGAGTAGTAGTGGTTAACCTTAGGAACACGAACTTCATAGAAGGCTAGAGGTGCTTGGGTAAGACTGCAAAACAAGCCTTACTGCGAAAGGGTGCATAGAGTAAATGAAGTGGGGACATGAAGAAGAAGAGTGTGTAATTACCCTGGGAGGCCTGATAGAAATGCGGTACACAGTCGTAACTGAACATGCGAATGTTCACTGAACTATCAGAAGTCAGCCGGGGGCCGTAGTACAAGATGCTTCTATAATATCTGGGAAGGCTTAATCATTTAAGGAGAATTGCCAC
This sequence comes from Oceanobacillus sp. M60, assembly GCF_053839645.1. Classification (NCBI taxonomy): domain Bacteria; kingdom Bacillati; phylum Bacillota; class Bacilli; order Caryophanales; family Bacillaceae; genus Oceanobacillus; species Oceanobacillus sp. M60. The sequence continues at coordinate 231,633 of NZ_JBSSNH010000005.1, read as the reverse complement.
TCTGCGTACGCAATACTCGGTGAAACAGAAACATAAAACCCTTCCTAATGGAGGAATATATAGTTAATTTGTATCGGAGTGTAAATAAAAAATGCCAATTGTTTCTATTTATAGAACCTGTTTTAAAATTAGTTTACGAAATTTATGCTCCTTTCTCTTCTTCTGCTTTGTTCCCTTCATATTCTTTTACTGCGGTTTCCATATGCAATAATTCCAACACATAAACAAATCGAGAAAATACAGATGATAATAAAAGAATTGTTTCAACCATTTTTGCATATGCTATTAAAATAAATGTGTTAGGTGGTTTATTGTATACTGTAAATGGATACAGTTAATATAAGCAAGATATATTGGCTAAAAACTTAGGAACAAAAGGAAAACCCAATGGATACTATTTTCTTTGCTATTTTTTCGATCAGTTATTTCATATTACTCCTATTAGTCATAAGGTTATTAAAGAAACCTTATGTTGAAAGCTCCATATACTTATTACCTGTTATCGCAGGTCTATTCTATGATAATACCTTCCTTACTATAGGCCGTATTATTGGTGAAGGAGATTTCTTAGAAAACCTAAATATTGCAAGGTATTGGATACATGCTTTCTTTACGCCATTGCTTGTATTATTCGCTTGGAAAACACTTGAGCAAGCAAACATGCAATGGGCAAGAAAGACTTCTATCCGAATTTTGGCTATAGGTTTAACTGCATTACTCGTGTTTTTGGAATTATTTACTGAAGTATTTAATCTTAACATCGAAGCAAAATGGGAATTTGGAGTGCTGAGTTATAGGAGCTTAGATCCTTCAAGCGGTCCCCCATTCATGATATTGGTTGTCTCATTCGTATTAGTTGTAGTTTCTATCCTCATATGGATTAAACAGAAATGGGCTTGTTTTTTTATTGGCTCTTTATTAATGATAATTGGAAGTGCTATTCAGTGGCCTATAAAGAGCGGTGCTATTACCAATCTTTTTGAGTTGATATTAATCATTTCATTACTTGGAACAGCTTACTTTCAGAGGAAAACTTAACTCAATATATAGACGGCTTTATTAAAGTCAATTTTATAAACATGAGTTTAAATAATGGAAGCATTTTTAAAGAAGGAGGTAGCAACAGTTCTTCACAAATAAACGGTGTGCTACCTCCTCATTTTTCATTTAGCTAAATTAAGAATCATAACTGCTCTAGCCAATTAATGATTTTTTCAATGACCAAATCCTGCTGTTTCTTCGGAGATATAGATGCATCTAAATCATTTTTTTGCTCACCATACATACCAAATTGCGCATGATTTCCACCTTTAATTTCAAAGTACTCAGTTGATTTCGGATTATAGATACGATTTTTTTCGATTTTATTCAAGGTACTTAATCCATCAAATTCTGCATAGATAGAAAGAGAAGGAATAGTTAGCTCTGATAAATTATTGCTATCGTTTGTATACGATCCCAGAAAGAATAATCCATCAACGTTGTCAGGATTTTTTTTTGTATAAGCCGCTGCCATTGATCCACCTAATGAATGTCCGCCAATATACCAAGTTGTAATTGATTCATCAAGTTGCATGACTTCATCCGCTCTATCTATCCCGAATATGGCAAAATTTAATGGCATTGATGGTATGAACACATTATAGCCTTCGTTTGCTAGTTGTTCCGCGAGATAGCTATATGCCAGTGTTTCTACTTTAGCACCAGGATATAATATAATTCCAACTTTGGATGGTTCTTCTGGTGTAAAAACATAAGTAGAGCCTTCCTCATTATTAGTTACCTCGGAAAGATTAACAAGCTCTTTAAGTTCATTAGTAGGCTTATATGTGATTTGTGACCAGATAAAAAAACATATAGCTGCTAGAGAGACTAGTCCTCCAACGATTAACATAGTTCTTTTGAAAATTTTCAAAGAAAAATCTCCTTCATTTTAACTCATCCATTATAAAAGTATATAACGTTTAAAATCCAAAATGCTTATTATTCCTTGTAAATCTTATCATATTATTGTTACGTATATTATTCCATATGTATCTTTTGTTAATTATTTGACTACTTCTAAGTTCTGATTTAATAATCTTGATAAGTAGGCTTACGTGCTTATCTTGAAAGGGGTAACGTTGTTTCAAGTTTTCACCATGCCAATAACATCAAGCCCTTGGTCTTTATCTCTATCCGAGAGGCTGGTACGTGAATCAATAATCCATCAGCACATAAGAGGCATCCACGCTTGTTTTCATGGCACGCTCAATCTTACCAGGTATTTGTTCGGCTGTAGTTTGAAGTGCTTCTACTCTGCGTTTATAGCCTGAACTACGCTTGTCAATCTTTGATGAAATGTCGTTAATTTGGCTTTTCTTCGAGCTTAATAAAGAAAAGTCTACTGGAATGAAAGTGGCGCCATCGGGCCACCCAAGAGTAAGCATGCGAAATCCTTTATAAAAGCGCATTTTTTGGGATGAATGGTTAAAATAGCGAGCCAATAATTCAACCAATTTACTGTGGTTACGGTTATGCGAACAATCGTCTACAATCAATGTTTTCGGCCAATTATGATCGGTTAGGTTTGTTAACTTTTTGATGGTATGATTGCTCAGGTACAATAAAAATCTTCTCCCGGCAAAGGTGGACTTGTTTAAAAGTCGATAAACCGTATTCTTTATTTCATTTGTCAATGGCCGTAATGGAACAGATATAAGCTTTACAGCTAATTAATTTGAACGTTGTTTCTAGCTGCGAAAGTTGAGTAATAAAGAAAAAATAATAATCGAAATGCAGTTCTTTATCTGACCTTTGTCTGAATCTGCAACAGTTTTCTATATAAATATGCCCTGTTAAACTATAATTCATTAAAAAAATTAAAAAAAAGCTTGCATTTTTGAATACGTTTCCAATATAATATGTTTAAAGATAGTGATGTTTTTTAAAACATAATGATGTTAACTAGGGGGTAGATTTAAATTTGAGTAATTAAAAATGGATAACAAATAAAACAGTCGAGGGGCAGGACGTTTAAAAATACGAAATAACGTGTTATCTAAAAGGAGGAGCAAGGATGGGGAGTATTGCATTTACATTAATAACATGTGCTTTCTTTATGGGACTGGTGGCTTGGTATTCTTATCATAAAACAAAGAATACAGTAAGTGATTCAACAGGTTATTTTTTAGCTGGCAGAGGATTGACCGGCGGGTTTATAGCCGGATCATTAATTTTAACAAACCTATCTGCCGAACAATTAATTGGTTTAAATGGACAAGGATATAGTGCAAACTTATCAAATATGGCCTGGGAAGTTACAGCTGGATTCTCTGTTATTATGCTGGCTCTTGTGTTACTTCCAAGATATTTGGGCGGAGCCTTCACAACACTTCCTGGGTTTATCAATAACCGATTTGACCAGGGTACGAGATTGTTGATTGTGTTATTGTTTATGCTGGGATATGGATTGATTACAATCCCTTCTGTACTTTATTCGGGATCTATTGCGGTATTACAATTATTCGATATACCTAATATGCTTGGGATTAGTTTTGAGCAATCGATGTGGGTAGTAGTTTGGGTTATCGGTATTATTGGTTCTATCTATGCTATTTTTGGCGGTTTAAAAGCTGTAGCTATTTCGGATACAATCAATGGAATTGGATTATTGATTGTTGGTTTGCTTGTACCAGTTCTGGGTTTCATTGCTCTAGGTGATGGTAATTTATTCGAAGGAATGAAAACGATTACGACAGAACATCCGGAAAAAATGAATGCTATCGGATCAAGTGATGATGGAGTTCCCTTTGGAGCTATTTTTACAGGAATGCTATTTGCTAATTTATTTTATTGGGGCACAAATCAGTATGTTATTCAAAGAACACTGGGTGCAAAAAGTTTGGCAGAAGGTCAAAAAGGAGCGTTATTTACAGGTTTCCTAAAAATTTTAGTTCCATTCTTGATGATGATTCCAGGTATTATTGCTTTCCATTTATATGGACCGGGGTTAGAGACAATGGATCTGGCATATCCAACATTAATCAGTGATATCTTCCCTACATTTTTAAATGGATTTTTCTTAGCTGTATTATTAGGAGCTGTTTTTTCCAGCTTTAACTCCTTATTAAATAGTGCTTCTACGTTGTTTGTATATGATGTCTATAAGGTAGTTATTAACAAAGATGCCAGTGATAGAAAAATGATACGTGTCAGTCAGTGGTTTGGAACGATTTTGGCATTAATAACGTTTTTTATTTCTCCGTTGTTAATCAATGCTCCTGACGGGTTATGGACTCTGATTCGTCAGTTTACTGGATTTTTCAATATTCCAATTATTGCAATTGTGTTAGTGGGGATTTTTTCTAAACGTGTTCCTTCCATAGCGCCGAAAGTTACGATTATACTCCATGTAATAGCATATTATTTCTTGATTTGGGGGTTGCCAACATTCTTTAATGTGGAATTAGCTATCAACTTCATTCACATTCAAGGGTTAATGTTTGTAATTGAAGTTGCGCTTATGCTTGTGATTGGAATGGTAAAGCCTTTAGAAGAGCCATTTGTATTTAAAGTTAACGCGCAGGTTAGCATGGTTCCTTGGAAATATGCATTGCCAGTAACGATTCTGTTATTAAGTGCAATGGTATTCAGTTATATTTTATTCTCGCCAATTGGCGTGGCTTCGCCGGAAAATATTATCTCAGGCTGGTTCTGGCCGGCAACGATTGCTCTTATCGTTGTAACGATCATTCTTTATCTTATTGCACTTAAATCGTGGAATAAAAAATATGCAGACAAACTGTTAAGCAGTCATGAAGAGCAACTAAAGAAAGAAGCTTAGCATTATATATGAGGGAGGTAGAGGATGAATAATCTACTAAAGAAATTGCAAGAAAATAATTCAAATAAGACGATTCACTCTATTACAGCGGATAAATTTAAAAAATATGGCAGGATCCTAACGGGATTTGATTGGAGCGAATGGAATGAAACCATGAAGCAGATAGAGATTCCTCAGGATGTAAATCAATATATTGCTTCTGATACAGCTTTAGAAAAAGCAAAGCTGACAGAAAAAATCCAAACAACCCTGTTTGGAGGAATGGAGATACAGGTTGGATATTGTAATGGTCCCAATAGTCATTTGAATGGGTTAGAATATCATAAAGGCAGTGAAATCAACATTGCTGTTACCGATTTAATTCTTATTTTAGGACACACCGGAGATATTCACAAAAATAAGTATAAAACGGAAAATCTGGATATTTTCTATTTGCCTAAAGGAACAATGATAGAAATTTATCAGACTACATTGCATTTTGCACCTTGTAAAGTGAATGAGGAAGGTTTTAAGTGTATGGTTATCTTACCTAAAGGAACCAATGAACCTATTGATTTCAGCAAATCAGTGATAACCGAAGAGGACAAACTGCTATTTATGAAAAATAAATGGCTGCTTGCACATCCAGATAGAACACCGCTTATTTCTAAAGGTGCCTATCCTGGAATTATTGGAGAAAATTTTAAATTAGAAACGATATAAGATTTACTAAATTTAAAGGAGAGATGGAGAAATGACAGTAGAAAGACAGGAATTAGATATTTTAGCGGGTTTCGATAAATCAAAATTTGATTATTTACCAGGGGAAGATCGTTATCTGACCGCAGAGAATCAGCCTAAATTAAAATTCAATTTAATAGGTACAGGGAATATTGGGCAGGAACATATGAAAGTAACCATACTGGAAGGCCGGGCAACCATTAATGGATTATATGATCCAAATGAAAAAAGTATTGAGCAGGCGAAAGACGTATTTGTTAATGAATTGCAGGCTGGAGATATAAACGTATTTGAATCGTTAGAAGAAGCATGTAATGATCCGGAAGCGGATGCATTGTTAATCTGTACGCCAAACTATACGCATATAGATGTTGTGCGGGTAGCGGCGAAATCGAAAAAACATATTTTTTTAGAAAAACCAATGACCACAAATCTGGAAGATGCATACGAAATCATGGAGATTGCTAAAGATTACCCAAGTATTTTTCAAATAGGTTTGCAATACCGTTATAAACCAATCTATGTAGAAGCAATTCATGAAGCACTGGAAAGAAAATCAGTTGGTGACATTAAAACGATTTCCATTATGGAGCATCGTGTACCTTTCCTTGATAAAGTAGGGCAATGGAATAAATTCTCCGAAAAATCAGGGGGAACATTTGTAGAGAAATGCTGTCATTACTTCGATTTATTTAATTTATTTGCGCAATCGAAGCCTGTAGAAGTATATGCAACAGGAAGCCAGGCAGTAAACTTTCAAACCTTCCAATATGAGGGGGAAAGTTCAGATATTATTGATAGCGGCTTTGTCATTGTAAAATATGAAAATGGTATTCAATGTAATTTTAATTTATCTATGTTTTCACCTATGTTTTATGAAGAATTAGTGCTTTGTGGAAATGAAGGACGTCTGAAAGCTACTGAAACAGAACGGTTTGTACCATTAGAAGGACCAGATAACTATTTGGAGGTTATTCGTGCAGGAGGAAGTCCTTCAAAAACTTCTACGCCGGTTTATCCGACAGAGATTCAAAAAAGTGGACATGGCGGAGCAACTTATTATGAACATGTTTACTTTGTAGATAATATTTTAGGAAAAACAACTTCGACTGCCACTGTAGAGGAAGGTTTCTGGTCTATCGTTGTAGGATTGGCGGCAGAAGAATCATTAAGAACCGGTGAAAAAGTAATTATAAATGATTTTTTAGCTGCAAATCCGAAAGACACGGTGGTGAATAACTAAGAAGAATCTGATAGAAAGAATCCTTCTATAAAGAAGGTGTTCAAAAAGCTGAGTTACTTTGAAATTCAATTTCTAATTCAGTGTTTATAAAATGTTTTTGGAAAGAGGGGAAGTTACATGGTTAATAAAATAGTATATATTCCAATTGGAAGAAAAACGTTTGATTTAAAAGCTGCTGAAGAGCAGAGGGAACAAAGCTCAAAACTCTTACATGAATTGGCTGATACGTTAATAGAACCAAATGAGATTATTACGTCTACTGAAGATGTAATGGATTTTCTGAATACAGAGGATTTAAATGATATATCCTACGTTGTCTATCAACATGCAACTTTTGCTGATGCTGCTGCTGTGGAAGAACTGATTCAAGTAGTGAAAGCTCCGATTATAGTCTGGAGTGTCAGAGAGCCTAGTGTTGGCGGAAGATTACGGTTAAATTCTCTAACTGGAGGAAATGCAACCAGCCATCACCTAAAAGCTGCGAAACATCCGTATGTCTTTGTATTTGGCAATGCAGGAGAATCAAGAGTCAAAGAAATATTATCGAACTATCTAAATGGGGTTCAAGAAGAAAAGGAAAGAAACGTAAAAACAATTAATACCCTGATTGAGGTAAATACGAAACAAAAATCAGAAGTAGAAAAAGTTATTAAAGACCTTCAAAATATTAAAATTGGCGTTTTTGGAGATCATCCACCAGGATTCTTTTTCTCTGGTACAAATGAAGAAAAACTTGGAGAACAGCTGGGAGTTTCGGTGAAATTTTTTGATTTAAATGAAGCGTTTGAGAAATGTGTGGAGCTCCCGAAGGAAAAATGGATTGGAGCCATTGAGAGAGCTGAGAAGCAGGTGATTGGATTAAACAGATCTGATGAAACAGTAGAACGATTTGCACAATTCACCACCTATGTCAAAGAGCAAATTGATCAAGAGGAACTTACAGGAACAGCAGTACGTTGTTACCCGGAATTTTTCAATAAATTAGGTGCTGCAGCCTGCTCAACACTATCACAATTTACTGAAGACGGTATCGTTTCAGCTTGTGAATCGGATATTCATGGGGCTATCTCGATGTCAATTCTGCAGCAGCTGTCAGGAGGAAGTGCTCCTTATTTAGGAGATATGGTACATGTTAATGAAGAAAGCAATTCTGTGGTATTTTGGCATTGCGGGGCAGGTGCATATTCTTTAGCAAATCCAAAAACTGGAGCACGTCCCGGGGTCCATCCAAATAGAAAACTGGGATTTACCATGGAATTTGGTTTAAAACCGGGAAAAGTAACTATTTTCAGAGTAAGCTATACACCGGAAGGATACCGCATGCTTATCATGTCAGGAGAAGCATTGGATACACCGCAGCGTTTTAATGGAACCTCTGTAGAAGTAGAATTGGGAACAAACGTAACAGATACGCTTTATGATTTAATGGATGAAGGATTTGAACCACATTACGCCCTTGTATATGCAGATATAACGGATGAATTAATCGAGTTGGGCAAACAGCTGAATATTGAAACTGTGGTATATAACAGTCGTTCGGAAGAAGTTCTTTCATGAAAAAGGTTGTTATAGGACAGGCAGGCGGTCCAACTTCTGTTATCAATGCAACATTAGCGGGTTTTGTAGAGGAAGTGATGGATGAATACAACCTTACCTTTTTACAAAACGGCTACGAAGGCCTGGTTTACGGAAATTTTTTGGATGGAACAGATGAAATAAACAGCTGGATTGTAGAAAACAAACATGTGCCGGGAGCCTGCCTTGGGTCTGGACGATTTCCTTTGGAAGCTGAGCATATCGAACAATGTGTTCAGCAATTAAGAAACATACAGGCAGATGCGCTTGTCGTAATCGGTGGTAACGGCACAATGGAAGCTTTAAGTAAAATTGAACAGGAAGCGGCAAATACAGGGTATGAATTACAAGTTATCGGGTTACCGAAAACAGTGGATAATGATTTGGGAGGAACGGATCATGCGCCGGGTTTTGGCAGTGCGGTAAGGTATGTTGCTCAATCAACCTTAGATATCAGCAGAGATCTTTATTCCATGAGAAATTTTGAACAGGTCCGAATCTTAGAAACGATGGGTAGAAATGCCGGCTGGCTGGCGCTGGCTACTGGATTTCTTCGCAGATATGAAGAGGACGGTCCGCATATCATCTTAATTCCGGAAAGACCTGTAAAAAAAGAAATATTCTTAAAAGAAGTTGATAAAATAATTCAGAAGAATGGTTGTGCTGTAATCGTAGTGAGTGAGGGGGTGAAATGGGAAGGAGCAGATCAAATTGAGAAGGAAGTTGTTGATGGCAGAAAGATACTTGGCGGGATTTCCTCAGAAATCGAGTTTTTAATAAAAAAGGAATTAAAGATAATGGCAAGAGCAGAGCTGCTGGGGATGAACCAGCGCAGTTCTTCCATGTCTGTTTCACCAGTGGACTATAAGGAAGCATCTCAAGCTGGAATCTGTGGGGGCAAATGGTTAAGAGAAGGCAAAAATAAAATCATGGTTTCCCTACAAAGAACGAAACAATTCGACTATAATATAAATAAAATACCAGTCGATTTGAAGGAAGTAGTTCAAGAGGGAGAAAGGTTGCTGCCGGATTATTTTATTGATAATCATCAGGCATATTATGAGTGGTTGACTCCATTAATTGGAGAAGACCTTCCTTCTTATCCTTCACCGATTCCTAGGAGAGATAGTTATGTCAGGGAGCCGTTTTGAGCCTAAAAAAGGCGAGGCATTGTATTTACAAGTGAAGAAAGAATTATATAAACGTATTCAGGAAGGTATCTGGAAGGCGGATACGCTTATTCCTACAGAGCAAGAATTAATTTCAGAATTTGATGTCAGCCGAACGACCATAAGACAAGCAATAAACTTGCTTGTTCAGGATAATTTACTTGAAAAGAAACAGGGACGAGGGACTGTTGTCCGGCCGCAAAATCTGGTAGGACACTTGGGCAAGCTAAAAGGGTTTACAGAAGAAGCAAGAGAAAGAGGACAAATCCCTAGAGCAAAGGTTTTACGAAGCGAATTTAAATCAACGTTTTTTTTCGAAAAGGATATATTAGAGGTTTCTGAAAAAGATCCTATCCTGCTGGTGGAAAGAATCAGGCTGGCAGATGATATTCCAATAGCGATTGAAAGATCCTGCTGGCCAAAGGACATTGGAGAATTATTGCAGACACATAATCTGAATGAAGCGCATTACTATGAAATTTTAGAGCAGCATAATATTTATTTGAAGCGTGCAAAAGAAACCATCAGAGCAATTAACGCAACAATGGATGAAGCGGATTATTTAGGGATTCGTCCGGGGGAAGCTCTGTTAGAAATGACAAAAGTCAGCTATGGAATGGACGATCGTCCAATTGAATATACCAAAACAAGATATCGAAGCGATAAATATCAATATAGTATTGAATTAAAAAGATAGGGAGTGGACACAGCATGTCATTTATAAACGGAAAGGTAATGCTTCAGCATGCTTATGAGAATGGATATGGCGTTGGAGCTTTCAGTGCGCATAATGCAGAAACCATTTTAGGGATTTTAGAGGCGGCAGAAGAAGAACAGGCGCCAATTATGATCCAAGTGGGGCAAAAGGTTATTCAGACATTAGGAATGGAATCAATGAAAGCATTGATAGATATCTATGCAAAACAATTTACAATTCCGGTCGCTATCCACTTGGATCACAGCAGGAGTTTTGAGCAAACAATGCAGGCTGTTCAGCTTGGCTTTCAATCTGTCATGTTTGATGGTTCTGCAAGATCTTTTGAAGAAAACAGCAGCATTACACGTGATGTCGTTCAGGTAGCAAAAGCGCTTCATATCGGTTCTGAAGGAGAAATTGGCAAAATAGGCGGAACAGAAGATGATATTTCTGTCGATGAAAAAGATGCCCTTATTACAACGACAGAAGAAGCAGTTGCCTTTGTAGAAGCAACAGACGTAGATTATTTAGCTGTTTCTATTGGTACTGCTCATGGGCTGTATAAACAAACACCTCAATTACGATTTGAGAGATTAGATGCTATTTCAAAGGCTGTTCAACGTCCCGTAGTGCTCCATGGAGGCTCAGATGTTCCTGATGAACAGGTTCAAAAAGCAATCCAATTAGGTGTTGCCAAAATTAATGTAGATACAGAATTGCGTCAGGCGTTTACAAATGGTGTAAAAGAAACTTTTAAACAGAATCCGGATGAAATTGTTTTAGCCAATTCATTAGGAAACGGAAAAGATTATTTAAAGAAAAAAGTTCAGGAAAAAATAAAGGTATTTGGAAGCAAAGGAAAAGCAAAGGATTTATAAGAAAACAAAAGATAGTAACCTTATGTTATGAAAGGATGATGTTATGATGAATAATGTATTGTTAAAAAATATCTATGGTCTTTTCATTGATGGAAAATGGACAGAGAGGGATAGAAAGCTTCCGGTTTTCAATAAATATTCACAAGAAGTGATTGCTGAAATTTCTGTAGCGGAAGAAAGCGATGTAACTGCAAGTGTTGCAGCAGCTAAAAAGGCTTTAAAAACACCATTTCCACCTTACGAGCGCTTTCATGTTTTAAAAAAAGCTTCTGAATTATTATTGGAACGAAAAGAGAGCGTTGCTAATGTCCTTGTTCAAGAAGTTGGGAAGCCTTTAACAGAATCAATTGGTGAAGTGGAAAGAGCGGCGTTAACATTGGAAGTTTCGGCAGAAGAAGCAAAGCGTATCCATGGAGAGGGAGTGCCAATAGAGTCAGCACCGGGTTCGGAAAATAGGAAAGCTTTGACAATAAAAGCACCAGTTGGGGTCGTAGCTGCCATCACACCATTTAACGTTCCTTTAAATCTAGTTTGTCATAAAGTTGGGCCAGGTCTTGCTGCGGGAAATAGTGTGATATTAAAACCAGCTGAAGAAACATCTATATCCGCGCTGTTGCTGGCGGAAATATTTGAAGAGGCTGGTCTTCCTGTCGGACGTTTAAACGTGTTAACTGGAGAGGGAGCAGAAATCGGTGAGTACCTGACCTCCAATCAAGAAATAAACATGTACACCTTTACCGGCAGCCCGAGCGTAGGTCAAATTATACGTGAAAATACTGGAATAAGAAAAGTAGCATTAGAACTGGGGAATAATTCAGCAACGATTGTTCATCGAGATGCTGATATTGAGATCAGTGCAGCAGCGGCTGCGCAAAAAAGCTTTAATAATGCCGGTCAGGTTTGTATTTCGGTTCAACGTGTTTTTGTGCATGAAGCCATTTATGAATCCTTTTTGGAGAAAATGATTGAAACAACAAAAGCTCTCAAGGTAGGTGACCCTGCGGATGCTTCAACAAATATTGGTCCAATGATTGCCGAAAAAGAAGCTGTCCGTGTTGAAAATTGGGTGGATGAAGCGATAAGCCAAGGTGCTAAGCTGCAGGTTGGCGGGAAACGCGACGGGGTTTTTTATCAGCCGACTATTTTGACAAATGTAAATCAGGAAATGAAAGTATGCAGAAATGAAGTCTTTGGACCAGTAGTTGCGGTAGATACGTATCATGATGAAGATGAAGTGATTGAAAAAGTAAATGATTCCGAGTATGGACTGCAGGCAGGGTTATTTACAAATGATTTAAGCTTTGTGATGAAAGCAGCCGAGAAGATTGAAGTAGGCGGATTGATTATTAATGATACTTCTGGTTACAGAGTAGACCACATGCCTTATGGCGGTGTGAAAAAGAGCGGCACCGGTAAAGAAGGTCCGAAGTATGCGATGGAAGAAATGACAGAGGAAAAATTAATCGTATTTCAATAATTACGTTAACGCAAGACGGATAACAGGGCTATTCTAAGCGGATAGCCCTGTTATCCATCAATAAATAAAATAAGCAAGGTGATCAAGTGTTTATTCTATCAATTATGCTACCTATTTTCTTTGTGTTTGTTGTCGGCTACATTGCGCAGTCCTTTCTCAAGTTAGAAACTGTCATGATATCGAGATTGGCGATTTACATACTTGTTCCCTTTTTAGTTTTTCGTACCTTTTATTTACAGACGATTGATAGTTCCTTTATGTATTTTATTATTTTTTTACTTGGACTTTGCTTTTTGAGTATTTTATTCATTACTTTATTTACAAAGGTCTTGAAATATTCTGAGGAACAACGTTGTGGATTAATATTATCCAGTGCGTTTATGAATAATGGGAATTATGGTACGCCGCTAGTTCTCTTTTTGTTTGGGCCAGAAGGGATGAAGGTAGCCATTGTATTAATGGTTTTACAGCAATTACTAATGAGCACATTAGGAGTCTATTATGCGGCGAAAGGGAGTCCATTTAATGTAGGGAGCATAGATGCAGCAGGACAGATTTTGCGCATGCCGATGATTTACGGGGCAACACTTGGAATCGTATTTAACTGGTTGAATATTCCCTTGGGAACTTTAATGAAAGGGATTGATTTTATGGCAGATGCTGCAATTCCAGTGATTATGATTGCCTTAGGAATGCAACTAGCAAACATGACAATCAGAAAAGTGGATTGGAAATTACTTTCATTCAGTCTTTCTATGCGGCTGATGCTGTCTCCTTTATTAGCATTATTTATCGTATGGCAGTTGCCGCTTGATGAATTGACGAAGCAAATAATGGTTATTGTAGCTGCTACACCAACTGCTGCAAATACGACAATGTATGCTATCCAGTTTCGAGTACAAGAGAATAATGTGTCTGCTGCAACCTTGATATCAACAGTGCTGAGTCTGGTTACTGTTCCTGTTGTCATTTATCTAATGACCTAATTAATCTTAACTTTATAACAGATTAATAAGAAGGTTTGAAATTATTTACACCGCTTTCAATTTATTATAATGTATAAATAAATAGGATAAAGCATGTGCATAAGTAAAGCGCCTTCATCATGTGCCAGAATATCTTTTAAAAGATTATGGTTTTGTCTTTGTGAACTTTTTTTGATCCCTGTTTTATTTTAGTTTAGGAAGCTACATTAGAAAAGGAGGAATTTACCATGACCGAAAAATATATCCTATCCATTGACCAAGGTACCACAAGTTCTCGTGCGATTTTATTTAACCAAAAAGGCGATATTGTAGAAACGGCACAAAACGAATTTAAGCAATTTTTTGATAAACCGGGCTGGGTGGAGCATGATGCCAATGAAATTTGGACGTCCGTATTGGGATGCATAGCTCAAGTAATCAATAAAACAGGGATTGAGCCGAGCAGTGTAGAAGGAATCGGTATCACCAATCAGCGGGAAACGGCGATTGTATGGGATAAGCATACAGGAAGACCAATTTACAGGGCAATCGTCTGGCAATCACGTCAAACAGAAGGTATCTGTAAAGAGCTCAGGGAGCAGGGGTATGAGGACACCGTTCGTAATAAAACGGGGCTGCTGATTGATCCTTATTTTTCAGGAACCAAAGTGAAATGGATTTTGGATCATGTCGAAGGTGCCAGAGAAAAAGCAGAAGCGGGAGACCTTTTATTTGGAACAGTGGACTCGTGGCTGATTTATAAGTTTTCAGCTGGAAAAACACATGTTACTGATTATTCCAATGCTTCCAGAACACTGATGTTTAATATTTATGATTTAAAATGGGATGAGGAGCTTCTGGACATTTTTGATGTACCGAAATCCATGCTTCCGGAGGTGCGCCCGTCATCTGAAATTTATACCAACACAGTGGCGTATCATTTCTTTGGGGAAGAGATTCCGATTGCCGGTATTGCTGGTGATCAGCAAGCTGCTTTGTTTGGGCAAGCCTGCTTTGAAAAGGGAATGGCTAAAAATACGTACGGTACCGGGGGCTTCTTATTAATGAATACAGGAGAAAAACCGGTTAGTTCAGAAAATGGTTTGCTTACTACGATTGCATGGGGCTTGGGCGGAAAGGTAACCTATGCCCTGGAAGGAAGTATTTTTGTTGCCGGTTCAGCAATCCAGTGGCTCCGTGATGGTTTAAGAATGATTGAATCGAGTCCGGAGAGTGAGGACTTTGCAGGCAGAATTGATACCACAGACGGTGTTTATGTGGTGCCGGCATTTGTCGGTTTAGGAACGCCTTATTGGGACAGTGCAGCCCGCGGTGCTGTATTTGGATTAACCAGAGGAACAAAAAAGGAGCATTTTATCCGGGCAACGTTGGAATCACTGGCTTATCAGACAAGAGATGTGATGGAGGCGATGGCTGCCGACTCTAATATTGATTTGAAAACGCTTCGTGTGGATGGCGGCGCCGTAAAAAATGACTTTTTGATGCAGTTCCAGAGTGATATCCTGGATGTGACCGTGGAGCGACCGGTTGTTCAGGAAACAACGGCGCTTGGTTCTGCTTACTTAGCGGGATTAGCAATTGGGTTCTGGGAGAGCCAGGAAGAGATTTCACAGCAGTGGCAAAATGAGAAAACATTTAAAGAGGCAATGGATAAAGAAGAAAGTGAGCGCTTATATAAAGGCTGGAAGAAAGCGGTGGAAGCGACGCGTGTATTTAAATTAGAGGATTGATCGGCAACGTAGTAATATACCGGCTGTGCAATAGATAAAATCCGAATCGAGCAAGTGACTATACAATAAAAGTCATCTGTGTTAAGATATAATCAAGTTAATATAAAGGACGGAGAAGCAGGAGAGACCGCAAAGTATCTGGTGTATAGACACCAGTGCATTTGTGGTCTTTTTTATTGTGCTGGAAATGAAGCCGCCCGCCAATGTTCGTCGGGCAGATTCATGCTTTTCATCTGTATTTGATGAATAACCGTCTTCAATAAAGGGAATAAAAACAATAGATCATTACTGGGAGTGGGAGTGGAAATAATGCATAATTTTTCAAGTAAAGAACGTAAAGAAACACTAGGGGCCTTAGAAAGTAATCAACTGGATTTATTAGTTATCGGCGGCGGTATTACCGGATCAGGAATTTCTCTGGATGCTGCGACAAGAGGCCTGCGTACGGGCCTGATTGAAATGCAGGATTTTGCAGCCGGTACTTCAAGCCGTTCTACCAAATTGGTGCATGGCGGCCTGCGCTATCTGCAGCAATTTGAAGTGAAGATGGTAGCAGAGGTAGGAAAAGAACGTGCGGTTGTTTATGAAAATGGCCCGCATGTGACGACACCAGAATGGATGCTGCTGCCATTCCATAAAGGAAGTAATTTAGGACCGTTTACATCAAGTATTGGTTTGCGTGTATATGACTTTTTAGCAGGGGTAAAAAAATCAGAGCGTCGGGAGATGTTAAAGCCGGCAGAGGTATTAGAACGTGAGCCGCTTGTAAAAAAAGAGGAGCTTCGCGGCGGAGGCTTTTATGTAGAATATAAAACCGATGATGCACGTTTAACGATTGAAGTGCTTAAAAAAGCTGTGGAAAACGGCGTGAAAGCAGTCAACTACACCAAAGCAGTTGAATTCATCTATGAAGAAGGCAAAGTAGTCGGCGTTGTAGCCGAGGATCAAATCAGCAAAGAAAAGCATCCAATCTATGCAAAGAAAATTATTAACGCTGGCGGGCCTTGGGTGGATGATGTCCGTGAATTAGATGGTTCCAAAAAAGGAAAAACCCTTCATTTAACAAAAGGTGTCCATCTTGTATTCGATGAATCGGTCTTCCCGTTGAAGCAAGCAGTGTATTTCGATACACCGGATGGCCGGATGGTTTTTGCTATTCCGCGTGACGGCAAAACATATGTAGGTACAACCGATACCGATTATAAAGGGGATATTGCGCATCCGACGATGACAGAGAAGGACCGGGATTATATTTTAGATGCCATTAATTATATGTTCCCATCTGTTGGTATTGATGCAAGTAAAGTCGAATCAAGCTGGGCCGGCATCCGTCCGTTAATTGCGGAAGAAGGGGCAAGCAGTCCAAGTGAAATTTCCCGTAAGGATGAGATTTTCCAATCAGATTCCGGGTTACTTTCTATGGCAGGCGGTAAATTAACTGGTTACCGCAAAATGGGCGAGCATGTTGTCAATATGGTAGCAAAACAGTTAAAAGAAGAAGAAGGCATCCTATATACAGAGAGCCAAACGAAGCACCTGCCTATTTCCGGCGGAGAAGTCGGCGGATCCAAAGGCTTCAAGAATTTTAAAGCAGAAAAAGTCAAAGAAGGCAGCAGCCTTGGGTTATCAGAAAATGAAGCAGCAGAGCTGACACAGCGTTATGGCGCAAATGTAGATAAAATTTTTACACTATATAAAGAGAATAAAGAAGCAGCTGCAAAAGAAAACATCGAACCGGCAGTATTTGCACAGGTAATATATGCAATAAATGAAGAAATGGCATATAAAGCAGTAGACTTCTTCATTCGCCGCTCCGGTGCATTATTCTTCAACCGTCCATGGGTGGAGACGCATATGGATACTGTCCTGCCATTTATGGAAAAAGAGCTCGGCTGGACCAGGGAAGAAGCAGCAGTCTATCGAAAAGAACTCGAGCAGCTATTATACGAAACAACGCATCCAGATAAATAAATGAAGGAAACAAAAAATAAGATGCACGCCAGATCGTGCGTCTTATTTTTTATGGGAATCTGCTATATTCTATGGTATACTTTTCTCGACTGTCTTTAAGAACGGGGGATTGATTCATGCTAAGAAGGAAAAATAAGAAGACAACTGCAAATAACGTAACCCCATTTATTCCTGAAGGCGACTTTTACTATACAAAGGGTGTCGAAGCATTTAAGAAAAGGAAGTTTGATATTGCGATTAAATGGATTCAAAAAGCAATTGAGGACAAGCCTCATTTTCCTTTATATAAATGTCAGTTATCCATTATTTATACAGAAACCGGTGCTTATCATAAAGCCAATCAGCTGCTGACAGAAGTGCTGCAGACTGGAGAGTATATTGATTGTTATTATTTAGCTGCCAACAACTATGCGCATCTTGGATTGCTTCAAGATGCCAAAAAGTATGCGCAGATGTATTTAGATAAAAAACCAGAAGGCGACTTCAGTAATGATGCTGCGCAGCTTCTTGACTTCATTGAAATAGAGGATGAAGAGGAAGAAAATTTTTCTCTGGAGGATGAGGATGAACTGATTGTCCTGCAGGAGACTGCATTTTATCATATGGAGCATGATGAATGGGAAAAAGCAATTCCGTTTATTGAGGAGCTCATGGAAAACTTTCCGGAGCAGAAGCTGGCTGTCCATGATTATGCCCAGGCCTTATTCTATACAGGAAGAAAAGAACAGGCGATGCATATTGAAGAAGATATGCTCGTGGACTATCCCAACAATTTGCACAGCCATTTGAATTTAGCCCTGTTTTATTATGAAACGGGAGAGGCAGATTATCAGACGCATATCGACATTATAAACAATATTTATCCGATGCATGAAGAACAAAAGCTGCGGATTGCGGAAGTCTTTGCGAAAACAGCAAATTATGGTTTAGCTTATGAACGGTATCAAAATATTTCTGGGGAGCAAGCTAAAAGAAGAGCATCCTATTATAAATGGTATAGCATCACAGCTTATCAATCGGGGAACCCAAGCAAGGCATTGCGTTTATGGGAAGAGGGTTTGAAGCGGCATCCCAAGCTGTCAGAAGAAGAAGGGCCTTGGGCGATAAAAAAATGAGCAAAAAGATAGACGTTAAATCTTAATTTCATTACACTATACGGTGGAATAAGAATATTATAAGGATAAAGGGGCGGGATTGAATGTCCGAAGAGAGAATATATGATGTGATTATTGCCGGAGCTGGACCAGCAGGGATGACAGCTGCTGTGTATGCTTCACGGGCAAATTTAGATACACTGATGCTGGAACGCGGAATTCCGGGAGGCCAGGTGGCAAATACAGAAGATGTAGAGAACTATCCTGGATTTGACCATATTTTAGGACCGGACTTGTCGAATAAAATGTTCGATCATGCTAAAAAGTTTGGCGCAGAATATGCATACGGTGATATTAAGTCGATTGAAGATCATGGCAAATATAAAACCATTTATGCAGGAAAAAAAGTTTATCATACTAAAGCTTTGATTATTGCAACTGGAGCACAATATAAGAAACTCGGGATTCCGGGCGAAGAAGAGCTTGGCGGACGCGGTGTGTCTTATTGTGCCGTTTGTGACGGTGCTTTCTTTAAAGAGAAAGAACTGGTTGTTGTCGGCGGGGGAGACTCTGCAGTAGAAGAAGGCGTGTATCTGACAAGATTCGCAAGCAAAGTAACCATTGTACACCGCCGTGATGAATTGCGGGCACAGCGCATTCTTCAGGATCGCGCATTTAACAACGATAAAATTGAATTTATTTGGGATACGATAGCTGAAAAAATTAACGGTCCAGAGGGAAAAGTCAGCAGCATTTCATTAAAAAATGTAAAAACGGATGAAGTATATGACTTCCCAACAAGCGGTGTATTTGTTTATGTCGGTATGCTTCCTTTAAATGATCCATTTACGGATTTAGGGATTACGGATGAAGAAGGATATATTCCTACATCTGAAAATATGGAAACGAAAATACCTGGTATTTTTGCAGCTGGAGATATCCGTGCAAAAGACCTCAGACAAATTGTTACAGCTACAGGCGATGGAAGTATCGCAGCGGAAACAGCAATTAAATATGTAGAAACATTAGAAGATTAATTAGCAAAATTGTCGTATTTTAGGAGATGCATAATACGATAGTTATTGGAAATTGTCGAAAATACAAATCATATCCATCTTTGGTTAGGATTTGTATAAAAAAATTAATCTATGGTAACTGCATCTTAACGTTGCTGTAACACGCATGAAACAATGAAAGGGTATTATAGAGTTAACTAATTGACCCCCTTTTAATAGATAGATTAGTTTTGGGACAGGTGACTCACCTGTCCATTTTTTTGTTTAAATGGAAAAAGGGAGAGTGTCTCAGCTGCGGCGAAGTTTCACAGGTCAGCTATATAAGAGAAGGGATATCTTCGTACCGGTGTTCGCAGCCCAAACGAAGGCATTCACTCAAAGGCTTGGCGAATGTCAGGTTTTCTAATATAATTGAACTAAGATGTAAGAAGCACGATAACAAGGGGCGGGCTGCTAAAACCTCAGATAACTTCTTTGGGGCTGCAGTACCTATACCTGTAAAAAGCAATTGTGTGTTGGAAGAGGACTGAAAGGGGAGAGTTTAGTGAATCAGGAAAAAGAAACAAAGCTCGTTATTATTACGGGGATGTCAGGAGCCGGAAAAACAGTTGCAGTGCAAAGCTTTGAAGATTTAGGTTATTATTGTGTAGATAATTTACCTCCTGCGCTTCTTCCCAAATTTCTAGAATTAATGAAGGATGCTTCGAACACCATTCAAAAAGTGGCGCTCGTCATGGACCTGCGGGGAAGAGAATTTTTTGATTCCTTATACAAGGCATTGGATGCAATCAGCCATACACCATGGATTCAAAGCCATATCCTGTTTTTAGATGCGGAGGATGAAACGCTGGTGACAAGATATAAAGAAACCAGACGCTCTCATCCATTAGCTGTCGGCGGACTTCCTTTAAACGGCATCCATCAAGAGCGAATTATTATCGATGAGCTGCGCGGCCGTTCCCAGCGGATTATTGATACGTCAAAACTCAAGCCGAGAGATTTGCGTGAAAAGATTCTTCAATTGTACAAGGAAGAAAAACAAGAAGTATTTTCCACTCATTTTGTATCCTTTGGGTTTAAATATGGCATTCCAATTGATGCGGATTTAGTTTTCGATGTACGTTTTCTGCCGAATCCGCATTATGTATCTGCACTGCAGCCATTGACCGGACTAAATCAGGAAGTAAATTCCTATGTGTTTAAATGGTCAGATACGAAATTGTTTGTAGAGAAATTAAATGATTTATTCCGTTTTATGCTCCCGCAGTATAAAAAAGAGGGGAAGTCACAGTTAGTTATTGCCATTGGCTGTACGGGCGGACAGCACCGTTCTGTTGCTTTAGCCGAATACTTCTCCAAGCAATTCAGCGATGATTATATTACCCATGTCAGCCACAGAGATATTGAAAAGAGAAAGGCCAAAACCTCATGAGCGATATCCCGAAAATAACAGCGATTGGCGGAGGGACAGGAATGCCGGTTTTGCTTCGCGGGTTGAAGGATTTGCCCGTAGATCTGACTGCTGTTGTGACGGTAGCAGATGACGGGGGAAGTACAGGAAGAATTCGTTCCGAGATGGAAATGCCGGCACCAGGAGATATCCGGAATGTGATTGCAGCTCTGTCTGATGCAGAGCCGATGCTTTTAGAGCTTTTTCAACATCGGTTTCAGCAGGGAAACGGGTTGACAGGGCATTCATTAGGTAATCTATTATTGGCAGCAATGACTTCCATGACTGGTAATTTTAATCAAGGAATAAAAGAAATTTCCCGGGTGCTTAATGTAAAAGGAAATATCTATCCGATTTCAAACGATAACATGTCTTTGCATGCGATTATGGAGGATGGAGAGATTATTCATGGGGAATCCAATATTCCTCTGTCCGGCAAACGGATTAAACGGGTCTTTCTAGAGCCGCAGCCGCTGCAGCCATTACCTAACGCTGTGGAATCAATTCAAAAAGCAGATTTAATCGTAATTTCTCCAGGGAGCCTTTATACCTCAATTATGCCGAATTTAATTGTTCCAGAAGTGAAGGAAGCATTATTAAATACAAAAGCAAAGATTGTGTACGTTTGTAATATCATGACACAATATGGAGAAACAACGAATTATTCTGCAGCAGATCATGTCCAAGCGATTCATGATCATGTCGGCGATGATTGTGTTGATTATGTGATTGTTCATGATCAGCCAATCGATGCAGAAACGCAGGAGATTTATAAAGAAGAGCAGGCGTTTCCGGTAGTAGCAGATAGTTCCCGTTTAGAAGCGATGAATGTCCAGGTTTTTCCTGGTAATATTGTCGTGAAGCATAAAGATGGAACTCTCCGTCATAATAATGATAAAATAGCTAAAATGCTTTATAAATTTTTATAGTAGTGAGTGTTCAAAAAGTACGATGAAAAAGACAAGGAAGTCAGATTCAGCGGAGTATGCAGGATTATTCCGCTGAATACAGTTTCATTGAATAAACGTATCAAGGCGTGTTCGAAAAGGGGAAGGAGCGTGATACAATGTCCTTCGCATCAGATATTAAGAAAGAACTAACCGCTATTCAATCGGATTCTTGCTGTCAGTTTGCTGAACTAGCTGCATTAGTTCGAATGAATGGCGTTATTTCTATATCAAAGCAAGGTTATGTACTGGATGTTCAAACAGAGAATGCAGCAATTGCAAGGCGTATTTACACATTAATCAAACAAAATTATACGTTGCCGGTGGAGCTGCTTGTCCGTAAAAAAATGAAGCTGAAGAAAAATAATGTATATATCGTCCGTATGAAAAATGGTGTTCAATCTTTATTAGAGGATTTGAATCTAATGGAAAATCAATACCAGATTGTCCGGACCATTTCAGAGAAATACTTAAGAAAAGAATGCTGCCGAAAAGCATATTTACGCGGAGCGTTTTTAGCTGGCGGGTCAATGAATAACCCGGAAACCTCCTCCTATCATTTGGAGATTTTTAATTATTATGAGGAGCATGCAGAAGCATTAAAAACATTGTTTAATGCATATGATTTACATGCAAGAACCTTAGAGCGCAAAAATGGTTATATCGTCTACATCAAAGAAGCCGAAAAAATTACTACGTTTTTAAGTGTCATTGGAGCACATCAAGCATTATTAAAATTTGAAGATGTACGCATTGTCCGTGATATGCGTAATTCTGTCAATAGACTGGTGAATTGTGAAACCGCGAACTTAAATAAAACCATCGGCGCAGCATTCCGTCAAATTGAAAACATTAAATTGATTGAACGGACAGTTGGATTGGATCAGCTGCCGGAAAAATTACAGGAAATAGCTAAGCTCCGTATTCAATATGAAGAAGTTTCCTTAAAAGAATTAGGGGAACTTGTTACCAGCGGGACGATTTCTAAATCAGGCGTGAATCATCGTTTGAAAAAAATTGATGAATTTGCAGAGAAAATCAAACGTGGTGAACTGCAGCTTGGTAATTAATGCTAGTATCCGAAGAATATGATATAATGCAGTAAATATCATGGAACATCGCCGAAAGAAAGACGCAGAATTTTTTCTGCTTCCTAAAAAAATGGAGGCGTTTACTTAAGACAGGAGAGTGAATTTATTGGTTGAGAAAACAGTGAAAATCGAATTAGATTCAGGACTACAAGCGAGGCCAGCTGCCTATTTTGTACAAGAGGCCAATCGATTTGATTCACACATATTTTTAGAGAATGATCATAAAAAGGTTAATGCCAAAAGCATTATGGGATTAATGAGCCTGGCTCTGACAAAAGGAGAAGAAATCAAGCTTATTATCGAAGGAGAAGATGAAGAAGAGGCGCTGGAATATTTAACAAGCCTTGTACGTGAAAAAGTTTAAAGCTATCCGTATAACGAACTTTGCTTTATTTAACAGATAAACAAAGCACTAAATAGTAAAACCTCAGCTAAAAAAGTCCTTCTTAAAGGCGAGTTACATTGCTCAATTTTAAGGGGGCTTTTATTTATATAGCATTATATAATTTCTGGTGCACCTATAAGTATTACAATTTGACTGCTTCAAATATAAATAAACTTAATTTTCTGTTATTAAAAAGTGACTTCATTTCCATAGAAACAGGAGTTGACCGTATCTTGGATAAATCCCTATCTAAATAATAGAAGGTGAAGTGTAAAGCGCCGCTGCGGCGGACTATTTTGCTTTCCATTCTTCATGGTAACTTGTTGAATCTTCGCAAAAGTTATGTTAGGTTGAGAGACAAATCATTATATAAAGGGAGTGCCTGTGATGAAAAAGAGAATGAAATTAGGGTTAGCAGCCTTAACGTTAGGATTATCCGCTATTTCAACCTCAGGAGTTCAAGCAGCCTCGACAGATTATGGAAATGGTGTTCATTGCGATGAAAAAACTTGTTCAGTAAACTGGAGCGAAACATTTCAACAATCAACAGATAGAGCGATAGAAAGCTGGGCAACGGGACTGACATCAGCGCCTGCTAAAGCTAAATCTGCTATTGAGTCCAACTATAAATCAAGTAATGATTCTAACCGGCCAGAGTCAGGTACGACAACTGGCAGTCCCTCTTTTTAATTAGGCAAGGGGTATCACGGTATCACATATAGGAAAATAGAGTATTCATTCGCAACCGAGTGGAAAAGCCTGGCGGTGTTTGAGGAAAGATAGCACCAAACTTCTGGAAGACAGAAAAAAAGACAAGGGAAGCAAACATCTTTATCCCTTGTCTTTTTATTAACTTTATCTAGCGCGCCCAGAGGGATTCGAACCCCCGGCAAACCTGGTACCGGAAACCAGTGCTCTATCCAGCTGAGCTATGGGCGCATCTCATTGAATTAAAAACACAATCTTAATTATACATAGGAAGTTCCTTTGAGACAAGTCCTTTTTATATAATTTAGATGAAAAATTATTTTATGCGTCTTTCAATAAGTTTAAATGGTTC
This sequence comes from Oceanobacillus sp. M60, assembly GCF_053839645.1. Classification (NCBI taxonomy): domain Bacteria; kingdom Bacillati; phylum Bacillota; class Bacilli; order Caryophanales; family Bacillaceae; genus Oceanobacillus; species Oceanobacillus sp. M60. The sequence goes on along the minus strand of NZ_JBSSNH010000005.1, from coordinate 207,319 downwards.
ATGTTTAACAAACATAAAATCGGGAAGGATGGTTAAAGTAGAAATTTGGTGAAACTTTTTGTTTGACCTTCATTGACCAATGAGCTATCATATAAAGTATAGAAAAAATCATCAGCCATTAACGTTGGCAACTTAAGGAGGATTTTTAAATGAATTTAGTACCTACAGTTATTGAACAAACAAATCGTGGTGAACGCGCATATGATATTTACTCTCGCTTATTAAAAGACCGGATTATTTTACTTGGCAGCGGCATTGATGACAATGTAGCCAACTCTATTGTAGCACAGCTTTTATTCTTAGAAGCAGAAGATCCAGGAAAAGATATCTCTTTATATATTAATTCTCCTGGTGGTTCTATCACAGCTGGTATGGCTATTTTTGATACCATGAACTTTATTAAGTCAGATGTATCTACCATCTGCATCGGTATGGCAGCTTCTATGGGTGCTTTCCTGCTTAATGCCGGAGAGAAAGGCAAACGTTTTGCATTGCCAAACAGTGAGATTATGATTCACCAGCCTTTAGGCGGTACGCAGGGACAGGCAACAGATATTGAGATTCATGCAAATCGAATTATCGAGATTAAAAAACGTATGAACCGCATCATGTCTGAAAATACTGGTCAGCCTTTAGAAGTTATTGAACGTGATACAGAGCGTGATAAATTCATGAGTGCAGAACAGTCTAAAGAATATGGCATCATAGATGATATCTTTGAGCGCAAAGCGTAAACATTAATAAATCATGAAATCGAAAAAAACAGGCTAGGGTGACCTTAGCCTGTTTTTTACGTGCAATTTCTTGTTTTTAAGCGTAAAGCTCCCATGCTAATTTTAAGGAATCGGCAATATAATCTGCAATTTCTTCAATTTCTTGATTATCTGTCACTACACGGGAGTGATGCTGTCCATAAATTGGCTGCCTATCATCAAAAAGCTGTTTGATTTCCTCCATATTCTTCCCCTGTAGAACGGGGCGGCTGTCAATCAGCAGGCTGATTCGATCCTTCCAGCTGTCCCAAGACAGGTCGAGAAAGAATATTGTAGTGGTTGCGAGACAGACATCCTGTACTTCTTTTTGAAGAAAAGCGCCGCCGCCTAAAGAGATAACCTTTAATTTCTTATGGCATATTTCAGAAATAATTTCTTTTTCATGCTGACGGAAGACGGCTTCTCCATATTTCGCAAAAATCTCTTTCGGAGGCATTCCGAATCTGCGCTCAATTTCTTCATCGATATCAATAAAATCACGATACAGTTTTTTGGCAACAGCTTGACCAATGGTTGTTTTTCCAACACCCATAAATCCAATTAGTACAATACTTTGTTCCTTTAATGGTATTTCTCTCATATGACATTCCCCCTCGTCATCCAGCACGTTACGATGATTGCTGATGGATTGCTTTTCTTGCCAATTGGTCTGCTCTGCTATTTTCTTTTTCCGGTATCCATTTAATAAATAAGAATGGAAAGTCTGCTGCTTCAGCCTGGATGATTTCAAGCAAAGGAAGAAATTGTTTGTTTTTGGTTCGTCCTTTATCAATCACGTCTGCGGCTACTTTAGAGTCAGTTCGAAAAGATAAGATTTCTTCAGGGAAGTTCATCTTACAAATTTTTAATGCTTCTATGATAGCGTGAAACTCGGCTTCATGATTGGACATATAAGGTAAGGGGACAGTATATTCCAGCTTCTTTTCCCCAGCCTTTATATAAATGCCGGCTCCGCTTTTTTCTGTATTCACGTTTGTAGCGCCGTCTGTATAAACCTGAATCAAAGCATATCCCCCCGCCAAATCGTTCTTTTCTATATTCATATTATAACGAATTTTAAATCAAAAAGGAATGCGTGCGGGCCAGGAATGGCTTGAAAAATGATGCTAAATTATTCCTCTTCCTGATTATGTTCGTCTGCATCATGACCGTGTTCATGGTGCTCATGATCCATCTCATCATGGGCTTCTTCTTCCGATGGCTCTGCATCACCGGCAATAACCGTTTTCAATGGCATGACATGCAGCTCCCTTGCGGTAGTATGAGCATACATTTCATAAACTGCTTCTTCTTCAAAGGTAAAGCTGGCTGTATAGGTGCCGTCTTCTTGATGAACGCCTTCGATTTCCACACTGTCATCCGCATGCCCCTGTGTCCATACCTCAAATAACACTTCACGAGCATCTTCTACAGGCTCGTCGTCAAAGGTGACATGAGCTGTTAAATCAATGGTTTCTCCGACTTCAACATGCTCCGGCACATCGAAATCTACTTCCAGAACAGGCAGTTCCATGGAATCCGTGTCATCTTCCTCTGCTGTATCCGCTTCATTATTTGAGCAAGCAGCTAAAGCAGCCATCAAAACGATGAGGATAAAAAATATTTTTTTCTTCATTATTATGTATACCCCTCTCTATTATTGTCTCCCGACACCTAGTATAGCATGACCAGCCAAAGGAGAGGTTGAATAAATTATGACATATTTATTCCTTTCCAACTCTAACTCTACTATAATGAGGGAAAGGGAGGAATAGACATGAAACTAGTAGCTTATCGGAAAAACAAAGATGAAAATTATCGTGTTGGTGTTTTAACAGATGCGGAATCCATTGCAGATGTGGAAAGCCTGTCGCAGCAATTTGGAGGAAAATCACTTCCTGCGAATCCTAGTGAATTTTATGCACATGCATCCGAATACATAGAAGCGTTGCAGAAAATACTTCCAGAAACGGGCAGATATGAAAACCTTTCCCTTCAGGATGTGCAATTGGGAATGCCGCTCGGAGAAGCGAGAAAGGTTATTTGCGTTGGAAAAAACTATCAAGAGCATGTTCATGAAATGAAATCAGATATACCTGATTTTCCTGTTTTATTTGCGAAATTTGATAATGCTATTATTGGGCCGGAGGATGATATTTATTATCCTTCAATAACTGAAAAATTAGATTATGAAGCAGAATTAACCATTGTCATTGGAAAAACAGCTTCTAAAGTGAAAAAAGAAGATGCTTTTGATTATATTGCCGGCTATACCCTTGCCAATGATACCTCCGCACGTGATTTGCAAAAACGGACGCCGCAATGGCTGCAGGGGAAATCACTGGATCATACCACGCCGGTAGGGCCATGGGTTGTGACAAAGGAGGAAGTGGATAATCCGCATGAATTAGCTATCCGCTCCTATGTAAATGGGGAGGTGCGCCAGTCTTCTAATACAGCGCATCTTATTTTTGATATCCCTTTCCTTATAAATTTTATTTCTGAAATCATGACGCTGGAGCCGGGAGATATTATTTTAACCGGAACGCCGCATGGTGTCGGTTTAGCAATGGAGCCATCCGGCCTGCTTCAGGAAGGAGACCGGGTGAAGTTAGAAGTAGAAGGAATTGGAACTATGGAAAACCAGGTGAAGAAAGTATAATATCTGTATAGGGTAATACAGGGAACGGCAGCAATACGAAAAAAATGATTTCCTACTGAAATGCATGGAGGTTAAAGCATGCAGCAGAGTCTGGTGTTAAAGCAAGCATTAGCTTGGAAAATGAATCAATCGCTTCATCAATCCATTGAAATCCTGCAGCTCTCTGGTATTGAATTATATGATCATGTACAAAGAATTGCTGAAGAGAATCCTTTGATTGAGGATATCCGTCCCATTGATCAGCAGGTGCTCAGTCAATTTCATGGAGAGACAAACGCATTTGAAAATATGAATGCTTCGAAAAAAAATATGTACGAGCAATTAAAAGAGAATGTGTACATGCTTTCTATTTCGGAGGAAAATTTAAAAAAGGCGGTTCTTTTTGGAATTGATTCCTTAAATGAAAATGGCTATCTGGATATTACTATGGAAGAGTGGGCTTCCGGCTGTCAGTTATCCATGGAAGAAATAGAACAGGCTCTATCCTATTTACAATCCCTTGAGCCGCCGGGAATTGGAGCCCGGAGCTTACAGGAGTGTATCCAGCTGCAATTAAAAGAAATGGATTGTGATTATCCCTTTTTAGAGGAGCTTTTTGAAAATGATTTGGTCCTGATAGCCGAGGAGGATGCCCAGGCTTTAGCTGAAGCCTACGGGATTACAGAAGAGGAAGCTGGCAGATTAATTTCGAATATGAAACTTTGTCATCCGAATCCGGGTAAATTATTGGAGGAAGAAGAGACAGAATATATTATTCCGGAAGCGGCAGTGTTGAAGGAAAAGGGAGAGTGGCAGCTGTCCTTTTTCAATTGGTCAAGCCCTACTATTCAGCTTCGGGATGATATCCTGCAGGCTGATATGCCGAAAGAGGGAGCAGACTTTTTGAAGGAGAAGAAGAAGGAGATAGAGATGCTGGAGCAGGCGATCCAATACCGTGGGAAGACCTTGGAGCAGGTTTTGCATATTATTGTCAATAAACAATTATCCTTTTTTGAAGAAGGGATAACGGCATTAAAACCGTTAACCCTTCAGGAGATAGCGGATGTATTGGATCTGCATGTTTCAACGATCAGCCGGACCATCAGCAATAAATATCTGCAGACAAGTTTTGGTATCCTCCGAGTCAAATATTTATTGCAGCGTGAATCCCGGAAAGGGGGAGGAGTCGCCCGTGTGGTTGCGAAGCAATATGTACAGCAAATAATTGCGGAGGAAGACCAGACCCGCCCGCTTTCTGATGAAAAAATCCGCAGGAAACTGGAAGAGCTGTATCAGGTGCATGTAGCAAGAAGAACGGTGATGAAATACCGGGAAGAGCTGGGTATTCCCTCTTCCTCCAAGCGCAAAAGGAGAACGAGCAGAAATAATGATTAAATTTTATACAAAAACGAATTGTCCGCTATGTGAAGAAGCGAAGGGGTTATTAGATTTACTGAACACAGCTCCTATTCCTGTCGAGGAAATAGATATTTATCAATCAGATGATTTACTGGAAACGTATCAATTAATGATTCCTGTCATCGTTTATAAGAATAATGAATTATATGGAAATGATATCAGCATAGAAAATATCAGCAGACTGTTAGCTGAATAAAGGAAAAGGCATTCTCTAAAGCAAATGTAAGTGCTTTAGAGAATGCCTTTTTATTATATACTCAACTTTCACACATTAAAAAGTAACTTTATTTCCATAGAAACAGGAGTTGATTGTTCCTTCGCTAACACCCTTGATAAAGATATAGAAGGTGAAGTGTAGAGCGCCGCTGCGTCGGAAAGCGAGAGTGGTTGGCCGGAGCGGAGCTATGCATCATCACTAATTCCCAAATGGACGGATATTTAACCAAAAAGCAAGCATGGTAATGGAGAACATGCTCATCCTGGAATAGCAAGATATATATGCTTATTCTTAGGTGCGAATGTTGAGTTATATAGAAGTACCCCTGTCTGGATGGAAGAACAGAATGTGTATGGTTAAACGCTTATCATGTATTTCGGGACATTATTGACCCGGAAGAAATGTTTCACGCATATAAACATTAAAATTTTGTAAACATTCGATTCTGTGTTTAAGTTCATATGCAATGGGAATAGTAAACTGTATGCCTTTTTATGCTATAAGATTTAGCAGATGTTTTGGTAAGGAGGTAACCACACCCCGGGACATAATTGCTCTTCATCACAAAAGTATAACGAAAACACTCCTATGCTTTTTCGCATTTAACTGGCGGCAGGACAGGTTCCTTGTTTTTAGACAAAAGGGGTGCGAAACAGCGTTATTTTCAAGAGTTTTTCTTTGCTTTTGATAAGAGGTATGTTATAATACAAATGAATCGGGACACTAAACAACCACATGGGACGTTTTCAATCCCGTATGGAGGAGAATGGTTAATATGGAATCCATCATGGCCCTACAGAGAAAAATCGTACCTGAATTGGTAAGTTTGATGCAGGAAAGGTACACGTTATTACAGCATGTGCATTTACATCAGCCGATTGGAAGACGGGCATTAGCAGAAAGTACAAATTTAACAGAGCGGCATGTTCGCGGAGAGATTGATTTTCTGCATGAACAAGGTTTAGTCGAAGTGACCTCCAAAGGTATGTTTATTACCAATGAGGGAAAAGTAGTTCTAGATCAGTTAGCTGCTTTGATTGGAGATATGTCCCGGTTAGAAAATCTGGAGGATCAGTTAAAACGCACCTTGTCTATTGATAATGTGATTGTAGTGCCTGGTGATAGTGATCATAACCCTCAAATCAAGGCAGAGATGGGAAAAGCATGTGTGACGCATTTGCAATCTACTCTGCAGAAAAACAATACCGTTGCCGTGACAGGCGGAAGCACCATAGCGGCAGTAGCTGATGCAATGAAACCATTGCCAGAGGGAACGGATGTATTATTTGTTCCAGCAAGAGGCGGCATTGGCGAAAAGGTGGAGAATCAAGCATCACGTATTGTTTCAGAGATGGCAAGAAGGTCAAATGGCCAGTATAGAATGCTTTATGTACCAGATCCAATCAGTGATTCCACATATGAATTAATTATTCAGGAACCACATGTGATTGATGCGTTAGCTGTCATAAAAAATGCTGACATTGTTTTACACGGTGTTGGTGATGCGCTGCGCATGGCAGAACGAAGAAGGTCTTCCGAAAAAGTAATTGATGTATTGGAGTCAGAAAATGCTGTTTCAGAAGCGTTTGGTTATTACTTTGACGCAGATGGACGCGTCGTTTACAAAGTAAAAACAGTGGGACTGCAGCTGGAGGATATGGATGAATCCAAGCATATCATTACGGTTGCCGGAGGCTCATCAAAGGGACATGCCATTCATTCTTACTTTAAACAAGGGAAGAGCAATTTGCTGATAACCGATCAAGGTGCTGCAGAAAAGATATTAAGAGGATAACCTCTTTATATAAATAAAAAAACAAGAAATTCTTAGGAGGAATTTAATATGACTGTAAAAGTTGGTATTAACGGCTTTGGAAGAATTGGACGTAACGTATTTCGTCAATCTTTAAAAAATGACCAAGTGGAAATCGTGGCAATCAATGACTTAACAGATGCTAACATGCTTGCACACTTATTGAAATATGATTCTGTTCACGGCAAACTAGAAGAAGAAATCAGTGTAAATGGTTCTAATCTTGTTGTTGACGGAAAAGAAATCAACGTACTTTCTGAACGTGATCCAGAAAACCTTGGATGGGGAGACCTTGGCGTAGAAATCGTTATCGAATCTACTGGTATCTTCACAGAAAAAGAAGCTGCTGAAAAGCATATTAAAGCAGGAGCGAAAAAAGTTATCATCTCTGCACCAGCTAAAGGTGAAGACTTAACAATCGTTATGGGTGTTAACGATGATAAATATGATCCAGCTCAGCACCATGTTGTATCTAACGCATCTTGTACAACAAACTGCTTAGCGCCATTCGCTAAAGTATTAAATGATAACTTTGGCATCAAACGTGGATTAATGACTACTATCCACTCTTATACAAATGACCAGCAAATCCTTGATTTACCGCATAAAGACTATCGTCGTGCGCGTGCAGCTGCTCAAAACATCATCCCTACTTCAACTGGAGCTGCAAAAGCAGTAGGTTTAGTATTACCGGAACTTAATGGTAAATTAAATGGTAACGCAGTACGCGTTCCAACTCCAGATGGTTCATTAACTGACTTAGTTGCAGAGCTTGATAAAGAAGTAACTGTTGAAGATGTAAACAATGCAATGAAAGAAGCTGCTCAAGGACCGCTTAAAGGAATTCTTGAGTATACAGAAGATCCAATCGTTTCTTCTGATATCGTAGGAAACAACCACTCTTCTATTTTCGATTCTCTATCTACAATCGTAATGGAAGGCAACCTGGTTAAAGTTGTTTCTTGGTATGATAACGAAATGGGTTACTCCAGCCGTTGTGTAGACTTAGCTGTATTCATGGCTGAAAAAGGACTGTAAAATAATAATTGACGTTCGTTGTAAGGCAAGCCTCTCCGAACGGTATGAAATAGAGGAGGGAGCAATTCCTCCTCTATTTTCATTTTAGAACATTCATTTTTGTAGAATTAGCAGGAATGCAAGATAAAATGGTATAATAACAAGAGTTGCATATACCAAACTAGGAGGGATTCCGTTGAACAAGAAAACCATTGCTGATTTACAAGTAGAAGGGAAACGCGTATTTTGCCGTGTCGATTTTAACGTGCCTTTAAAAGACGGTGAAATTACGGACGATACGCGTATTCGTGCTGCATTGCCAACGATCCGTGAGCTGACGGATAAAGGAGCAAAACTTATTTTAGCGAGCCATTTAGGGCGTCCAAAAGGAACTGCTGTGGATGAACTTCGTTTAGACCCGGTAGCAAAACGTTTAAGTGAACTCTTAAACAAAGAGGTTCTTAAAACGGATGAAGTCTACGGAGAAGAAGTGAATAAAGCCATCGACCAATTGAACAATGGCGATGTGTTATTAATTGAAAATGTTCGTTTTGAAGCTGGTGAAGAGAAGAACGATCCAGAGCTTGTTGATGCCTTCGCTAAAATGGCAGACGTATATGTCAATGATGCATTCGGAGCGGCACATCGTGCACATGCTTCCACAACAGGTATTGCTACAAAGCTTCCAGCCGCGGCAGGACTATTAATGGAAAAAGAAATTGAAGTTCTTGGACAAGCATTGGAAGATCCGGCACGGCCATTTACAGCCATTATCGGCGGAGCAAAAGTAAAAGATAAAATCAATGTGATTGATAACTTGCTTGATAAAGTGGATAATTTGATTATTGGCGGCGGATTAGCTTATACGTTTGTAAAAGCGTTAGGCCATGAAATTGGGAAGTCATTATTAGAAGAAGATAAAATGGATTTAGCAAAAGAATTCATGCAAAAAGCGAAAGACAAAGGCGTTAACTTTGTATTGCCGACAGATGTTGTCGTAGCTGATGATTTCTCAGAAGATGCAAATACAAAAAATGTAGGTATTGATCAAATCCCTGCTGATTGGGAAGCGTTGGATATCGGCATTCAAACACGCGAAGAATATGCTTCGATTATCAAAGAATCTAAACTGGTTATTTGGAATGGACCAATGGGTGTATTTGAATTAAATGCATTTGCCGGCGGTACAAAAGCTGTTGCTGATGCAGTAGCAGAAACAGAAGGATTCTCTGTTATCGGCGGAGGAGACTCTGCAGCAGCAGTAGAAAAATTCGGTCTGGCAAGTGAAATGAATCATGTATCTACAGGCGGAGGAGCTTCCTTGGAATTTATGGAAGGAAAAGTTCTGCCGGGAGTAGACGCACTTAACGATAAATAATAAATTTAGAATGGATGAGGTGAGCGCATGCGGAAAGTAGTTATTGCGGGAAACTGGAAAATGAATAAAACATTAGCAGAAGCAACTGATTTTATGGATGCTGTGATTCCAAAAGCTCCAGGCGGGAATACAGAAGCAATTGTTTGTGCACCTTTCGTACATTTACCTGCTCTTGTTGAAAAAGCAAAAGGGTCCAATGTAAAAGTTGCTGCTCAAAACATGCACTTTGAAGAATCAGGTGCTTTTACTGGGGAAGTGAGCCCAGTTATGTTAACAGATATCGGTGTAACGCATGTCGTTATTGGACACTCCGAGCGTCGTGAGTATTATGCAGAAACAGACGAATCTGTTAACCAAAAAACAAAAGCTGCCTTTGCACATGGCTTAACTCCAATTGTTTGTGTAGGTGAAACGTTAGAACAGCGCGAAGCAAACGAAACAATGAATGTTGTCGGCGGCCAGGTGAAAAAAGCATTAGCAGGATTATCGGATGAACAGGTAACACAGACGATTATTGCTTATGAACCAATTTGGGCAATCGGAACAGGGAAAACAGCTTCCAGTGAAGATGCCAATGAAGTTTGTGCAAAAACACGTAAGGTAATTGCAGAAGTTACTTCCGGAGACATTGCTGATCAAGTTGTTATTCAATACGGCGGAAGCGTTAAGCCGGCGAACATTGATGAGTTGCTTTCTCAATCAGATATTGACGGCGCACTAGTCGGCGGCGCAAGCTTAGAGCCTGAATCATTTGTTCAATTAGTGGAGGCAGGTACAAAATGAGTCAAGATAAATTAGCTGCATTAATTATTCTGGATGGCTTTGCGATCCGCGATGAAGAAAAAGGAAATGCAGTCAAGCAAGCAAACACACCGAATTTTGATCGCTATTGGAATGCTTATGCCCATAACCAGTTGACAGCGTCTGGAAATGCTGTTGGCCTGCCAGAGGGGCAAATGGGTAATTCTGAAGTGGGTCACTTAAATATTGGAGCAGGCCGCATTGTTTATCAAAGCTTGACACGTGTGAATCTGTCGATTGAAGAAGGCGACTTTTTCGAGGTGGAAGAGCTTGTGAATGCTGTAAAACATGCGAAAGAAAAGGGCAAAGCATTGCATCTTTTCGGTCTGTTATCTGATGGCGGTGTACACAGCCACATCAACCACCTGTTTGCGTTATTAAAAATGGCAAAACAGTATGATTTAGAAGAAGTATATGTACATGCATTTTTAGACGGACGTGATGTTGGTCCGCAAACTGCCGGTGAATATCTGCAGCAGACAGAGGATAAAATGAAAGAGCTTGGCGTAGGTAAAATTGCAACGGTATCCGGTCGTTATTATTCCATGGACCGTGATAAGCGCTGGGATCGTGTGAAAAAAGCATATGATGCTATGGTTTATGGCGAAGGACCTTCTTATCATAGTGCTGCAGAAGTGGTTGAAGACAGCTACAAGAACGAAATCTATGATGAATTTGTTATTCCGTCTGTGATTACAGATGAAAATGACAAGCCTGTGGCAACAATTCAGGACGAAGACGCGATTGTCTTTTACAATTTCCGTCCTGACCGTGCAATTCAAGTTTCCAGAACGTTTGCGAATGAGGATTTCCGAGATTTCGACCGCGGCGAGAGCGCTCCGAAAAATCTTGAATTCGTCATGATGACCAACTTCAGTGAAACGGTAGATGGCCATGTTGCATATAAACCAGTTAATCTCGACAATACCGTTGGGGAGGTTCTGGAACAGAATAAGCTTAACCAATTACGTATTGCCGAAACAGAAAAATATCCGCATGTTACCTTCTTTATGAGCGGCGGACGTGAAAAAGAATTTGAAGGCGAAAAACGGATTCTGATTGATTCGCCCAAAGTAGCAACCTATGATTTGCAGCCAGAAATGAGCGCTTATGAAGTAACAGATGCTTTATTAAAAGAACTGGATGCTGGAACCCAAAACGCCATTCTTTTAAACTTTGCAAACCCGGATATGGTTGGACATTCCGGAATGCTGCAGCCAACCATCGATGCGATTGAAGCAGTAGACGAATGTCTGGGTAAAATCGTTGATAAAATTACAGAGTTAGGCGGACATGCGATTATTACCGCTGACCACGGGAACTCTGATGAGGTTATCACCTTGGAAGATCAACCGATGACTGCCCACACAACCAACCCGGTTCCTGTTATCGTGACAAAAGATGACGTAACATTGCGGGATGGCGGTATTCTTGCCGATTTAGCACCAACCTTATTAGATTTACTTGATGTAGAGAAACCGGAAGAAATGACTGGTTCATCCTTAATTAAAAAATAAAAATAAATGTTATTAAAGGAGAGAAAATAATGCCATATATTACTGACGTATACGCAAGAGAAGTATTAGACTCAAGAGGTAACCCGACTATTGAGGTAGAAATTTTCACAGAATCTGGAGCTTTTGGCTCTGCAATCGTACCAAGCGGTGCTTCTACAGGGGAATATGAAGCGGTAGAACTTCGCGATGGCGATAAAGATCGTTATTTAGGAAAAGGCGTTGAAAAAGCGGTTGAAAACGTTAATGAAATCATCGCTCCTGAATTAATCGGTTTAGATGCAACACGTCAAAACATCATTGATGCATTAATGATCGATTTAGATGGTACAGAAAATAAAGGGAAATTAGGTGCAAATGCTATCCTGGGCGTATCGATGGCAGCAGCTCGTGCAGCAGCGAATCACCTGGAAGTGCCTTTATACAACTATCTTGGCGGATTCAATGCCAAAACGCTTCCAACACCAATGATGAACATCTTAAACGGTGGAGAGCATGCGGATAACAACGTGGATATCCAAGAATTCATGATTATGCCTGTAGGCGCTGATTCTTTCAAAGAAGCATTGCGCACTGGTGCTGAAATCTTCCACGCATTGAAAAAAGTATTAGGATCTAAAGGCTACAATACAGCTGTTGGGGACGAAGGCGGATTTGCTCCAAACCTTGGTTCCAACGAAGAAGCACTTCAAACCATTGTAGAAGCAATTGAAGCTGCCGGCTACAAACCAGGCGAAGAAGTGAAACTTGCAATGGACGTAGCTGCTTCTGAAATCTACAACGATGGTAAATACAACCTTAAAGGAGAAGGCGTGGTACGTACTTCGGAAGAAATGGTTGACTGGTATGAAGAAATGATTTCAAAATACCCAATCATCTCAATTGAAGATGGTTTAGATGAAAACGACTGGGACGGCTTCAAAGTATTAACAGACCGTCTTGGTGATAAAGTACAGCTTGTAGGTGACGACCTATTTGTTACAAACACTGCTAAACTTTCCAGAGGTATCGAGCAAGGCATCGGCAACTCAATCCTTGTTAAAGTGAACCAAATCGGTACACTTACGGAAACATTTGAAGCAATCGAAATGGCGAAACGCGCTGGCTACACAGCTGTTATCTCTCACCGCTCTGGTGAAACAGAAGATACAACCATCGCTGATATCGCAGTTGCAACAAATGCCGGTCAAATCAAAACCGGAGCTCCATCCCGTACAGACCGCGTAGCAAAATACAACCAGTTACTTCGCATTGAAGATGAACTAGCTGGCATGGGCGAGTATGGCGGATTGACTTCTTTCTATAACTTGGCTGATAAATAATAAATCAGTTTACATGCAGAACCCTCTGTTTACGATGATAAATTCATTGTAGGCAGGGGGTTTTTATTGTGTTGAAAATTCGGGTATACATAGAGTAACAAGGGTATGAAGTTAGCGTTTCGTATAAATGAATTTATTTAAAATTTGAAAACAAAGGAGGTATAACTTGCGCGAACCAAAGTCCAGGTTAAATAAGTTATTTGACATTATCTTATTACTGGCAATCGTTGTAACAGTCATTATGTGGATATTTAATTTATCTTTTTCTTTACCGACTACCTTCGATAAGGTGGTTGAGGATAACGCGGGAACTACCGTAAATGACATTGAAAAAATAGAGATTGAAATGACTGGTAAAATACCAGAAGATTTTAATAATCTATCGGATTATATCCCTCCAGAGGATGAGAGAAGATTTGTGATGGAAGGGTCTGAGCAAATAAGCAAATATATTAATAGCGATTACAGGATTTATCAGATAAATAGTGTAGATAGGGTGAAAGATGACAAAGAAAACGAGTATCTGATAGAGGTAGAATTAAGAAATGGGGACAGTTTATCCTATACAGTAGGAAAAGGCTATGTGATTGACAATGAAGGCGTTCCTTATGAGGTTTTAGATGATAAAAATGCATTATACAGAAACGTAATATCGTTATTTGAACACTAAAAACTTATAGGAATCAGCACGGTTATCACGAATAAAAGCAGCTATTCTCTAAAAGGGTTCAAAAGAATAACTGCCTTATTTTAGTCATTTACGGGGAAAAGGTTTATGTTTAAGAAAAAATCTTCCCTGGATTTAAAATCCCTTTAGAGTCATAAAGCTGCTTCGTGCGCCGCATCATTTCTAAAGCGGTGCCGTGCTCCGCTTCCTGAAATTTCTTCTTGCCAAGACCAACTCCATGTTCACCAGTACAGGTTCCGCCTGATTCAATGGCCAGCTTGACAATGGCATCATTGGTTTGCTCTGCCAATGCTTGTTCTCCATCTGCATTTGGATTAAACATAATGCTGGTATGGAAATTACCATCTCCAATATGCCCCCAGATTGCTCCTTTTAATCCGCTTGTATCCATGCTGTGACGGGTGAAAGAAACAAGCTTTGGGAGCTGAGAAATAGGAACACATACATCTCCGCCAATTTCCTTTAATTCTTTTAAATGTTGAAAGGAAACAGCTAATTTTACCCGCGCTTCCCAAAGCTTCTCTTTCTCGATCGGATCACTTGCTGCTGCCCAGTCCTCGCAGCCAAGCTCATGCATGATTTCGGAAGCGAGCTTTACCTCTTCCGCAACCGTATTTTTTGGCCCGGCAAACTCTAAAAATAAAGAATGGTTTACAGGGAAATCAAGTCCGCATTGCTCATTGATGATACCGATGCTGACAGAATCTATCAATTCCATCCGCATAACCGGGATGCCTTTTAATTGTATGGTTTGCGCTGCAATCGTACATAGCTCCGGTGTTTCAAAGGTACATCTTGCTACGGTTGAATATTCCGGGATGCCATAGAGTTTTAAGGTGATTTCTGTAATAATCCCCAATGTGCCTTCTGAGCCGGCAAAAAGGCTGGTTAAATGATACCCGGAAGAGGATTTTTTTGCTTTTGTTCCGGTATGAAAGGTCATTCCATCAGCCAGTACCACCTCTAAATCCAGTAATTGATCTCTCATTACCCCGTATCGTACAGCTCTGGTTCCGCTCGCATTTGTAGCTGCCATGCCGCCGATGGTTGCATCGTAATCAGGACCTCCTGCAAAAAATAATCCTTGCTGACGGACAAACTGATTCAATTCACTTTTCATCAATCCCGGCTGTACGGTAATACGCATATCCTCTGGAGAAAAGTCCAAAATCTGATTCATGTTTCGAAAATCGAGACTGATTCCTTTTTGTACAGGAATAGCCTGTCCTTCCAAACCGGAGCCTGCCCCATAGGCGGTCACAGCTATCTGATATTTGGAAGCGATACGAAGGATCATTTGTATATCTTTCTTTGATTCCGGAAAACATACCACATCCGGGGTCACTGCTTCATGAATCGATTCATCCTTGCTGTGCTTTTTTAATTCGGATTCCTGCTGCGTTACTTTTTCCCTGCCTAATTGTTCGTAAAGTTTTTCAACATATAACAAAATCTATCCACCTGCCAGTTGTTCACTAAAAATTAATAAATCATATGTGCGATTAAAGCAATAATCGGTAATGAAATAAGGGTACGTTCAATAAAAATAACGAGTAAGTGCCATAATTTAACCGGTATTTTTGAAATCAGCAACAGGGTGCCCATCTCTGTTAAATAAATGATTTGAACTAACGATAAAGCACCAATCACAAATCGTGTTATCTCGGCTTCAATTCCAGAGGCCAGCACAGCTGGTAAAAACATATCAATAAAGCCAATAATGGATGCTGGTGCAGCAGCTGCCGCTTCAGGAATCTGCAATAGATATAAAAGCGGAATCATCGGCTGGGAAATCCAATGGAAAACAGGTGTGAATTCAGCAATAATAAGAGCTATGGTTCCAATCGCCATGACTTGCGGCAATAAAACGAAAATAATTCCCAGAAATATTTCAGAGCCCTGCTTTAATTGATCTGTTAACGTGCCTGCTTTTTTTGCTCTTCTGACAGCCTGATCAACTCCCCATTTAAGCGGGGAAGTGTTTGCTGGAATTTCTTCTTGGAAATGACTTTCTTTATAATACGTATCCGGAATTCTGGAAACAGGCGGAATTCTCGGAATAATGATGGCACTTACGACTCCTGCAATGACAATCGTTAAATAAAAGACAGGAAACATATGTCCAACATTCAGCATATTCGCGATGACGAGACAGAATGGCAGAGAGACGGTTGAGAAGCAGGTTGTAATTGCTGCTGCTTCACGTCCTGTATAAAATCCATCCTGATATTGCTCTCTTGTAAGAACAACTCCAACATTGACATTTCCGACCCATGACGCCAATAAATCAATGGCAGAACGGCCCGGCAGTGTAAATAATGGTTTAATGACTTTCCGAAGTAATGTCCCCACAAATTCCATCGCCCCAAAATTAATGAGATAAGGCAAGAGATAGGAGGCTACAAAAAACCAGACAATCAAGGTTGTCAATAATCCGAACATCACTTGCCCGGTAATTTCGGAATGGATAAATGTAATCCCGGCTCCGAAGAATGTCATCACAGCGAAAATAGTTCCGAGCACTCGGACAACCATCCAGAAAAAAGATACATTAAATAAGGATGAAAGAAACTCTGAATTTACGATAAATGCTGGCTTTAGCAGCATTGCAATGAGCGTAAGAACAGTAGAAATAACCATTGTAAATGTAATGATACCAGGCAGGAGGTTCTCCAGCTGTTCAATAAGAAATTCAGTTATAATGCCCAGCGGTATATTAAACGTATCTCCATCGACGATGGGAAAAAGAAATATAAAAATACCAAATAAGGAGGGCAGCAAAAATTTCAGGAAATCTTTTTTGGAATGTTTTTCGGACACGGTATGTTCTTCTGTTTGTTCACTATTATGGTTCAATGGTCTACCTCCTTATAAAAACGTGAGCTTATTTTTCGTTTTGAACAGCAGTCAATGCCTCTTCAAGTACTTTTATTCCTTCATCTACTTGTGCTTTTGTTACCGTTAATGGAGGAATCATCCGGATAATTTCCCCGGCATTTCCGCATAAATAGAAGAGAACACCTTTCTCTAGACAGCTGTTTAATACATTCATCACGGCTTCTCCGTCAGGTTCACCGGTTTCTGCATCTTTTAGCGCAATTCCAATCATTAATCCAACACCGCGAACATCATGAATAATCGAAAATTTATCTTTTAACTGTATCAGCTGGTTAAGGGCGTAATCCCCGACAGTACGTGCATTTTCAAGAAGTTTTTCTTCCTTGATGACTTCAATGGATGCCCGTGCTGCTGCGCAGGCGATAGGATTTCCGCCGAAAGTCGTTGCGTGGGACCCCATTGGCCATTGGTCCATTAATTCCTTGGAAGCAATTGTTACGCCAAGCGGCATCCCTGCTGCAATTCCTTTTGCAACAGCCATGATATCTGGTGTCACGTCAAAGGTTTGGGCTGCAAACCAGTTTCCTGTCCTGCCAAACCCGGTCTGTACTTCATCAAAAATTAATAAAATCCCATGCCGGTCACAAATCTCCCGCATTTTCTTCAGCCATGATTTAGGCGGGATAACATAGCCGCCTTCACCTAACACAGGCTCTACAATCATACAGGCAACTTCTTCCGGGTCAACCTGATGACGGAATAAATTCGCTGCTTCTTTTTCAAGCTTTTCTGCAAAAAATACCTCCGGATCTTCCCCGGCCGGACAGTCTTCCGAATGTGCGTATGGAAGCTGGTAAGTTAACCAGGAAGGCTGAAGGTGTTTTCTATATTTACTTTTAGAGGTAGAAACACTGAGTGAGCCGATGGTCCGTCCGTGGAATCCGCCTGTGAAAGAAATTACATAAGGACGATTAGATACATGCTTTGCGAGTTTTAGGGCTCCCTCAATTGCTTCTGTTCCGCTATTTCCAAAAAAGAAATTATCCAGCTTGGGCGGAAGTATTTCCTGAAGCTCTTCTGCCAATTTTAAAATAGATTCATAGATAATCACGCCGGATGGTCCATGAATCAAATGATCCGCGCTGTCTTTGATAGCCTGCACGACTTTGGGGTGACGGTGTCCAACATTTTCAACAGCGATCCCTGAAGTGAAATCTAAGTATTTTTTGCCGTCTGTCCCATAGTAATAACAGCCCTCTGCCTTTACAACAGGCAAGTTAGGATGGTCTTTTGCCATACTCGGAGCAAGGAAGTTTCCAATCGAATCAACTAAATGCTCCCAATCTTTTTGGTTTCTTTCCATTTTAAATCCTCCATTTCATTACATTGCGATAAAACGAAACTTCATTCAGTGGGAGTTTTCGCCCTTCTCCCGCTGAATGATTAGTTAAGTGATTCAGGGAGTTAGCGCCCGTTATCTCCCGCCTAAATAAATTTATTTTCGCTCTTTATTTTGAGGCGGGAGTTTTACGGGCGGTTCTCCGTGATAAAACAATTATTGCATAAGATGTATGATAAATATACATTATTATAAAAGACATAAAATATAATTTATCTAAGCTGTTTATAGTTATTTTTAAGGTTAGATGAAAAATAGCTTCGGTTAATTATAATACGTATTGTATAAATATACAATACGTATTTAATGGTTTTTTGAAAGAGAATAAAGGGGATATTATGTCGGGCATTCGAGTAATAGAGATTCAACGATTCAGTATAGTTATTTCACTGCTTTAATCAATGTCCATCTGTCTTTTTCAACAACTTCTTCCATATCATCCCCAATCGAATAATCGATATAATCGCTTAAATACTGCAGCTCCTCATCTGATAATTCATGTAAAATACTTCGTCCCGTTCTGGATTGAATATCAGCGAGAAGTGCTCGTTTGTTTGGATATGTTTTTCTAATCTCCCAGAGGCGATGCGCTGTTATCTCTTTAAAACCAGCCTGTTGAAGACTTATTTTTATATCATCACTGGAGTATCTCCGTTTCTTTTCAAATTCTCTTAATTTCGGAAAAGCTTCAAAAAAGTATCCGCGGATGTGCTCTTTACTCCCTTCCAGTAAACAATCGTCCAATGTCCGGTCTTGAATAAGATAATAGCCATTGCTGTTTAATACCCTGTATGCTTCTGCAAATACGGAATCAAGATTTTTAAGATGATGGACCAATGCTCTGCTTAGTATCAAATCAACACTTTCCGATTCCAGGCCGGTTTTGTCTGCCAGCCCAAGCTGAAAAGAAATATTCGGGTACCTGCTGCAGTCTTTCTTCGCACCTTCTAATATTGGCTTGGAAGAATCGATGGCTAGGATAGATGGTATCCCGATAGCAGCTAAAGCTCTTGAATAAATTCCGCCTCCGCAGCCTATGTCCGCAGCATGGTGAATGGATGAAATATCAATGAGTTCTCTGATTTTTTCTTTCCACGCTGCATCCGCGTCCCGGCCAGTATAGCTGTACATATTATCTTTACTGTGAAAATCCAAAGCATTCCCTCCTTGAATGGTGTTGTTATCATTCATTATAGTCTTCTTTGTTATCTGTGGATAATCGTGTTTTTTAATCAAAGGAGATAAGAAAATATGATAGGAAATAGACTTAGATGGTAAAATAGAAGAAATAAATAGGATGAAAAGGATGGGAATCAATGAATGAACGTTATCAGATCAGTCATCAAACACCAGCAGTCGAAGCATTTAATGAGCTTCGTGTCGAGGCTGGATTAAGCAATAAAGAAAAAGCAGCGATTGAAATTGGGCTTCCTAATACGTTATTTGCTGTATCCATCTATGACGGTGATACGTTGATTGGGATGGGCAGAGTAGTGGGAGATGGGGGAATTGTTTTTCACGTAGTAGATATCGTGGTCAAACCAAGCTATCAGGGACAAGGGCTTGGAAAGGTCATTATGCAGGAGATTATGGCTTATTTAGATAACCATACCTACAAAGGCTCTTATGTCAGCTTGATTGCAGATATTCCCGCTGATAAATTATATGAACAGTTCGGCTTTCGTCATACGGCCCCGAATTCTGCGGGAATGGCGCGGATGTATTAATAAAAAACCCTGATTATTGTTGTGCAAACAATAATCAGGGTTTTTCAGTATACTTATTTATTAATCGTCTTCTCCGCTAATGCAACCACTTCTTCTGCAGTGCTTAAGGAAAGGAATTCATCTTTAAGTGCTGCAAGCTCTTTTTTGTTCAAGCTAAGAATCTGAGTTCTTGCCGGTAAGATAGAAGTTGCGCTCATGCTGAATTCATCCAGTCCAAGAGCAAGAAGCAATGGAATAGCAGTAGAATCTCCTGCCATTTCACCGCACATGCCTGCCCATTTGCCTTCTGCGTGAGCAGCTTCGATGACATTGTTTACCAGATTCAGGATAGCTGGGTGATATGGCTGATACAGATAAGAAACCTGTTCATTCATACGGTCAGCAGCCATCGTATATTGGATTAAGTCATTTGTTCCGATACTGAAGAAATCGACTTCCTTCGCAAATTGTTTTGCAATCACTGCAGTAGATGGAATTTCTACCATGATTCCTACTTCAATGTTGTCGGAAACTTTAACGCCATCTTTTTTAAGATTGTCTGTTTCTTCTAGCAATAACGCTTTTGCCTGACGGAATTCTTCCAATGTAGCAATCATCGGGAACATGATTTTCAGGTTGCCGTAAGCACTCGCACGCAGTAATGCACGTAATTGCGGGCGGAAGACATGTTCATTTTCCAGACAGAAACGAATTGCACGGAATCCTAAGAACGGGTTCATTTCATGCGGCATATCTAAGTAGCTGATTTCCTTATCGCCGCCGACATCAAGTGTTCTTACAACGACAGGCTTGTCTCCCATTTTTTCTAATACAGCTTTATAAGCTTCAAATTGAACATCTTCGGAAGGCAATTCAGAGTTACCCATATAAAGGAATTCGGTACGATAAAGTCCGACGCCCTCGCCGCCATTATTAAGAACACCTTCTACATCATTCGGTGTACCGATGTTTGCAGCAAGCTCAACTTGTTCACCGTCTGCAGAGAAAGTAGGCTCATCCTTTAATTTTGCCCATTCTTCCTGCTGCTTAGCAAATGCAGCTTGTTTCGCTTCATATACTTTAATCTCTTCTTCTGTCGGATTGATGATAACTGTACCTTCAATGCCATCGACAATAATCTGGTCGTCCTTTTTCACAGCGCCGGTAATTTCTTTTGTACCTACCACAGCAGGAATTTCTAAGGAGCGGGCCATGATAGCAGAGTGAGAAGTTCTGCCGCCGATATCGGTTGCAAACCCTTTTACAAATTCACGGTTTAACTGAGCGGTGTCAGATGGTGTTAAATCTCTTGCGATAACAATCACTTGCTCATCAATTAAAGCAGGGTCCGGGAAGGTAACCTGAAGCAGGTGAGACATGACACGTTTGGTTACATCATGGATATCTGCTGCACGTTCGCGCATATATTCGTTATCCATGGCTTTAAACATGTCGATAAACATCGTAGCAACTTCGTCCAAGGCAGCTTCTGCGTTTACTTTATCATCGTTGATTTTATCTTTAATCGGATTAATCAGCTCTGGGTCTCCTAATACAAGCAAATGCGCAGAGAAAATTTCTGCATGCTCTTCCCCGAGTTCTTTTAATGTATGTGCTTTGATTTTTTCCAGTTCCTGTCTAGAAACTTCTAATGCGCTTTCAAGACGCTCAATCTCTTGTCCTGGATTATCAATAGACGTTTTTTCAAAATTTAAATCCGGGTCTTTCAGTTCGTATACTTTCGCAATGGCAATTCCACTAGATGCAGCAATTCCATTCAATTTTTTCATTATGAGAGCATCCTTTCTTTAATAAAACTATCTTATTAATTATAACATATCTATACTAAATTAGCGTGGGCTGACGTGCAAGTTTAAAGGGTTTTCTTCAATTGTTAAAATCAATATAATCCGTTATTTTTTACCAGCATTCTTCAGCCAATCTCCGATAAACGCATATACTTCCTCCCGGCAGGTATCATTTAATAATTCATGCTTTCCACCCTCGTAAACCTGAACGACAATATTCTCCAGGCCATTTTTTTGAAAGAGAGAAGCTGTTTTCCATACTCCCTTTCCATATTGACCAATAGGATCCTCGTCACCGCTGATAAGGAGAAGCGGAAGATTTTTACGTATGTTTTGATTGAGACTTTGCTTTCTGGTCTGATAGATACCTTCCAATAAATCATAGAAGAAACGGGCTGTCGGAATAAAGCCGGTATAGGAGTCTGCTTCATAAGCGTCTGCATATGCTTTTTCTCTTGTAAGCCATTCGTGTTTGTAATGCTTATCCTGTTTCATACTGTTCCCTAAAACGAGCTGATTCATGAGAGGAGAAGGTTTCCTTGACGGCAGGAGGGATGCTGCTGTTTTTCCTGCGGTGGCAAGAAGTCTGGAATAATGTCCTGTACCGGTTAATATTAATCCATCCATTTCATTACTATAATGCTGAATGAAATTCCGCATTAAAAAAGAACCCATGCTATGCCCCAAGAAGTAATAGGGAAGATGAGGAAAAGCTTTTTTTCCATATTGCATGATTTCATACAAATCTGTCACGACGCGCTGAAAACCATTTTTCTCTGTAAAGTAGCCTTGTATTCCTAAATCACCTGTTTTCCCATGTCCGCGATGGTCATTGCCGATCACGATGTAACCTAAAGAAGTGCAGCAGGAAGCGAAATCATGATAGCGTTCAATATGTTCCACCATGCCGTGGGCAATCTGCAGGATGCCAACAGGTCTTCTTTCCGGAAGCCATTGTTTGATATAGATGCGGGTTCCGTCAGACACTGTCAGCCAATCTGTTTTCATCTCCATGTTTTCTTCCCCCTTGGTATCATTAATCACGATGCTTTTTTATTTACGCGGGACTGCTACATTCATTATACGTTGAAGACGGGTTGTTGGACAAATTCAAATAAGGGATGAATCACGAGGGGTGTATAGTAAAGAAGTATTTCACAAATCAATCTTGCACAACAAATTCAAAGTATGATAAAGTATAAGATAGGGATTGTCGGAACATAGGAGGAGTATGAAAACATGTTGTTAACTGTGGTTAATGTGATATTAGTAATTGACGTTATCGTGATGATTGCACTTGTCTTATTGCAGTCTGGAAAAAGCGCTGGTCTTTCAGGAGCGATTTCCGGCGGTGCAGAGCAGTTATTTGGAAAACAGAAAGCACGCGGAATTGATTTGGTGCTTCATCGTATGACAATTGTTACAGCGGTGCTGTTCTTTTTATTAGCTTTCTTGGCAGCGTACGTATTACAATAAATGATATTCCTTATCACAGTAGTGTGGTAAGGTTTTTTTATTTTCGCTTTTCATAATACAGGGTATACTAGAAATGAATTGGGAAAAATGATTTCCCACAATTTAACGGACAGTTTTATTTTTCAAGAAGATGAAAGGAATGGATGATTGTGAAAATAAAGTTACCACAGCCGTTTACATTTGAAGCAGGAGAACGTGCTGTATTATTACTGCATGGATTTACCGGACACTCTGCAGATGTCCGCATGCTTGGGCGTTTTCTAGAAAAGAAAGGCTACACAAGCCATGCGCCGATTTATCGCGGACATGGACTGCCGCCGGAGGAATTGATCAAAAGTAATCCGGATCAATGGTGGGCAGATGTGAAAGCTGCTTTTAACCATCTGAAGGAACTTGGATATCAGGAAATTGCAGTTGCCGGTCTGTCTCTTGGAGGCGTATTAGGTTTAAAACTTGCCTATTCGGAGAAAATTAAAGGTATGGTATCCATGTGTGCTCCAATGTTTTTTGATAATGAGGAAGAACTGACCAAAGGATTCCGGGAATTCTCTAAAGAGTTTAAACAGCTGGAACAAAAGGACGAAGCGGTTATAAAAGAAGAAGTTGATACGATTATGGATAATTCCAAGAACCTCTTTATCGGTGTCAGGGACACAGTGAAGGAAGTAAAATCAAATATTGATATGATTTACACACCTACCTTAGTCGTACAGGCTGAAAAAGATCAAATGATTAATACAGACAGTGCGAATTATATTTATGACAATGTCGAATCCACACAAAAAGAAATCAAATGGTATGCTAATTCAGGCCACGTGATTACAATGGATAAAGAAAAAGATCAGCTTCACGAAGATATTTATGCGTTTTTAGAGAGCCTGGATTGGGAAGTATAAAGTAGAAAGATGGAAAGATAAACAGAAAGAAGGTGAACGTTATGAAAGAACGCATTTTAGATTATATTAAAGAGAACAGCACGAAACCCTTGTCTGTCCAAGAATTAGAAGAGGCGCTGGCTTTAGAAAACGCAGAGGCGTTTAAGGAGCTGGTTGTCGCTTTAAATGAACTGGAATTAGAGGGAGACCTTGTCCGTACCAGAAAAAATCGATTTGGACTGCCGGATAAAATGAATTTGGTCAAAGGAACTCTCCAAATGCATGCCAAGGGCTTTGCTTTTCTGATTCCGGAAGATGAAGACCAAACAGATGTGTATATCCATGCAAATGATATGGGCTCTGCCATGAATAAGGATAAAGTGCTCGTCCGCCTGGAAAAAAAGGATACGGAGGACACGCGCCCAGAAGGAAAGGTTATTCGTATTCTGGAACGTGCAGTCGTCACCGTAGTCGGTACATTTGAAGATAATCGTTCCTTTGGATTTGTTATCGCGGATGACAAGCGGATTCCAAATGATATTTTTATTTCTAAAGGACATACCCATGGAGCGATTGACGGTCATAAAGTACTCGCCCGCATTACCAAATATCCGGAGGGAAGAAAAAGTGCAGAAGGAGAAATTATCCAGATTCTTGGTCATAAAAATGATCCGGGAATTGATATTCTCTCCATTATTTATAAGCATGGAATCCCGATTGATTTTCCAGAAGAAGTTATCGAACAGGCAAATAAAGTTCCTGAAGAAATTGACCCAGATGATATCCAAGGGAG
The DNA here is from genome assembly GCF_053839645.1 of Oceanobacillus sp. M60. NCBI lineage: Bacteria > Bacillati > Bacillota > Bacilli > Caryophanales > Bacillaceae > Oceanobacillus > Oceanobacillus sp. M60. The sequence continues at coordinate 182,862 of NZ_JBSSNH010000005.1, read as the reverse complement.
AAAGGATCTGCGTGATGAGGTCGTCGTTACGATTGACGGCGCAGATGCCAAGGACTTAGATGATGCGGTAAGCGTCAAACGTCTTGAGAATGGAAATTACCAGCTTGGAGTCTATATTGCTGATGTCAGTCATTATGTGGAAGAAGGTACGCCACTGGATAAGGAAGCCTTTGAGCGGGGAACAAGTGTTTATTTAGTTGACCGTGTGATTCCGATGATTCCTCACCGCTTATCAAATGGGATATGCTCGCTTAATCCCCAGGTGGACAGACTGACACTTGGCTGTCAGATGGAAATCAATACGAGCGGACAAGTCGTTAACCATGAAATTTTCCAAAGTGTGATTAATTCAAATGAACGAATGACTTATTCGGATGTGAACAAGATTTTAGTCGACAAGGACGAAGAGCTGCGCCAAAAATATGAGCCGCTTGTTCCAATGTTTGAGAATATGGAAGAGCTGGCAGCTATTTTACGCGGGAAACGCTTTGGACGCGGCGCCATTGACTTTGATTTTAAAGAAGCAAAGGTGCTTGTCGATGAAAAAGGCCATCCAACCGATGTGTTTATTCGTGAGCGCTCTGTCGGAGAAAAATTAATTGAAGAATTTATGCTGGCAGCGAATGAAACAATTGCAGAGCATTTCCATTGGATGGATGTCCCATTTATCCACCGTATCCATGAGGAGCCGGATGAAGGGAAGCTGGAGAAATTCTATGAATTCTTAGCTGGTCTGGGCATTTCTGTCAAAGGAACGGCTAACGAGGTTCATCCGCAGCAGCTGCAAAAGGTATTAGAATCAATTAAAGATGACCCTGAGGAAATGATTGTATCTAAATTAATGCTGCGTTCGATGCAGCAGGCAAAATATTCTCCGCAAAGTGTGGGTCACTTTGGCCTGGCAACGGATTTTTATACCCATTTCACGTCGCCAATCCGTCGTTACCCAGATTTGATTGTGCACCGGTTAATCCGCACTTATTTGATTGAGAAGAAAATCGATAAGAAAACGATGATGCACTGGAAGGACAGAATGCCGGAAATCGCCCGTCATACTTCTGAAATGGAACGCCGGGCAGTCGATGCAGAGCGTGATACCGATAATATGAAGAAAGCAGAATTTATGAAAGATAAAATCGGCGAAGAATTTACTGGTATTATCAGCTCGGTAACGAATTTTGGCATGTTTGTGGAACTGGAAAATACGGTAGAAGGACTGGTTCATGTCAGCTATTTGACAGATGATTATTATCATTATGATGAACGCAGTCAGGCGATGATCGGCGAGCGGACGGCCAAAGTATTCCGCGTCGGCGATGAGGTCGATATTAAAGTGGCTGATGTAAACTTAGAAGAATACACGGTCGACTTCGAATTGACATCCTTAGGTTCTCCGCGCCGGAAGGAAAGAAAGCAGAAGCCCGCAGGAAGAGTTATCCAATCTCCTGGAAAGAACAACGAAAAATCCAAAAGCAAGCCAAAAGGCAAAGGCAAAGCAAAACCCAAAAACAAGAAAAAGAATAAACCGAAACGATAGAATCTCTTTCAGGAGATTTTATCGTTTTTTTCGCACAGCGATAGAAACGTTTTAATTATGTGAAAGCTTTGAGATAAGGCGTATTTTTTGGTAAACTATAATGAGGATTCATTCATGGAGAAATGAATTTCTTTTTGAGTGAATAAGAACTTTTCAAAGTTCGATGGAAGAGGATGATTTCAAATGCCAAAAGGAAATGGAAAAACCATTGCACAAAATAAAAAAGCTTCCCACGATTATTTTATTGAAGAAACCTACGAGGCAGGCATTGTCCTGCAGGGGACAGAAATCAAGTCTATTCGGAATGGCAGAGTAAATATTAAGGACGCCCATGCGCGAATCGACAGAAAAGGGGAAGTGCAATTAGTGAACCTGCATATTGCCGAATATGAGCAGGGGAACCGGTATAATCACGACCCGACCCGTTCAAGAAAGCTGCTGCTTCATCGGAAGGAAATTGATAAATTAATCGGCTTAACCCAGCAGCAGGGCTATGCATTAGTTCCATTAAAGATTTATATTAAAAATGGCTATGCAAAAGTATTAATTGGTCTTGGAAGAGGGAAAAAGAAATACGACAAGCGTGAAGACCTGAAACGTAAACAAATGAAACGGGATGTGGACAGGGCCATTAAAGATCATATGCGGTAATCCGGAGCATACTTGACAATTAGGTATGGTTTGTTATAATGAAAGGTACCCTATTCGTGGTATGCTGTGAAGAAAACAGCTGCTATCAGGATAGCAGGGTACAGTTGAATAATTTAAGTTTGCTTAATTATTCCCTGTGTTTTTTATGATACGGGGACGTTACGGATTCGACAGGGATAGATTGAGCTCAAGTTGCACGTCGAGGTTACGGCTCGTAAAACGTTACGCCTAAATATAACTGGCAAAGAAAACAATCAACCTGTTTTAGCAGCTGCGTAAGTAGCCTAAAACGATCCTTCCTGCCATCGCCCGTGTGGCAGATTGAAGGGTCTCAAATGAAGCGGGCTATACTGCTATCCACCGTCTGAGGATGGGCAGAAGAACTGAATCAGACTAGCTCCATGGAAGCCTGTTGGCAGGCCGACATGTGAGCGAATGATAATATACCAACTAAGCGTGTAGATACTTGAGTGGCGATATCTCTGGACGAGGGTTCGACTCCCTCCGTCTCCATTTTAGTTTTATCGACTAGTTTCATGAAGTGTCAAAATCCTTGATAATAGGGTTTTGGCACTTTTTATTTTAATAATAAACAGTGAGCATGCTGAATTCTATCCACAGTCATTTTCTTTAAATTGCCCTCTATGAGCGTGAAGTATATAAAGGGGAAGACAAGCACAGTGTATCTGCCTATATCTTCCTCTTTATTCCAATTTATTTATAAATCTGTTTTGCTTCTTCATTTATTAAACGCGTAAAAAAGCAGTGTTACAAATGAAGCATCGAATATAAATCTACCCTTATATGGAAATATCTGTCATAGAACAGTGTCTTGGAATACGTAGTCCAAGATTTTCACGCAATGTATTTGCTTCATAGTTCTTTCGAAAAAGGCCCCGTTCCTGCAGAATAGGCACAACCGCATCAATAAAGTCTCCCAGATAACTTGGCAAATTAGCAATAATGATAAATCCATCAGTCGCACGTGATTCAAACCATTCTTCCATCAGGTCCGCTACTTTTTCAGGCGTTCCCATAAAAAGCGGCCGAGGTGTTGCTTCACGTAAAGCTACTTCACGCAGCGTAAGGCTTTCCTCGATTGCCTCCCGCTTGATTCGGTCTGTATCACTTCTAAAACTGTTCTTCCCTAGATCTCCGACATCAGGGAAGAGTTCGTCTAGCGGATATGTTGAAAAATCATGAAATTCAAACAGTCTGCTTAGAAATGCCAGTGCCTGGTCTATCTCTACTAAACGAGCGAGTTCTTGATATTTTGCCTCAGCTTCCTTATCTGTTTTGCCAATAATAGGTGAGATTCCTTGCATGACAAACACATCTTCTGGATTTCTTCCATATTGTTCGACGCGCTGTTTCAAATCATGGTAATAGTTTTGAGCTTTTGTTATAGATGGGATGATTGCAAATACGGTATCCGCTTTTTTCGCTGCTAAATCCTTCCCATCAGCAGAAGAGCCTGCCTGAAAAATCACTGGTTCACCTTGTCTAGAGCGGCCGATATTCAACGGCCCTTTAACCGAGAAAAACTCTCCAGCATGGTTTAATTCATGCATTTTTTCCTTATACATAAATATTCCTGTTTCTTTATCCCTTATAAATGCGTCATCTTCCCAGCTTTTCCATAACCCTTGCATCACATCGATATATTCTGATGCCTTTCTATAACGCGCCGCATGATCAGGATGATCTTTTACCTCTTGGCTAAAATTCAAGGCTGTTTTTTCAAGGCCTGATGTGACCACATTCCAGCCCGCTCTGCCACCGCTGATCATATCCAGAGAGGCAAACTGGCGTGCTGCTGAAAAAGGCTCGCTATAGGTTGTTGATAATGTGCCAACCAATCCAATATGTGAGGTAACAGCTGCCAGCGCAGATAAAATCGTAAGCGGCTCGAAACGATTCAAATAATGTGGATTAGAATGCTCATTAATGTGTAACGCATCCGCAATAAAAACAAAATCAAATTTACCTTCTTCAGCCTTTTGCGCCTGTTCTATATAAAATTTAAGGCTGACACTTGCATCTGACGGTAGCTCAGGATGTCTCCAATCAGACATTTTTTCTCCTACACCATGAATCATCGTCCCCATTTTCATTTGTCGTTGCACTTATCTTCTCCCCTTCCATTTATTTGTGACGTGATTCACAAATAAATACGAATTTATTGATATAAGCGTAAATTGATTAAAACTACTGTCCTGGCAGTTGAGTATAGATAGGATTACGCTTTATTATACAATAAAAAAATCAAAGGGAGAAGTATTTGCAGAATGACTTGATAAAGCTGGCTAACCAGCCTTGTCAAGTTATTCCATGCAAGTCTCAAATCGTATTATGAAGCGCAGTATCCTTCTTTTGCTGCCGTTTTTTCTTTTTACGCCATCCTCTAATCATGGCAAATACGGAAAATAAATAAAAGCCGATAAAAAAAGTATATAAATTCAAAAAGGCAGGCCAGATTTCGTTGGCACTTTTCGTAGCGATAAAGGTATCATCTGCGTTATTATTACGATAAATCAGTGGAATGCTTTCGCCCAAATCATATTTATTATATGTCGTACCGGTGACTGCTTTTTTGGTTATGTAATCGTTCCCTTCTTGATCTTGAAAATGAAGGAATAGCTCATATGTTGTGTAAGAAGCACCTCTTTGTGATCGTGTTTCATTATAGTCTCCGCCTAAAACAGTCGCTGTTACTTCTGTTTGATTCCATGGATTTATTTTATGAAAAATATTTGTTGTTATTAGTGCAATGAGAATTAACCCTGTCAGAAGATAGAGCCCTAAAAGCGTTAAAAGGCTTGTCATAAATATTTTTTGCACGATGTTTTTATAGGCCAGCTTATTTTTAATAAATGTTGTATTTTTCAGTAAGCCAGCACCAAAGATGAACACAACTAGATATAAAGCAATAAGAATCGGAATCCCTAATAGTTTTTCAAACTGAATGTCTTTTTCTGTTACAAAGGTATCTTTGTTTTTCATGTATCCAGAAATCGTATCTCCTGCTTCAATCGATTCAAATTGCTCTTTAGATACGGTGCTTGGCCGATCTGAATTGGAGACAAGGATTTCATAACGCGGGTATAAATACAATCCTTTTTTGCTGTATTTTAATTCAATCGTTTCTTCCACTGGTTCATCTTTAATAGTGCTGCTGAAATGGATATACAGCCATGTAAAACCGATTGTTATGAAAAGAAATGTGATCAAAACAAAAATACTTTTAGAATTAGTTGGTATTTCGCCCATATCTCCGCCTCTCTTTCTGTAACTATAATAATCTACTAATCATAACATAAATTTCCTTGGTATTTGGGAAAGTGTGGGAACTTTTCGTTGAGTATTATTGGAGATTAAGATGCTCTGTTAAGATTTTCTGATATGTACGAGAACGAAGATTTCACAGTGGAAAACTTAATCGTTGTTTCATTTCTTTTATTTAATTTTAGTTTAGTAAATTTTTAAAAAAGTAAAATCTTTTATTTAGATTCTTCATTTGCTATAATATGTGGATACAATATTCAAAATGGAGAATAGGAGATAAGCTTATGCCTGATCATATAAATTTAGAAATCGGTGATAGAGAAATGCTGCATAATCGTGTATGCAGTGTGTTACGGCAAGCAATCCTTAAAGGAGACTTTAAACCGGGAGAACGTTTGGTGCAAACCGAGCTTGCTTCACTTATTGGGGTAAGTCGTATGCCAATTAGAGAGGCGCTTCGAACATTAGAGCTGGAGGGACTTATTACCATGGAGCCGCATAAGGGAGCGGTCGTCCGGGAGATAAAGAAAGCGGATATTCAAGAGATATATGAATTACGCTCCGTTCTAGAAGCGTTGGCATTAAAGAAAAGTATGGAGCATTTTACCCAAGCAGATCTCAAAACCTTATCGGAATTTCATCAATCGATGCTGAATACTGCATCCAATGAAGCCTATGTCGAAAATAATGCGAAATTTCATAAAGTGTTGATCAGCCGTTGTGACAGCTCCCGCTTAGTAAGCTTTATTGATACCATTTCCATGGGCTTTGCATTGGATACGCCGCAAATCATTCCCGGTCAAATTCAAAAATCAAATAAAGAACATGCGACGATTTTAGAAGCAATTGAAAACGGAGATGCTGAAAAGGCTTCGGACGCACTTGCAAAGCACATTCAACGGACTGGGGAAGAGCTGCTTGCTATATTGGAGAAATAAAATAACAACATTTATAAAAGCATGAAATCAGAGCCATTAATAGATTCAAAGAGTGGAGAATATCAGAGAGGATAAACTTCACTTTTTTTGTATTCAAAGAGAATCGTTTGCCATAGAGTAAAATAAAAACAAAAAATTCAAAAGATAGTTTACAAATCAAATAATATATCATAGAATTTAATTGTATCCAAAGTTACAATATCCAAAAAGTTTTGTTGTTTGTAAATGAAAGCGCTTCAAAAATGGAATACCTGTTTTATTAGCAGTTATGAAGTAAATTCATCTATTACAAAGGAGGATATGAATAATGGGACAGGAATCGGAGGAGCAATACGGAAGAGTAGCTGTGATGGAAGAGCCGGAAAAGTTAAGCTATAAGGAATATAAGCTTCCAAAGGTAGAGAAAGGAGCGGTTTTATTAAAGGTACGGCGGTCCAATATCTGTGGTTCTGAATTGCATATATGGAAAGGGCTGCATCCGACGAAGAAACGGGGCGTGCTCGGGCATGAAATGGTTGGGGAAGTATATGCGCTTGGAGAAGGCGTGGAAACGGATTATGCAGGCAGTCCCGTAAAAATAGGTGACCGTATTGTTTCCGCCTATTATATTACGTGTCTAAAATGCGCTGCCTGCCGGGAGGGACACTTTCATTTATGTGAGCATGCCTATGATTTCTGGAATATGCAGCCAGAGGCAATGCCGCATTTCCATGGTACATTCGCGTCCCATTATTATATTCATCCGAATCAGTATTTTTATAAAGTCCCTGACGATGTATCCGATGCCGCAGCTGCAAGTGCCAACTGTGCCTTATCGCAGGTTTATTTTGGCTTAGATAAGTCTGGTATTTCCTTTAATCAATCGATTGTCATTCAAGGGGCTGGAGGACTTGGTTTAAATGCGGCAGCTGTTGCAAAAGAACGGGGAGCAACGGTGATTGTGATAGATGGAGTAGAGAGCAGATTACAGCAGGCAAAGAAATTTGGAGCGGATTATACAATAAATATAAATGACTATGAGACGGTGGAAGACCGAACGAATGCTATTTTAGATTTAACCAATGGAATAGGAGCTGATGTTGCTTTAGAAGTCGCCGGCGTTCCTGCCGCCTTTGCAGAAGGTATCCACTTTATCAGACCAGGAGGTAAATATGTCACGATTGGAAATATAACACCTGGAAAGCTGGTCGAGTTTGATCCAGGTCTGCTAACCAGAAAATCGATTCAGATTATCCCTGTTGTCAGGTATAACCCTTGGTATTTAAGTAAGGCTCTGCTATTTCTTTCACAGACAAAGGATATATATCCTTTTGATGAATTGCTGGATGCCGCGTTTACATTAGAAGATATTAAAACAGCATTGGATAAATCGGCAGCAAGAGAGGTAACGAGAGGAACCATTATTATGGGTGGTGATAGCGGCTAAATATAAATGTACTGCTGGGTTATGCGTCTGGATTTTGGTTTTAACAGTCAACAGAATCAGGTGAGAAATAAAAATCTATTTAACACATGGAGGGTGACTTATGAGTAAACCAAAGTTATTTGTTTTGGACACAGGCACCATGAAAATGGATAAAAATTATATGATTGCCATGCACAATCCGGCAAGCGTGGATAATCCCAGTCCGCCAGCCGAGTTTGTGGAATTTCCAGTATATGCAGTGTTAATTGATCATCCGGAAGGTAAAATCCTGTTTGACACGGGATGTAATCCGGACGGTATGGGAGAAGAGGGGCGCTGGCCGGAGGGCGTGCAAAAAATGTTTCCGTCCTTTCAGGATGAATCCTGCTATTTAATCAACCGGTTAGAACAATTGAACACCCGCCCGGAGGATATTAAATATGTAGTTGCTTCGCATTTACATTTAGACCATGCAGGGTGTTTGGAATTATTTACAAATGCAACCATTATCGTCCATGACACAGAGCTCTCGAAAACCATGAAGCAGTATGCGATGACCAAAGACATGGGAGCTTACATTTGGGCAGATATCAATGCCTGGATTACCAATGATTTAAAATGGAAAACGGTTATGCCGAATGAAGATGAACTGGAGCTGGCGAAAGGGGTTAAAATTCTGAACTTTGGTCCCGGACATGCATGGGGCTTGCTTGGCCTGCATGTAGAATTACCGGGTGAGGGAGGAATTATTTTAGCTTCCGATGCAGTCTATACCTCGGAAAGCTTTGGTCCTCCTGTAAAGCCGCCAGGAATTATTTATGATTCAGTCGGATATTTAAATGCGGTAGAAAAAATTAGAAAATATGCGGAAAGGACAAATTCTCAGGTCTGGTTTGGGCATGATGCCAAGCAATTTAGGGAGTTTGTAAAATCGACAGAAGGATTTTATGAGTAATCGATAATCAGAATAAACAGCCTTATGACCTGTATGCAGCAACGTCATGAGGCTTGTTTATGAAAGCATGGCAAGGAGGGGACGACGATGATTGATATCCATGAAAATATTACCGGGTCCATCATTAATGGAGAAGAAAGAAATGGAGAAAGAGAAGAACTGGCTGTAACCAATCCATATAATGGGGAGGTTATTGGAAAAATAGCATGTGCAACCACAGAGGATGTGCATGACGCCATTGATACTGCACAGCAGACTTTTGTTCAAATTATGAAGAAGATGCCGGCACATGAACGCTCTGCTATTTTGCGGAAAGCTGCTGACCGCTTGGAAGAACAAGAAGGAGCATTTGCTGATATATTGACGCTGGAGGCTGGGAAACCAATCAACGAAAGCCGCGGGGAGGTTATTCGGGCGATTCAAGTGCTGCGCTTTGCATCAGAAGGGGCAAAGTCGATTTATGGTGAACAGATTCCAATGGATAGTGCCATCGGCGGAGAACATCAAATCGGGATCACAAAGCGTGTACCGCTAGGGGTAGTTGCAGCAATTACTCCCTTTAACTTTCCATTAAATCTTGCGCTTCATAAGATTGCACCTGCCATAGCAGCCGGGAATACAGTCGTTCTTAAACCAGCAGAAAAAACACCGTTATCTTCGATGATGCTTTATCACGTATTGGAAGAGGCAGGGCTGCCGAAAGGGGCGTTGAATATTGTGATGGGGCCGGGACAGCAGCTTGTAGAACCGCTGGTAACCCATAAAGATGTAAAAAAAGTGACGTTTACGGGAAGCGGAGCAGTCGGCTGGAAAATTCACGAAATGGCGAAAAAGAAAAAAGTAACACTTGAATTAGGATCCAATGCTCCCAATATTATTTTTGAGGATGGGGATTTAGATATTGCTGTCCAATCCATCCTGCAAGGCGGTTATACCTTTGCCGGCCAGGCATGTGTTTCTGCACAGAGGGTGTATGTCCACGACAGTGTCTATCAGGCATTTACAGAAAAATTAGTTGCAGCAGCAGAAGCTCTAAAGCTTGGCGATCCACGTGAAGAGTCGACAGAATTAGGCCCGATGATTACAGAAGAAGCAGCAGAACGGGCACAGTCGTGGATAGAAGAAGCTGTGGCACAAGGCGCGGCATTATTAACCGGAGGACATCGAAAAGGAGCAGTTTTAGAGCCGACAATCATTGGAAGCACTACTCCCAATATGAAGGTCGTTTGCATGGAAGTCTTTGCTCCAATTGTAAGTGTCATTCCCTTTTCTACGGAAGAAGAAGTCGTTGCCTATGCAAATGATACAGATTTAGGGCTGCATGCCGGCGTATTTACACGTGATATCAACCGTGCCATGCGTATGGCGGATGCCATTGAAACAGGAGGAGTCTGGATTAATGAAGTATCCGTCAGGCGTTATGACCATATGCCATACGGAGGCATCAAAGATAGCGGGATTGGAAAAGAAGGAATTAAATATGCGATAGAAGACATGCTGGATACAAAATTTGTTGGTATAAAGCTCTATTGATTTTAGTATTTATGATTGGCTTATCAATACCCGCGGATGCATCGAACAACTATATAATGTTCTAATTTACAAAAATAGAATGAGGGGTAGATAATCATGAATGTGAAAACAGCAGTGTTACGAACCTCTGGAGCTGAAACACCCTATGCAGAAAGCAAACCAATTAAAATTGAAACGGTCGAATTAGATGCTCCAGAATTAGGAGAAGTATTGATTCAAATAAAAGCGGCCAGCCTTTGTCACTCTGATTTATCGGTTATTAACGGCAGCAGACCAAGACCATTGCCGATGGCGCTGGGGCATGAAGCGTCCGGTGTTGTTGTAGAAGCAGGAGAAGGGGTAACAGATTTAGAAGCAGGGGATCATATCGTCTGTGTCTTCGTCCCCAGCTGTGGCCACTGTATCCCTTGTAAGGAAGGCCGTCCGGCATTATGTGAACCTGGAGCGGAATCCAATACAGCAGGAACCTTGATTGGCGGAGGAATTCGCATGCACGAAAAGGAAGAAACCATCCATCATCATGTTGGCGTATCCGCTTTTGCCGAATATGCCGTCGTATCAAGAAATTCATTAATTAAAGTCCCTAAAGAGATTCCTTTTGAGAAACTAGCACTATTTGGTTGTGCTGTGATTACCGGCGTGGGTGCTGTTGTCAATACGGCTAATATTAAATTAGGGAGTACTGTTGCGATTATTGGTCTTGGAGGAATTGGATTAAGTGCTTTGCTGGGAGCAATCTCTGCAGGTGCGAGCAGAGTGGTTGCTGTAGATATCAATGAATCCAAATTAAAACAAGCGAAGGAGCTGGGTGCAACGGATACATTTAATTCGAAGGACCCTGATGTCATCGAACAGATCCGTGAAGCAACGAATGGTGGACTGGATTTTGCATTTGAAACTGCTGGAGCCGTTCCGGCGATGGAGGTGGCTTATGGAATAACAAAACGCGGCGGAACGACAGTTACAACAGGATTACCGCATCCGGACCATCATTTTTCCTTTCCGTATGTGAGTTTAACTGCAGAAGAAAAAAGTATTAAAGGATCCTATGTAGGAAGCTGTGTTCCAGATCGGGATATTCCGAATTATATTCGCTTATTTAATCAAGGGAGGCTGCCGGTTGATAAATTGCTTACTGATATTATTAAGCTGGAAGAGATAAATGAAGGATTTGATAAGCTGGCGAAAGGGGAGTCATCCAGAATTATTATTAAGATATAATGAAGTTTCCATAAAACGAAACTTCATTCAGTGGGAGTTTTTGTTCTTCTCCGTGGTAAAAAGGTTGTCATTAAAAAAATCTATTTAGTTTATCGCATATATCATGATAAAAGCAGGGACAGAAGCAGCGTTAAAGGATAGATGAACGAAAAAGTTTAACTCTGTTCTGTCCCGTATACATAATCAGACTTGAATTTCTTATTGCTGAAAATTACAGGTATGCTTGAATAAGAGAGTATAGGGAGTCGTTAACATAGACTTAAATTTTAAAAAAATCAAAAAATACATTTACAGAAAGCATTGTATATATTATTATTAAATTGTATCCAATATCCAATCTGGAAAATGCTTATTTATTAGTTTCCATGAAACATACGTGGAAAGGAGAGATTCTGATGTACAGATCTTGGCTATTTGTTCCGGGGAATCAAGAAAAAAATCTGAATAAAGTAAAGGATTTGCAGGCCGATGTGATTATTTATGATTTGGAAGATGCTGTACCAGTGAATGAAAAAGTAATAGCCAGACAAAAAGTGAAAGAAGCAATTTGTAAGATAAGTCACCAAGTGAATTTTGTACGTGTGAATGATTTAACTACACCCTATTTTATAGAAGACTTAGATGGAATTATCGCAGAGAATCTTTCTGGAATCGTTCTGCCTAAAGTGAATAATCAACACGATATTATCATCGCAGCTTATTTGCTTGGACAAATGGAGGAAAAGTATGGTTTAGAACAAGGCTCGCTTGCTATCGTACCATTAATTGAAACCGCTTCCGGAATTCAGAATGTCCAAGAAATCGTCTGTGCGAGTAATCGGATTTTATGTCTCTGTTTCGGAGCGGAGGATTTTATGCTTGACCTTCATATCGATGCAGGGGAAATGGGAGAAAATTTAATGTATGCCCGAACACAGCTGGTGATTGCTTCCAAAGCGGCGGGAAAAGAACCGCCGGTTGATTCTGTTTTTGTCGATTTTAAAGATGAAGCAGGATTAGAAAAGGAAACGGAACGTGCAAAGTGTGCTGGATTCCAAGGGAAGCTGCTTATTCATCCAAAACAAATTGCGCCTGTACATCATGCTTTTTCACCTACACGTGAGCAGGTGAAAGAAGCAGAAAAAATTATTGCTTTGTATGGAGAATCTTTAAAAAATGGAAAAGGTGCGCTTGAGATAGATGGAAAGATGATTGACGCTCCCGTGGTTGAACGGGCAAGAAAGGTACTATCACATGCTGACATGTAATGAACGAATGTTTTTGAAATGGGGGAGAAGGATATGTTGCCATTAGAAGGAATCACCGTTGTTGCTTTAGAGCAGGCAATCGCCGCTCCATTTGCTACGAGGCAATTGGCAGATTTAGGAGCGAGAGTCATTAAAATAGAAAGACCGGATGTCGGGGACTTTGCCAGGGGCTATGATTCTACGGTGAATGGAATGTCCAGCCATTTTGTTTGGTGCAACCGTTCAAAAGAGTCAATGGAGCTTGATTTGAAATCAGATGAAGGAAAAGAGATACTTGGCAGTTTAATAGAAAAAGCGGATGTATTGATTCAAAATTTAGCTCCTGGAGCAATTGAAAGAATGGGCTTTGCACCGGAAGAGTTAACTGCGAAGCATCCCGAATTGATTGTGTGCAGTATATCAGGATATGGAAAAGGCGGTACTTATGAGCAGAAGAAAGCATATGACCTCTTGGTTCAATGTGAGGCGGGACTTGTTTCAATAACTGGCAGTGAAGAAACACCGTCAAAAGCGGGGATTTCAATCGCGGATATTGCTGCTGGAATGTATGCCTATACGGGCGTTCTGACTGCTTTATTTAATCGGATGAAAACAGGAAAAGGAACTGTTATGGAGGTATCGATGCTTGAAGCACTTGGCGAGTGGATGGGCTATCCTGCTTATTATGCGGCATATGGCGGAAAAGAGCCTCAACGGTCCGGAGCCAGCCACGCAACGATTTATCCGTATGGACCATTTCTATGCGGAGATAACAAAACTGTATTTATCGGATTACAAAATGAAAGAGAATGGAAGCGCTTTTGCGAGTTTGTTTTAGAAGATTCCGCTTTAAGTGAAGACGCTAGATTTATTACAAATACGGATCGGTCAACAAACAAAGACGAATTAAAACAGATTATTGAAGCAAAGTTTGAAGCATTTACATCCGATCAAATTATTGAAAGGGTAGAAGAGGCCAAAATAGCCAATGCACGGTTAAATACGATGAAGGATTTCTTCGCGCATCCACAGCTGACAGCACGTAAGCGTTGGAAGCAGGTCCAGACACCGCAAGGAGAAATTGCTGCACTAAAACCGCCGGTGACTATGGCTGGAATAGATTATGTGATGAATCCGATACCAGACCTTGGCGAGCATACCGAAGCTATTTTAGAAGAGCTGGGATTGGCACAATCAAAAATATAATAAAATGGAGGAATAACAATGAGTATAAAGGAAGGCTGGAAAGGCAGATTTTATGAGGATTTTGAAGTAGGAGATATTTATTCGCATCCATTAGGAAGAACGGTAACAAAAACAGATAATATTTATATGACCTTATTGACACAGAATACAAACCCGATTCATTTTGATGATTATTATTCGGAGCAGACTGAATTTGGAAAACCGCTAGTCGATTCTACATTTACCATAGCTTTGGTAACAGGACAGTCTGTGACGGATCTCTCCCAGAATGCCATGGCAAACTTAGGCTGGGATGAAGTTCGTCTGCCTAATCCGGTGTTTGAGGGAGATACGATTTATTCCTATTCGGAAGTGCAGGATAAACGTGAATCGAAATCCCGGCCCAATGTTGGCATTGTCAATGTTAAAACAAGCGGTTATAACCAAAGGGGAGAAGTTGTGATTACATTTAAACGAACATTTATGATTTATAAAAAGGATTCTGCCCCGATAAGGGAGAATAAATTATTGGAACAGGTACTGGAAAAAGAACTGCAAAACAAATAGTAAGTATGGAGAAATAGAACAGCTGCGTTTCGATAGTGTGTAAAAGTATAAAGGAGATGTTCGGAATGATTGATGCAAAACAAACAGATAAGCCGATTCAATTGAATGAAACAGAACGACAAGAATTAAGAGAATCTGTACGTGAATTATGCGAATCTTTCGGAAACGCTTATTGGAGAAAATTAGATGTCCCTCATGAATACCCGCATGAATTTGTAGATGCCTTAACCAAAGAAGGCTATTTATCCGTATTGATTCCTCAGGAGTATGGCGGAAAAGGATATGGGATTGCTGAAGCAACCATTATTTTGGAAGAAATCCATCGGGCCGGCGGGCATGCAGCTGCTTGTCATGCGCAGATGTATACGATGGGAGCATTATTAAGACATGGAAGCCCGGATCAGAAGGAAAGATACTTGCCTGGGATTGCCAAAGGAGAACTTCGGTTACAGGCTTTTTCCATAACCGAGCCGGAAGCAGGATCGAATACGACCGGAATCAAAACCTTCGCTGAAAAAACAGAGGACGGCTACGTGATTACGGGCCATAAAAACTGGACCAGCCGTGTTTTACAATCTGATTTAATACTCGTATTAGCCAGAACAACGCCATTCGGGCAGGTAGATAAAAAATCAAATGGAATCAGCCTCTTTTTAGTCGATTTACGTGAAGTCAGAGAAAATCAGCCCGATTCCTTTGTCGTTGAACCTGTGCGTACCATGTTCAACTACGCCACCAATAAGGTATGGTATAAGGAGATGAAGGTTCCGCATGACTGTATTATCGGGGAAGAAGGAAAAGGTTTTAAATACGTACTTGACGGGATGAATGCAGAACGAATTCTGCTTGCTGCAGAAACGATTGGAGACGGTTACTTTTTCATTGATAAAGCGGTAGATTATGCAAACGAACGGGAAGTCTTTGACAGAAAAATCGGCCAGAATCAGGGTGTTCAATTTCCGATTGCACGTGCCTATGCATCTATTAAAGCAGCTGATCTCCTGCGTTATGAAGCTGCAGAAAAATTTGATTCCGGCGAAGTCTGCGGAGAAGAAGCCAATATGGCAAAGCTCTTGTCCAGTGAAGCAAGCTGGGAAGCAGCAAATGTTTGCATCAATACATTCGGAGGAAACGGTTTTGTTGATGAATATGATGTCGAGCGTAAATTCAGGGAGACGCGGATGTATCAGGTAGCCCCGGTGAACAATAATCTGATTCTCGCTTACCTTGGACAGCATGTGCTTGGAATGCCGAGGTCATATTAACCCCTTTTTTTGAATAGTAAGTGTGATAAATAAAAAAGTAGGAGGTTATTCCTGTGGGATTAAGCGAAAAACTTGCAGACTATATTATTGATACAGATTATGAGGATTTGCCAAAGGAAGTGGTTGAATTTACCAAGCTATGCATCATAGATTACTTTTCGTCTGCGATTGCAGGAGCAAGCCAATATCCCGTGCAAAAAATCGATGAATTGGTAAAAGAACTTGGAGGAACGCCTCAGGCTTCTTTAATAACAGGTGGAGAAACATCAGTAACGCATGCAGCATTATTGAACGGAGCGGCAAGTCACATCATGGAGCAGGACGATATTCATAAAGCCTCTATTATTCATGCAGCTACAGTTGTCATCCCGTCTGCATTAGCAGTAGCGGAATGGAAAAACCTTTCTGGCAAAGATGTTATTGAATCTATCGTGATCGGCTATGAAGTATGCTACCGGATCGGTGAAGCTGTCACTCCGTCTCATTACTATTATTGGCATAATACCGCAACGTGCGGGACATTTGGCGCAGCAGCGGCGGCAGCCAAATTACTGGGATTAGATAAAAAGCAAATTATTCATGCGCTTGGAAGTGCAGGAACACAGGCTGCCGGTTTATGGGAATTTATAGAGGATGGAGCGATGTCAAAGCAGCTGCATCCAGGAAAAGCTGCAATGAATGGTGTCATTAGTGCGCTTTTGGCAGAAAAAAACTTTACTGGAGCTAGTCAGATTTTAGAAGGCAAACGTGGTTTTTTTGAAGCGATGAGTGAGGTATATACCCTTTCAAACGTAACAGAGAGGCTGGGAGAGGAATTTAAAATCTTAGAAAATTCCTTTAAGGTCCATGCTTCCTGCAGGCACACACATCATGTGATGGATTTAATGATAGATTTGGCTAAAGAACGGCATATTCGTTTGGAGGATGTAGAGAGTATCCGTGTCAAAACATATCAGGTAGCCATCGATATTACAGATAATCCTGAACCAGATACGATATATGCTTCTAAATTCAGCATGCAATTCTGTACAGCTGTAAGTTTGCTGAAAGGCAAGGGAAGTGTTGATACGTTTAATGAAGACGCCCTTTGGGATGAAGTGATTCGTGCTCTGATGCAACGTATTGAGGTAAGCGTAGATGAGGATATTCAAAATCATTATCCTGAAAAATGGGGAGCTATCGCAGAAGTGAATTTAACCTCTGGAGAAAAGATTCAAAAGGAAATCGACTTTCCAAAAGGAGATCCGGAGAATAAATTATCTGTAGATGAGATTCTAGAGAAATTTCGGTCCCTGACAACGGATTTAACAGAGAACGAGCAGCATGTTCTATCCACTAACCTATTACAATTAGAGAATGCTGAATCGATAGAGCATCTATTTGAATTCGCAAAAGTGAAATAAATCCATTAAAAAGGACAGCGAAATGATGCGAAACCGGATTGAAAATAAAAAGGAGTGGCTTGCTCTTGAGACAAATTCATTACCAAGAGATTGTTGATCGTGTAAAAGAGCTCTGTCAGGAAGCGAATTATGATTTAGGGCAGGATGTTATCCAGGCGTTTGAGCAAGCAGTTCAAACAGAATCCTCAGATATAGGTAAAGGTGTGCTGACACAATTAATTGAAAATGCCAATATTGCCAGTGAAAATCGTGTTCCAATGTGTCAGGACACGGGCGTTTCCGTATTTATTGTAAAGCTTGGACAGGATTGTCATATTGCAGGCGGCAGCTTATATCAGGCAATTAATGAAGGGGTTAAACAAGGGTATGAAGAGGGGTACTTGCGGTATTCGATTGTGGATGACCCTTTAAGCAGAAAAAATACGGGAGACAATACACCTGCTGTGATTCATATTGAATTAACAGAAGGAGACAAATTAGAAATTCAAATGACTGCGAAAGGCGGCGGAGCAGAAAATATGAGTGCACTTAAAATGCTTACACCAAGTGATGGGCTGGAGGGAGTAAAAAACTTTATCCTGGATACGGTAAAGCATGCCGGGCCGAATGCTTGCCCGCCTTTAGTGGTAGGGATTGGCATCGGCGGAAATTTTGAAAGCTGTGCGTATCTGGCTAAAAAGTCTTTATTTAAACCAGTTGGAGAACGGCATAGGGAGAGAGAAATTGCTCAATTGGAAGAAGAATTAATTCAATCGATTAATGCATTAGGAATTGGACCTCAGGGGTTAGGCGGCAATACAACGACATTAGATGTAAAGATTGAAACAGCCCCCTGCCATATTGCTGCTTTGCCAGTCGCTGTTAATTTAAATTGTCATGCAAGCAGACATAAGCATTTGGTTATCTGATTCGTTATTTTTACTTAGGAGGGAGCGTATGGTTCCGAAAAAAATACGTGTGCCATTTCAAGATGAAACAATCATCCAATCACTGCAGGCCGGCGATCAGGTATTGCTGACCGGCACCATTTTTACTGCGAGAGATGCTGCACATAAACGGATGGCAGAGCAATTGGAGAAGGGAGAAAAACTTCCTGTAGATTTAACCAATCAGGTTATTTACTATGTTGGCCCGACTCCGGCACGAGAGGGAGAAGTTATTGGGGCGGCCGGACCGACAACTAGCAGCAGGATGGATAAGTATACACCATTTTTGCTTGAAAAAGGATTAAAAGGAATGGTTGGAAAGGGTTACCGCAGTCAGGAAGTGATAGATGCGATTTCTGCTAAACAGGCTGTTTACTTTGCCGCAATAGGCGGATCAGGAGCTTTATTAGCCAAGCGCATCCGAGCTGTTGAATTAGTAGCATATGAAGACTTAGGTACGGAAGCAATCCGGAAATTAGAAGTAGAAGATTTCCCTTGTATGGTTATTAATGATGCAGAGGGAAGGGATTGGTATAAGGAATCACAAGCTGCATTTAAAAGCAGTGCCGAATGATTTGGCGTTAGTCGGTTTAATTGGCCAGGAAATCTTTAGCTGCTCTTGAAGCATGTATTTAAATAGAAAAAAAGAAGGATGCAATGAAAATTTCTAAATTAGATCATTTAGTGCTGACTGTAAAGAATATGGATAAAACCTGTGCATTTTACAGCCAGGTTCTAGGAATGGAAGTTATTACATTTGGAGAGGGAAGAAAAGCACTGCGTTTTGGGGGACAGAAAATAAATCTGCATGAAGCTGGTAAAGAATTTGAACCAAAAGCAAAAACCCCTATGCCTGGCTCGGCTGATTTATGTTTTATCACCGATGTGCCGATTTCAGATGTGATAGAGCATTTGAAGAGTTATGAAGTGATAGTTGAAGAAGGTCCGGTAAAAAGAACAGGAGCTTTAGGAGCGATAACTTCTTCTTACATTCGAGATCCGGATAATAATTTAATAGAGATTTCGAATTATATAACCGAATGATTGAAATGGTCCATGAATTGATATGTAAAAGAAATTGATTTTAATTTCATGAAAGGATGAAGGCATATCAAACGGTGCTATAATAAGATTTTCAAGTTAAGTTAATAAAAACAAATAATTCTAAAAATAGTTTACAAAATAGTTATTATGCTCTACAATTAATTGTATCCAGTTCTACAATATCCCGAAAATATTTCCTATAATAATGTAAGCGCTTTATATCATCAATTCTATTTTAGGTATGAATAAAGGGGGAAGTTAATAGAATACCATTTGCATGATGAAGAATGTCGAAATGTTTGAAGAAATTAATCAAAAAGACCTATTACCTGCGGGCAGTTTTTTGAACATGCAGTTTAAGTAAAGGACGCCTTCTTAGAGACCGCCATCTGATCCTTAGATTTTCTAGAACTGGATTTCAAAGCGGAATAAAATTAAGTTGGAAAATTTATTTCGTAGTACCTTGGAGTTAGCTGATAATGAAGAAGTACGACAGCCAGATTTTTGAGTTTTTTTGACAGAATATTTAAAAATATAAGGGGGATTTCTTATGAAAGGTTTAAAAAAGCTATATCTATTCGCATTTATATTAGGACTTATATTTTTAGCGGCATGTGGGGATGAAGAAGCAAGTGGAGAAGATAATGGAGAGTTTGAAGAAAAAGATTATCCATCTACGGTAACTATTGGGACAGCTTCACAAGGCGGAACCTATTACATTTGGGGAGGCGGCTTAGCTACATTGCTGGAAAATCATCTGGATGTTACGTCAAATGTAGAAGTAACAGGCGGACCAGTACACAATATTCAACTTTTGGATGTGGACGATGTTCAACTTGGCATGGTTACAACCGGACCATTGTTTGAAGGATATTATAATGAGGGGGATTGGGCTGAAAAAGAATATGATGATATTCGTGTTATCTTCCCAATGTATGATACACCGTTCCATTGGTGGTCCAGCGCAGATTCTGACGTCACAAGCATTACAGAACATGAAGGAGAGCGGGTTGGTATAGGCCCTTCCGGCGGTACACCGGGCACATATAATCCATTGATTTATGATGCGCTTGGTATTGAAACAGGTGAACAGGTTGCAGCAGGAGCAAGTGATTTAGCATCTCAAATGCTTGACGGGCAGTTAGATCATATTGGTTTTTCAGCAGGAATGCCAATTGCTGCGGTAACAGAGGTAGAAACACAGATGGATATTAACATTTATGGTATCGATGGGGAAGAACGTGAAACAGTAAAAGAAGCACTGCCTTATTTCGAGGATTTTGTCATTCCGGCCGGTACGTATGATTCCTTGGATAGTGATGAGGAGACCATAGCTCAGTTTAATTTTGGTGTTGTTCAAAAAGATGCGAATGAGGAATTTGTCTATGATTTGGTGAAAGCATATCATGAGAATATTGATCAAATGATTTCTACCCACGCATCAGCTCAAGAATCTGAAGATCCGGAAACAATTCTGAGAAATGAAGAGTATCCGATGCATCCTGGAGCAATTCGCTATTATGAGGAGATTGGTATTGAACTTCCAGAAGCTGTTTATCCGCCCGAGTGGGAATAAATGCGGGCGAGGAAAAGGAAAATATGAATTTTATTTATTGACACAATGATAACTAGCCTTTGTTATAGCAAATCTTAAACACGCTTTTATTGTAATAAGGTTTAAAACAATGATGAATTGGATGAAAGCGTTTTATCGGAAGGGTTAATTCGCTTAAATAAAACAGCGGGAGAAGGGTACTTCATATACATGAAGGGATGGTGGGGCCTCCAAGTCCCACCTATATCCCTGCTCAATAGATAATATCCATTTGAATAAAAAGCTATCATAAAGTTTCAATATTATCATTTCGGCGTGTTAACAAGGAGGGCAATATATGTCAAAAGAGAAAAAACAAAAAAATTGGAATAAAGAAGGTGAAAAGCAGGTAGAAAGAAAAGAGGAAAACGAAAATAAAAAAATAGATACCACGCTTGGAGAAGATGAGATAGAAACTTCAGAGCAGATACGAAATCTATCTGGATTTGTACGCTACCTGTTTTTAGCTATTGCTGTTATTGGAGCACTCTATCATTTGTATATACTTAATTTTAATCCAATTGACCCTTGGGTATTCCGAAGTACGCATCTGGCTTTTGGCACAGTACTTGCCTTAATGCTTTACAAAGGCTGGAAGACAAAGTCAAATAAAGTGTCTATTATAGATTGGCTGCTTATTGCAGTTGCTATTTTCGTTGCTTTATATATTTATATCAATTTGAGTCAGCTTGTCTTTCGGTTTGGAGTAGCGCCTACTACGATGGACTTTATTGTTGCAGCTCTTGGTTTATTGTTAGTTTTAGAAATAACTCGTCGGGCGAGCGGCTGGATTTTACCTATATTGGCGTTTGTGTTTATTCTGTATTCTTTTGCAGGACCGTATTTGCCAGGGATTTTAAATCATAATGGTTATTCATTGGAGAGGTTCGCAACATATGTATATGGTTTAGATGGGGTATTTGGGGTAACGACAGATGTCTCCTCCAAATATATTATTCTTTTTATCATCTTTGGCGCATTCTTGCAAATGTCTGGTGTCGGCCAGTATTTTATTGATGTAGCCTTCAGGATAGCAGGCGGACTCAGAGGCGGGCCGGCAAAGGTTGCTGTGGTTTCTTCGGGCCTCATGGGGATGATAAACGGAACTTCAGCAGGTAATGTTGTTGCGACTGGATCTTTGACAATACCTCTGATGAGAAAGACTGGATACCGCCCCATGTTTGCCGCAGCAACAGAAGCAACTGCCTCCTCAGGGGGTCAGCTGCTGCCGCCGATTATGGGAGCTGGCGCATTTTTGATGGCGGAAATTACTGGAATGCCTTACTCAAGTATTATTATAGCGGCAACCATTCCAGCGATTTTATATTTTGTGTCCGTTTATTTTATGGTAGATTTCCAGGCTGTGAAAAGTGGAATGGTTGGTTTATCTCGGGACCGGCTGCCTAACTTAAAAAAATTAATGAAGAAATTCTATCTATTTACGCCAGTAGTTTTATTAATCTATCTGTTAGTAAATGGATTTTCTGTAATCTTTGCAGGTACTGTTGGAATCGTGGCTTGTTTTATTTTAAGTCTATTTAGTAAAGAAAATAGAATGGGTCTGATGAAGATCTTAGAAGCACTAGAATTAGGCATGAAAAATGCCATTCAACTGATTGCCATTGTAGCTACAGCCGGGATTATTGTGGGTGTCATCGCGTTAACGGGGGTTGGTCAACGATTTAGTTCGATGCTGCTTACGATAGCAGATAATAATCTTCTTATCGCTTTAATTTTTGCCATGGCCATTTCTATTATTCTAGGCATGGGGATGCCGACAACAGCGGCTTATGCTGTCGCCGCTTCTGTAATTGCCCCGGGATTAGTGAATCTAGGAATAGAACCGATTATTGCACATATGTTTGTCTTCTATTATGCTGTTATTTCTGCCATTACACCGCCAGTTGCGCTGGCAGCATTTGCAGCGGCTGGTATATCAGGGACAGATCCTATGAAAACAAGTGTAGAAGCATTTAAAATTGGACTTGCTGCCTTTATTGTGCCGTTTATGTTTTTCTTCAGCCCAGAATTATTGCTGGAAAGCGGGACAACCGGCTCCATTATCCTGGCGGTTATTACAGCATTGATAGGAGTATATTTATTATCTGCTGCTGTTCAGGGATGGTTTTTTGGAAAAACGGCCAGCTGGTATAGCCGAATCATTCTTTTAGGTGCAGCAATTATGTTTATGCTTTCCGGGATTCAGACAGATGTGATTGGGATTATTCTTACAATTGCATTAATAGGTATTCAAAAGTTTATTAATAAGTCTGACCCTCGGCAAGCTGTGACACATGAAGATATCAGTGCCTCATCTTGACTAGTAAATTGGAAATCCGTACTGTTATGGTATGGATTTCCTGTTAAAATAGTTTTTAGCTCATTGAGATAGGAAAAATTAAAATGATAAAAAGAAGGCTGCTCTTATGTTATTCAGGAAAAAAACGAACCAACCAAGAGGTCGAATCCATGTAAATGGAAAAATTATAACGTTTTTGATATCTACGATTATTTTTATCGGCTTATTGATTTTTTTGCCGGCAGAGATTCCCTGGTCTGCAAAAGCTACAATCAGCATCATGGTGTATGGAATTTTGTTATGGGCTTTTGAGTCCCTTCCGCTTGGAATGACATCTGTTCTTACCATGGTATTATTACTATTTTTACACGCTGTCTCCATTGATGTTGTCTTAAGCGGCTTCGGGTCTCCGGCGGTATTTTTAATTGTGGCTGGCATGATGATTGCCAAAGGAGTAAACGAAACTTCTTTGATGGACAGGATTACTTACATATTGCTGGCTAAGTGGGGAGCTTCAGCTAAAGGGATTTTTATGGGCTTGTTTTTACTTATGCAAATCCAGGCTTTTTTTATACCTGCAACTGCAGTGCGCGCCTCGCTGATGGTTCCAGTTGTTCTGTCTATTTTGAAATCCGTAGGTGCGAAAAAGGGGAGCAACTTTAGCAAGCTGATGCTGGTAGGAACAGCTTATGCAGGGAATGTCAGCGGGACAGCCATTTTAACAGCAGCTATCGGGAATATTTTGACCATCGAAATTTTACAATTATATACAGGGCGCACCCTATCGTATTTAGACTGGCTGTTATATGCTTTTCCAATATGGACTTTATTAATTATCGTTATTCCGTATATTGTTTGGAAATGCTACCCGCCTGAAAATTTTTCTTTTGAAACCTTATCGAACGAAATGAAACAGAAAAAGAAAGAATTAGGGAGGATAAACGGTGCAGAACTGAAATGTATGATTATCCTGTTGGTAACAGTTATTCTCTGGATGACAGAGCCGCTCCATGGCTATCACCCCACCGTCCCGGCTTTAATGGCGGTCGTTTTAATGGCAATGCCTAAAATAGGTTTTGTAGAATGGCGGAAGCTGGTCGGTGTCAATTTTGATTTAGTTCTATTAATTGGAGCAACGCTCTCTTTAGGTTTCGCCTTAATTGAATCCGGAGCCATTGAAATCCTGGAGGTGCTGATTACCTCGGAACAAATCGTAAATATATTTGCGAATCCATGGCTCGCGATACTTATCGTTATTTTAATATCGCAGCTTTACCATTTAGGGGTTACGAATGTATCAACAGCGGTAGTTACATTACTTCCTGTGCTTATCAGTCTGTCGTTTCAGGCAAATCTTGATCCGGTAGTGATTGCTTTTACTTCTGCACTAACCATTTTATTCGGATATGTGTTAATTGTAGAAACGATGCCCAACGTTGTCGTTCACGGAACCGGAATGATAAATCAACAGGACTTTTACCTGCCTGGTTTATTATCCACGCTTGCCAGCACGCTCATAACGCTTTTTGTTGCTTTTACGTGGTGGAAATGGCTGGGGTTTTGGCCTTAAATGTTCCTGTATGAGAATGTATTTATTATCCGCAAATAGATGATTTGCATTGTATTTCGACAGGGAAGAAATGCTTCTTTCCTGCCGAATATATGAAACACGATGTTAAACATATCTGTGTCCCGGAAATCAGAATGAAGCATCTTGCTTGTTTGGCAGCTGGCATTTTCCGCTGATTCACCCAACATTACTAAACCAGACACAAACTGTTCAAAAAATCAACGCAATTCAAAAATAGAATGTGCTACACTAACAGTGAGGGAGTTATTCTCTGGAAAGAAAAACTGGAAGGTATCTTTTTTTTTAACTACATTTGTGAATTTATTCACAAATAATTTTACAGATTTAATAATGTATAAAGAATGTAAGGAATAAGCGAAATGATCTTGGCGGGACGTGTAATCGCTGCTAAAAAGCAGGTTGATAAATGTGAGAATATTAGAATACATGATGTAACAAAGATTCTATAAAACTGGAGAAGCGGATACAGCCAAAAATAAATCGAATAAATGGGAGGGATACACATGTTTGATGCAGTGGTTTATATTGGTCATGGAAGCCGTTGTGAAGAAGGAGAAGCTCAGTTTAAGAGATTTATTGAATCTGTGAAGGAGGAGGTTGCTTCTCCAAACCAGGAAATAGCTTTTTTGGAATTAACCGCTCCGACCATTGCAGAGACAATGGAAAAGTTAATTGCTGATGGGGCAAAGCGGTTTTTGATTGTGCCTGTTCTTCTTTTTTCAGCAATTCAACACCAATTGGATATTCCGGAGGAGCTGCGTGCGGTTCAAAGGAAATATCCCTTTATTTCGTTTGAAATCTCGGAGCCGTTTGGAGCACATCCATATATGGTTGATCTTGTGGTGAAACGTATCGGAGCTGAAAAAAATGAAAAGGATACAGCAATTATGCTTGTTGGCGGCGGGAGCAGTCATCTCAGGCCTATTCAAGAGCTGCAGCAGATTGGAAAGAGCGTTGAGCAGAAATTGGATATTCCGGTGTATACAGCATTCCTGCAGCTGGGGAAACCCAGCCTGGAAGAAACATTGGAATTTCTTCCTTATCGATATAAAAAAGTTTATGTGATGCCATATTTGTTATTTACTGGTCTGCAGCTTGAAAAAATAGAACAGATTGTTTTCTCTTCAAAGGATACTTTTGTTATTTGCCCAAACTTAGAATTTGATGAGCTGATGAAAAAAACGTTAATCAAGCGAATGGAGGAAGCGTGTGATGGAGAAGATGTATCCGGTGATGATGAACCTCGACAGAAAAAGGGTGGCAATTATCGGGGGCGGGGAGACAGCTCTGCGTAAGGCAAAAGAACTGGCAGGAACAGGAGCCAAAATCACCGTAATCAGTCCGGGGATACGGGAGGAGCTATTTAAAATGCATGATGTGGTCTGGAAGCAGAAAAAATTTGAAGCACAAGACATAAAAAATGCACATCTCATTTTTGCGGCAACGGATAATCAAGCAGTCAACGCGTATGTTTGCCGATGTGCGGCAGATAACCAGTGGGTCCATGATACAAGTCAAAATGAGCTATCTAATTTTATTGCTTTAGCAGGACTCAGTCAGGAAAAATTGACAGTGGCACTTTCAACATCTGACGCCGGCCTGGTACTTACCAAAGAGTTGAAAGAGAAGCTGGAAAAACAGGATAGAAGTAGGACTGAGAATGCGATAGAATGGGATGCAAAGAGGAGGAACAAAAAATGATGGAGACCATAACCACTTTCAGTAACACAGCTGTTTCCAAGGTAAAACAATTGAATCATAGTAAAAGCAAATATCTCATCATGACGATGCTGGCAGGATTTTTTGTCGGTCTAGGAATTATTTTAATTTTTACTATCGGCGGGATGCTTGCTCCGACAGAGTTTGCCGGAACATCGATTGTCATGGGTGTTTCCTTTGGGATTGCTTTGAGTCTGGTCATTATGGCTGGATCTGACTTGTTTACGGGAAATAATATGATAATGACAATTGGCTTTTTAACAAAGAAAACAAGGGTTTTAGATGTGCTGCGGATATGGGTATTCAGTTATTTTGGCAACTTTGCCGGGTCTATTGTTGTAGCTGGATTATTCTTTTATTCGGGATTGGCTACGGGAGGAACGGCAGATTTCATTATTTCCTCTGCAAGCGCCAAGATGAGCGGACCATTTATGGAGCTGTTTGTTCGCGGGATTCTCTGTAATATTCTGGTCTGTCTGGCCGTCTGGTGCTCTGTTAAATTAAAGGATGAAACAGCAAAGCTCATCATGATTTTCTGGTGTTTATTCGCTTTTATCACATCTGGCTTTGAGCATAGTGTGGCAAATATGACTGTGCTGTCAACTGCTTTAATGATCCCGCATCCGGAAACAATTACTTTTGCAGGTCTTGCTGCTAACTTGATTCCGGTATCCCTTGGAAATCTTGTCGGCGGGGCAGTTTTCATTGGTGCAGCGTATTGGTATGGAATAACAGAGAAAAAATCAACTTTGCAGTCAGCTGCGGATAAGAAATATAAGAGGGAAGCATAGATGTTGAATAAAAGGTATGGTGCTCTTTAAGAGATGAGCGTCATGCCTTTTATTTATCTTCGCGGCAGGAGTTCTCTCAATAATGTAGAAATAATATATAACGAGGAAAAAACAACGGATCAGAAAACGATAGAAGAGGGAGGAGAAAATAATGACCAGTGAACAGGAAGTACTATTTAACCAGCTTGCAGCTTATCGGACAGATGTGTTGATGGCAGTAGAGGGCATCACGGCAGAGCAGGCAGAAATGGTGCCGGCGAATTTTAATAATAATATCCGCTGGAATCTCGGACATATTTATTTAGACCAATTCTTGTGGATAGAGACTTTGACAAAGGAGACCTCCGAAGCAACGAGATATTTTAACCAGTGGTTTGGTTTTGGAACATCACCTAATCACTTTACTTCAGAAACGCCAACCTTTGAAGCGTTAAAGAATTTATTAAGAGAACAGCCCAATGTCATTAGAAAGCAGTATCAGCATCGATTAGCAGAGGAATTTGAACCGATTGAAATGGGGATATATACGATCGAGCAGGTTTTAATACGGACGATTTTTCATGAAGGCATGCATTTGCAGGCGATGATGGATATTAGGAAATGTATCGCAAAAGAGAAAGATAGCGTTCAACGATAGGCAGGTAAATGTAATACAAAGAGACGCAGCTTATGTGTACAATCCATAGGCTGCGTCATTTTCTATCCATCTATAATTCGATTGTTTTTCTCTCATCGTTTGTGAGTTTCTTAAAGCAGGATATCGCTTTTTTGGCATGGGATAGCCGCATTTTTCCAAATAAGGAATCCGTTTAAAGTGCCAATCCTCAGCTTGCTTCTTTGATAATTTCTCCATTTTCATCAAAACATCGATTGGACTGACATAACCTTTCTCCGTAAGTAACTCAGAGGCATATTTGTATATGTTTTTCTCTAATTGCTGTCTGTTCATTTAAAATCTTCCTTACTTAATCTATTTCTATTTTAGCTATTACTCTAACAGATTTCTGTTTGTAATAGTGCGTTTTAAATTATTCGCATACACATTTTTAGCAAACATAGAGATGGTTTATTATATTAAAAACAGGCACCTGCGATAAAATAAATCCGCATCATTTCCTGTTTCTATACAATTGTGGCAATTTCATGGTAAATCTGCAACAGCTTTTCTATTCACGAAATAAATTTGAAACAAGAATGTAAGTTTACAAAACGGTCTTTAAAGGAATAATGTAGATAATAACAAGACCTATGTTTTAAAAACAATAAAAATATATTTTGATGGAGGGTGTGTATCATGAAAGGAATTATTCTGGCTGGAGGAAGTGGAACACGTCTGTCTCCGAGTACAGATAGTATGAATAAGCACCTGCTGCCTGTTTATGACAAGCCGATGATTTATTATCCGCTATCTGTCTTGATGCTGGGTGGTATTAAAGAAGTGATGATTATTAGTACACCAGAAGATATTGCTCGTTTCGAGACATTACTGGGAGACGGATCGGCATTAGGTATTCAAATTGTCTATAAAGAACAGGCTGAACCAAAAGGAATTCCTGAAGCCTTTATTCTTGCTGAAGAATTCATCGGAAAGGATAATGTTACGCTGATTCTTGCGGATAATATTTTCTATGGCCAAGGGTTTACCACCTTATTGCGGAATGCGATAAAGAACCATCAGCATGCGACTGTATTTGGATATCGGGTTAAAGACCCCGAGCGCTTTGGTGTGGTTGAATTTGATCATCATCAAAAAGCAATTTCGATTGAGGAAAAACCAGATGATCCAAAATCAGACTTTGCCGTAACAGGGCTGTATATATATGATTCCAGAGCAGTGAAGATTGCTAAAAAGCTCAAACCTTCAGAACGAGGGGAATTAGAAATTACCGACTTAAATAAAGAATATTTAAAATGGAATCAGCTTCATGTAGAGCTGTTAGGCAGAGGCTTTGCGTGGATGGATACAGGCACCCAGGAGTCGTTGTTTGATGCAGCGGAATTTATCAAAACGACCCAGCAGCGCCAAGGATTTAAAATTGCCTGCCTGGAAGAGATTGCTTTCTATCTGGGATATATATCAAGAGATGTATTATATGAAAAAGGAAAGTCGATGGAAAAAACCGATTATGGGCAATATTTAATAGAAATTGCCAATCGCAAGCATAGCCAGCAATACTGGGATACCATCGACCATCATCCGATGTTAGGACTGGTTGAAAATGAGTAGGGCTATCTTAATTACTGGCGGAGCTGGCTTTATCGGCTCCAACTTCATCGACTATTACCAGCAGAAATATCCTGATCAGCAATTGATTAATGTAGATAAGCTAACCTATGCCGGCTCTTTAGCTAATTTAACTGAAGTCGAGAATAACGGGAATTATCAATTTATTCATGGCGATATTGCAGATATGAAAACCGTAGCAGCGATTTTCAAAGAGTATGATATTGAAGGGGTTATTCATTTTGCTGCAGAATCCCATGTAGACCGTTCGATTCATGATGCGAGCCCGTTCATCGATACAAATGTCGTTGGTACGTTGAATCTTTTGCAGGCGGCGAGAGCAGATTGGGAGGAAAAAGGAGAGCTTGGTGAGCGCAGATTTCATCACATATCCACGGATGAAATTTATGGCTCATTAGGTGAATCTGGAAAATTTACAGAGGACACGCCCTATGACCCAAGAAATCCATACAGCGCATCGAAAGCTGGAGCGAACTTTTTAGTAAAAAGCTTTGGTCATACGTATGGGATGAATGTGATTATTTCCTCCTGCTCGAATAATTATGGACCAAGACAGCATGATGAGAAGCTTCTGCCTACGATTATCCGGCAGGCTTTGGCAAATGAGCCGATACCGATTTACGGGGATGGGAAGAATATCCGTGACTGGCTGTTTGTTGAGGACCACTGCCGAGCAATCGATATGGTTTATCATCAGGGTAAAACGATGGAAACCTATAATGTCGGCGGAAATAATGAACAGGAAAATATCACCATCACCAATGCCGTTTGTTATTTATTAGACGAGCAAAGACCAGATTTACTGCAAAAGTATCGTTTAGCGCATTTTTCTGATTTGATTACCTTTGTGACGGATCGAAAAGGACATGATAAGAGATACGCCATCGATGCAAGTAAAATTCAAAGGGAACTAGGCTGGCAGCCGCAAGTTGATTTAGAGGATGGACTGAGAAAAACTGTGGAATGGTATGTAGCAAAATGGAAAACAAACATACCGATTTGATTTCAGTTGTTGTCCCGGTCTATGGCTGTGAACGCTGCCTTGTCGAGCTCGCAGAACGCATTATTCAAACTATCCAGTCCATTCCGGCAGATTATGAAATCATTATGGTAAATGATGCGAGCCCGGACCATGCCTGGGAAACAATGCTTAAGCTTCATCAGAAAGATAAAAAAATAAAAGGAATTAATTTGTCCCGTAATTTTGGACAGCATCATGCCATCACGGCAGGTCTTGACTTTACCTCAGGAGACTGGGTGGTTGTGATGGATTGTGATTTGCAGGACCGGCCGGAAGAAATTGCTTCGCTGTACGAACGGGCCCAGGACGGCTATGATGTTGTCTTTGCACAGCGCATGCAAAGGCAGGATAAGAATGTAAAAAAACTCACATCAAAAGCCTTCTATAAAGTCTATGATTATTTTACCGGGAAGAAGACAGATGCAACAATCGCCAATTTCAGTATATCCCGAAAAAAAGTAGTGGAGAGCTTTCGTAAGCTGCGCGAGCAAAATCGTTATTTTCCTTTCTTTATTCAATGGATGGGATATCAGCAGACAAAAATAGAAGTACAGCATGATGCCAGAAAAGAAGGAAAGTCCTCCTATCAATTGAAAAAATTATTCGCTTTAGCAACAGATGCGATTGTCTCCCAATCGAATAAACCGCTCCGGCTTTCGATTGGTGTAGGCTTTCTGATGGCATTCGCTTCGTTTATCTATGCGCTGTATTTATTTTCCCGCTATTTCTTTTTGGATGAGCCTGTTCAAGGCTGGACCAGTGTGATGGTGTCCATCTTTTTTATTGGCGGTTTACTATTCTTCCAGCTTGGAATTATTGGTCTCTACCTTGGGAAAATTTTCAACGAAGCGAAGAACCGTCCTATTTATTTAATTAAGGACATAAAAGGGGAAATCCAAAAAAATGAAACGTTAGAAGTGAAACAGGGAGGAAGAGGAAAATGAGTGAATATTTAAAGCCGACGCCTTGGGACAGCCGGAATTTCCCGCTTGATACCTTTCAATTAACCGAATATAGTGAAGCTGCGCTGCAGGCTGCAGCAGATGTCGAGGGGCATTTTACCGTTAAAGTAGATCCGCTGGCTGATAAGGCATTGCTTCACAAATATGGTTTTTATTATGCAGATACATTAATGGAGCCCTATTGTTACCGCAATAAATTTTTAGAAGAAGAAGCTGGAGATGTTACCTTCCATGAAAATTATGATGCAGCTGACATTTTAACGATTGCCGAAGAAGCATTTCAAGGCGGCAGGTATCACCGTGATTTTCATGTTCCGAATGAAATGGCCGATCTCCGCTACCGAAATTGGGTAAAGGACTTGATTGATCAGGAGCTGATTCTTGCTTATAAGCAGGATGGCCGTGTGAAAGGATTCTTTGCTTATCAGGAAGAAAATGTATTGCTTTTAGCAATGCATAAGGACATTCGCGGACAGGGATTTGCTAAACCTTTTACTTCTGCATGCGTCAAAGAGCAATTTGAGCGTACTGGCAGGGAGCAGCTGGTTACATCGATTTCACCCAGCAATCCGGCGTCATTAAATGTTTTCATCGGCTTAGGATTCCGGTTGCGGGCTGGGAAGGATATTTATCATAAGGTGAACGGTTCCTTCTATTAAACAGATACTATTAAACACATATCCATTTATTTTGTATCGCGGTAGAAGTATACAAAGGAATGTCAGGGGGAGAGAGGTTTGGGTTATTTTTATATTGCTGGAACCGTTTTGTTTACCGTTTATGGACAATTAATTATTAAGTGGACAATGGATCGGCAAGGGGAATTGCCGGATGGGCTCTTTGATAAATTTCTATTTTTATTTCAGCTTGTCTGGAACCCCTGGATACTCTCCGGTTTTATTGCTGCTTTCTTAGCGGCATTAAGCTGGATGGCTGCGATGACTAAATTTGATATCAGCTATGCCTATCCATTTATGAGTCTTTCTTTTATTCTTGTTTTTATATTCTCGGTTTTTTTATTTGGAGAACCAATCAGTACACAGAAAATCATCGGCTTTGCTTTTGTAGTAGCAGGTATTCTGATAATGAGGTGATACCATGATACCATTCAATGTACCATGTTATATAGGAAAAGAAAATACAGCAATCAAAGATGCCATCGCAGGAAAGAAATTATCAGGAAACGGCCCTTACGGGAAAAAGTGTGTGCAATGGATGGAAGAAAATATGGGCGTGAAAAAAGTCATGCTTACTCCATCCTGCACAGCGGCACTGGAAATGACTGCGCTGCTCACAGAGGTTGGAGAAGGAGATGAAGTCATTATGCCTTCATACACCTTTGTTTCGACAGCAAATGCATTTGCCCTCCGAGGCGCGAACATTGTCTTTGCAGATGTCGAACCAAGGACAATGAATGTCGACCCGGAACAAATTGCAGCGGCAATTACCGAAAAGACAAAAGTCATCGTGGTCGTTCATTACGCCGGCGTATCCTGTGATATGGACCGGATTATGGAGCTTGCAGAGAAACATAACCTATGGGTGGTCGAAGATGCTGCACAAGGATTAATGAGCTTTTATAAAGGAAAAGCATTGGGAACGATTGGCCACATGGGAACGATCAGCTTTCATGAAACCAAAAATTATGTTTGCGGGGAGGGAGGGGCATTATATATTAATGATCCTTCTCTCGTTGAGCGTGCGGAGATGATTCAAGAGAAAGGGACGGACCGTTCACAGTTTATCCGTGGAGAAGTGGATAAATATTCTTGGAGAGACATTGGTTCCTCGTATCTGCTCAGCGAGCTGAATGCAGCTTATCTGTCTGTACAGCTGGAGCATGCGAAGGAAATAAATGATAATCGTCTCGGAACCTGGCAAATGTATAAAGAAGGATTGGCTGATCTTGCAGATGCAGGAAAGATAGAGCTTCCTTATATTCCAGAAGGTAGAGCCTTCAATGGACACATATTCTTTATTAAAACAAGAAATATAGAAGTGCGGAGTCAATTGATCCGTTATTTAAAGCAGCTTGGTATTATGACAGCAACGCACTATGTCCCGCTGCATTCATCTGTCGCAGGAAAAGCATGCGGCGTCTTCTCTGGAGAAGACAGATATACAACGATAGAAAGTGAACGTTTGATACGATTACCACTTTACTATGGGATAAGTAAAGGGGATGTAGCATATGTCATTCAAAGCATTCAGCAATTTTATGCACAATAAATGGATATGGGTGGGCTGCCTTGTTTTGCTTGCCTACTTATCTCCTTATGTGATTTATGGAGAAGATGTACATATTAGAGTCCATGACAACATGGACTCTAATATTGTCTGGTATAAAGTACTTGCAGAGAGCGGGTCTATTTTCACGTTAACAGACGTGCCGCTGCCGTATGCGATTGACGGATTGCCGAGAAGTGCATTGCCGTCTGCTTTTGATGCGGCGCTTTGGCTCTATGTACTGTTTGAACCAATTACAGCCTATACCATCAGCCAGACTATTATGCGCTTTGCAGCGTTTTTTGGCATGTATTTATTATTAACGCGTTTTATTGTGAAAAAAGAGACAACACCTTGGATAACGGTAGGCGTTTCGCTTGCTTTTGCGATGCTTCCTTACTGGCCTTCGGGAGTTCTTTCCATTGCAGGGATGCCGCTTGCTTTATATGTCTTTTTAATGATTCGCAAATACCGGACAGAGGCGCCGAAGCATACATGGATACTGCTATGCCTGATTCCGTTTTTTGCTAATTTTGTCCTCAGCTTTGTTTTCTTTTTAGCAGTTATTGGCTTGCTGTGGCTGATTGACTGGATTCGCAATAAAAAATGGAATGGTGCTTTTTTTGCTGCCATTGCCATCATGGCAGGTATCTTTGTGATGAAGGATTATTTATTGATTACCTCCATGTTTTTCGATGACAGCTTTACTTCTCACCGGGAGGAGCTGGAGTTAAGCGGAAATACCTTTGAACGAAGCTATGAATTAGCATGGGAGAATTTTTTATATGGGCACACCCATGACGAGGCCGTACAGGCTTATATTATTATTCCGGTTATTTTAATAGCTATCTTGCTTGCCTTATTTAAAAACAGGCAGCCAAAATGGCTCTTCACCCTGTTTTTGATTAATTTAGCCCTCTCCTTCTGGTACGCTTTCTGGTATTGGGAAGGCTGGCAGCCATTAAAAGAGAGCATTTCTGTTTTGAATACATTTAATTTTGCACGGATTCATTTTATGGATCCGCCAATCTGGTATATTGCCTTTGCACTAGCCTTACTTATTTTGTGGCAGCTGAAAAAAGTCGGGAAGGTTCTTGTTGCCGTCCTGATTATCTGGCAGAGTATACTGCTTTTCGGGCAGTCAGAAGAGTTTAAGTACCGGGAAGTAAACACACCGACCTTTAAAGAGTTTTATTCAGAGGACCTGTTTACATCGATTCAAGATTATATTGGAGAAGATCCGAGTGATTACCGCGTGGTCAGCATCGGATTACATCCGACCATCGCTCAATTTAATGGCTTCTACACGTTGGATACGTATAACAATAGCTTCCCGCTGGATTATAAGCATCGTTTTCGCGAAGTAATTGCCGGAGAGCTGGATAAGAGTCCGACATTAGAACACTATTTTGATACATGGGGCGGAAGGCTGTACATGTATGTAGCCGAGCATGGAAAGGATTATATGTATACTAGAAACAAAAATGAACCGATTCAGGACTTGGCTATTGATACAGACGCAATGAAGGATCTGGGAGGAGATTACATCCTGTCTGCTGTCCCGATTGAAAATGCGGAAGATATTGGATTATCGTTGGAGGAAACATTTGAAGACCAGGATTCACCATGGGAAATTCATTTATATTCTGTATTGTAATTAGAATGTAATATTACACCCATAAGCATTCGTATGACAGGCTTTAAGGTGAAAACCAGCTTCCGGCGATACAAAACTGTAATATTTCTATAACCTTTCTGCAATCTGTAGATGTTACACTTCATTAGGAATTTATATAGTGTTAAATTTATCCTATGATTCACAAAGCTGCATAATAGCAAAAGGATCAATGTCCTTTTACAGAGAGAGAGCTATGTAGTAGTGATGCAGGAACAGGGGGAGTAGAATTGAAGAAATCATTTTTGCTAGCGATAGTAATGATAGTTGGTTTCATGAGTTCAAGTATTATACCAGTTCAAGCAGAAACTGCTGATGATCTTGAAGAAATTCGCGATCAGCGTTCAGATGTTAAAACAGAGTTATCTGATTCTGAACAACAGATTGCTTCCGTATTAGAAGAACTGGAGCAGTTAAAGAGTGAGATCGCAAGTACTGAAAATGAATTAGAAGCAAAGCAGCAGGAGATTGATGAAACAGATCAACAGATTGATGCTTTATTAGACGATATTGTTGTTTTAGAAGATGAAATGCAAGAGCTTGAACAAAAGATAGAGGAACGTTTTGAACTATTACAAGAGCGGATGGTATCTGTTCAGCAATCCGGCGGAGACATCAATTATCTGGAAGTTCTCTTCGGCGCACAGAGCTTTGAAGATTTTATTTCACGCGCAAATGCAGTGAATAAAATAGCAGATTCCGATGCGAAGTTAATTGAACAGCAGGAAACAGATATTGCTTCTTTAGAAGACAAGCAAAAAGAAGAAACTGAAAAAATGAATGCTTTGAATGACTTAAAAGAAGAGCAAAGCGCTGCAAAAGATAACGTAGAAGTTGCACTTGCTGACAGCAATGCACAAAAGGATGAACTGGAAACGAAGCAGGCAGACCTAGAAGCGCTTGTAGATGAACTGGAAATCACAGATTCCCAATTAGCCTCTTTAGAAGCGGATACGCAAGCAGAAATTGCTGCGGCGGAAGAAAAAGCAAAAGAAGAGGAAGCGGCTAAGCTCGCAGCCGCAGAAGAAAAAGCAGCTAAAGAAGCGGAAGCAGCAGAGGAAGAAGAAACTAAAGTCCATCAAGAAAAAGAGACAAGTGTAGCATCAAAAACAATCACAAATGACCCGGAAGAAGAAGAGGCTCCTGCAGAAAAAGAAGAGCCTGAAAAGAAAGAAGAATCGAAGGAAGAGACTTCTAAGCCGAAAGAAGATTCTGCAGAAAAAGAAGAGAGTTCAAGTAAGGAAGAAAGCTCAGGTAAAACATTTACCGTTTCATCAACAGCTTATACAGCTGATTGCAGCGGATGTACCGGCATTACAACAACTGGATTTAATTTAAAGAACAATCCAGGTGCAAAAGTAATCGCTGTTGACCCTAGCGTTATTCCGCTTGGCAGTGTGGTAGAGGTGGAAGGCTATGGTGTAGCTGTAGCACGTGATACCGGCGGAGCAATCAATGGAAATAAAATTGATGTATTCGTATCGGATCAATCTCAAGCACTCAGCTGGGGAAGAAAAGATGTAAAAGTTACGATACTGAGATAATGTAAATATAACGCATGTGTTCTGAATACTATTTGGAACACATGCGTTTTTGTTAGGGATATATCAGCAGTCAGAGTACTTTTAATAAGAACCTGCATCTAGGTAAATTTTTATCATCAAAAAAAGTCGCAAAATGCACTTCTATCCATTTTGAGACTTTTTTCAGTTTAATAAAAGACAATCAGTTGATTACAATGCTTTGAATAAAAGCAAAGTATCCCATGACGACAAAGAGCAGCGAGGTCAGCCAAGAAAGCGCCGGGTGTTTTTTAGCTTTAAAAATATAGATACTGCCGGCAATACAAGCAAGTGCTAAGGCAATAAAGAAGAAAACAGAGCCGTCTAAAGCTAAGCTAATTGCTGCGCCATCCATGGTTCCATCATAAAACATATTTAAAATAGGAGCGTAACCGCTATGTTCGATAAGGCTTTCCATGTAAAGCGGCGGTGATTGCTCATTCATGATGCCTGTCAGCAGCAGGATAAATAAAATAATAAAGAACTCTACACGTATCCAAGGTCTTGCCTGAAGGCTTGCATCGGCCTGTAAACGCCGTTTCATCCAAATCCCGTTAAAGATAGCGTATATGACTAATGGAATGATAAATAATTGTTTTAAGAATAAACTTTGGCCGTAAGAAACGAGCAGGGCTTCATCATACTGTCTGAAATCCACGGTGAATTGGGCTAATAAAATACCGCTTAAGACAACAATGACAAAACAGATAAGTGCAAAGGGATGGTAGCTGGTGACAAAACGCTGCCAATCCATAGACTTTGGTACAAACCACGAGGCCATCAACAGCGTTCCAATCCACGCGCTGACTGCCAGCATGTGTACGCCATGTGTGAAGACGCCAAGAAATCCCTCGAAAGAACCTGCGTGGCTTGCCCAGCCGACTCCAAATGCCGCAAAGCCTGTGAACACCATTCCGACCCAAGCTGCCTGTTTACTGTCTGTATTTTTGATATAAGCAATATAAACACTGAAAAGAATACAAATAATAAATAAGAATAGCCATGCATTTCCAATTCGAAAGGATAATAGAACATCTTCAAACGCGGAGCCTAAGGTAGAACGGCCTGCGATATGAGTTATTAACTGGATAAGAGGGACAAATGCAAATAAAGCAATCCCCCAGACTGCAGCAAGCTGCAGATTGGAAGATATGTTAACCCTGATATGAGAAGTGGCAGGAAGCAGTCGAATCAGAAAGCTTCCCGCTAAAAATGCAAGGCAAAGATATAAGAACGTTTCTGTAAAAATGGTTACATAAAACATACATTATTTCTTCCTTTTTAGTAGTACAATGGCGATGACAGCGACAATAGCAATAACCAGCACAGTAATTAGCAAGGTATTGGAATTCGTATCATCTGCAGCTTCTTCCTGCACATTATTTTCTGCGGCTGCTTCATTTTCATCAGCCTGCTCTTCGGGTGTATCCGCTGTATTCTCTTCATCTTCCGCAGTATTGGTGTCTTCCTCTTCCTCAACGGCAGATTCCTCTATGTCCACTTCGAATGAAATAGAGTCTTCCATTGGATGACCATCTACACCGATAATATCCCAGCTGAGGGTATATGTTCCATTTTCTAAAGGCTCCGTGACATCAGCAGAAAACTCATCTTCATTGACAGTCAGATTATCAAGCGCGATTTCTGTGCCGTCCTCAGCATGAAGCTCCATCACAGCACTATCTTCAATCACTGTTTCAAAATATAGCGTAATATCGTCTAACGTATCTGTTACCGTTGAGCCTTCCTCTGGATCAGACGTATCAAGATGTGTATGTGCAAAGACAGGACTTGCACTAAATGCGAAAAGTAAGACAACAAAAGCGAACGCCCCTGTAAGTTTTTTCATCGTTTTTCCTCCTTCTATTTATTGAATTCAGTATAATTTCTCCAGATTTAAGCTTATAGCAGAATAAAGTGTAAGACAAGTATAGTCAAATCAAAAAAGTAACATTTCCTTGAACTATGAACAATTCATGACAATGCAATTTCCAGGCAAACATAAAAGGAAGGCTTTTCTATTTTGGTATAAATGTAATTTTGTGCGCACCTGAAGACTTGTGCGTAAGGCCGCTAAGAAAGTGAAATGAGCTGTTGAGATGCGCTTTATCGAACGCTGCGTTTTCTGATAAACTGTAATAGACAAGTTCACCTTCATTTCAAAACCTGGAGGAGGTAATATAATGAGTAGTTTTCCCAATGTAGAGGAAACAAAAACACTAATTAAAGATTTAGTGAAAATAGCAAGTCCAAGCGGCTATACTAAAGATGCCATTCTATTTATTGAAAACCGATTAGCGAAAAGTAACGTACAAACCAAACGCAACAATAAAGGCGGTCTGATTGTAACGCTGCCAGGGAAGGATACTTCAAAACATCGCTTCTTGACAGCGCATGTAGACACACTAGGAGCCATTGTTAAAGAAATCAAAGCAGACGGCCGCCTGAAAATACAAGTCATCGGCGGCTTCCCGCTAAATTTTGTGGAAGGGGAATATTGTACCATCCATACCGTGAGCGGAGAAAAATATACGGGAACGATTTTAATGCATCAAACCGCTGTCCATGTGTATCGAAAAGCAGGCGAACTGAAAAGAGATACGGAAAATATGGAAGTGCGTATTGACGAAGTGGTGAAGAATGAAGAAGACACCCGTAAATTGGGAATAGAAGTAGGCGATTTTATTTCCTTTGACCCGCGAGTAGAATTAACAGAATCCGGCTTTATTAAATCGCGTCATTTGGATGATAAAGCAAGTGCAGCAATCTTAATTAACGTGATTGAAAAGCTGGCAGCAGATCTGACAGAGCTGCCTTACACAACACATTTTCTCTTTTCCAATAATGAAGAAATCGGCTATGGCGGCAATTCGAATATCCCGCCGGAAACGGTAGAATACCTAGCGGTTGATATGGGGGCTATCGGAGACGGACAGAGAACCGATGAATATACAGTATCGATTTGTGTGAAGGATGCTTCCGGGCCGTACCATTACGGTCTGCGCAATTATCTTACAGAAATTGCTAAGGCGAACGGCATCGAATATCAATTAGATATTTATCCGTACTATCAATCCGATGCATCAGCAGCTATCCGAGCTGGATATGATGTCGTTCATGGCTTAATTGGACCGGGAATTGATGCATCGCATGCGTTCGAACGCACACACGAATTATCTCTTAAACATACGGAGAATTTGGTTTATCATTATGTGCAGTCGGAAATGGCAGAGGAATAATGGAATGAAGAATAAGACCGGGTACCTTACCTGGTCTTATTTTTTTGCGTGAAAAATAGACCTCTCTAACAAAACTGTACAATTCAAAATGAAAAATAAAAGTGTGTAAATCCCCCTTTGTACACAAGGTTTCACTACGAATATAAGCAGATTATTTTTAAATAAACAAGTTGACTTTATACTGATTATGTTATAGGGTTAGTTACATAAGTAATTAACCAATTAAGGAATGAGGCTAATGAAAAAAGAATTAGATGAAAACAAACCGATTTTCCTGCAGATAAAAGAGCAAATTGAAGATTCCATTATCGATGGCTCATTGAATGGCGGAGAAAGGGCGCCTTCCACCAACGAATTTGCGAAATTTTATCAGATTAATCCGGCTACAGCAGGCAAGGGAATCAATGAGCTTGTCCTGGAAGGTATTTTAATCAAGAAACGGGGCGTTGGCATGTTTGTGACAGAGGAAGCGAAAAGCATTGTGATTGAAAAAAGAAAGCAGACATTTTATGAGAATTACCTGCTTCCAATGAAAAGGGAAGCGGAGAAGCTGGAAATGGATAGACAGGAACTAATTAATATGCTTAATCGAGAGGATGAGGCACATGGAAATTAAAGTGAATCAATTAAGTAAAACCTATGGTGACAATCATGCTTTGGATCAAGTTTCCTTTACTTTGGAAGGAAATAAAATCTATGGTCTGCTTGGCAGAAATGGAGCAGGAAAGACGACTTTCATGGATATTTTAAGTGGTCAAATGTTAGCATCTTCGGGAGATATCACCATTGATGGAGAGAACCCATTTGAAAATCAGCGGCTCACAGAATCCATCTGTCTGATCAAAGAAGCGAATAATTTCAGTCCAGAGTTAAAGATAAAGCAAGTATTGAAGATTTTTGCTTATTTTTACCCGAACTGGGACCAGGAAATGGCGGAAGAATTATTAGAGACGTTTAATTTGAAGCAATCTGCAAAAGTAAAGACGTTATCAAAAGGAATGGAGTCTGCGTTAGGAATTACAACCGGTCTGGCAAGCAGAGCACCTATCACTGTATTTGATGAGCCCTATATCGGTATGGATGCTCCTTCCCGTAAAATGTTTTATGACATCCTATTGGATGATTATCAGGAAAACCCCCGGACAATCATTTTTTCTACGCATTTGATTGATGAAGTCAGTTTAATGTTTGAAGAGGTTATTATTCTTAAAAAGGGTGCTGTCGTGCTCCAGGAAAGCTCGGAAGAATTGCGGGCAAAGACAGTCGCTGTTTCTGGACCAAAGGATAAAGTGGATGCTTATTTAGTGGATAAGGATATTATCCAGCGTACGGATTTAGCAGGCAGCTCCATGGCATATGCTTTCGGCAGCAGGAAAGAAGCAGAAGAAGCCGGTCTAGAAGTGGAAGGTGTTCCGGTGCAGGAGCTGATGATTCATTTAACAGAGAAGAAGAAAGGGGCTTAATCCATGAACAATCAAATAAAAGGCATGTTTTATTATTATACGGTTGATGTGGTTCGAACCGCTAAAATATTTTTTTCCATATTAACAGGTATCATCATTGCATCAGCTATTATTTGTTATTTATTATTGGGAGTCGATGAATTTAAAATGTATTTCGCCATCCCGTTTGCAACATACTTTAACGTTGGTATTGTCGGGTTTCAATTAGTGAAAGGCAATGTTCCGTTTGGATTAAAAATGGGAGCTACCCGTAAAAACATGTATGTCATGCAGCTGTATTTTATGTTTGCATACTCCTTGGCGATAGCTTTTATTGGAAGCACCCTGCAGCAGGTAACAGAATGGTTATTCCAGGCAGTTGGTGTGACAAACTATATTTATGTTCATCCGGCTATGTTTTTGACAGATAACTGGATTATGCGGATTGTCGTGGATGCCCTTGTCATGTTCCTAATTATGGCTGTATTGTATTACATTGCATTACTATTTTACCGGACGGGATTAGTCGGTGGAGGAACTGTGCTGGGAGTCCTGATGGTTGTTACCCTATATGGTGCTTTTGAAGGCTGGCTGGTTGATGCCGTTGTCAATCTGTTCTCTGATGTGACTATAATGACCTTTGTAAGCATGTTTTTCATCGGTATTGTTTTTTACTTGATAGGTTTTCCGTTTATGCGGAAAATCACTATTGTTAATAGACGTTAAGAAGCAGGAAGCTGTCTTTTGTTCAACGCAAAAGGCAGCTTTTTGGCAATTGTAAGAATGAATCGATAGGAAGAATGAAGAAAAGATCAATCTGATCGTGAATATTGTTTTTTTCAAAGAATAAGAAAGTATATAAAAAAAGCTGAATATAGCCGCTGCGGAAAAATACTACGCTTTCCATAGGCCCCGAGCTCATCTCCTTTAAAGAAGACTTGCTGATTGGCAAGCCGGCAGGAACAGACACAAGCATAGTCGCACTTATGCCCCGCAGGAAGCGGTTTTCTTCCGAGGAGACTGAAGCGTTGCCCGCGGAAAGCGACTTCCCGCAGCGGACATCGCTTTGGCGAGGACACCTGTGATTTAAAGACCAAGCGGTATTCTGGTTTTTCTTTATCATTCTCGCGAAAATATAGTGGTGCATGAAGGGGATGCAAGAATTCAGAGTTTAAGA
Organism: Oceanobacillus sp. M60; assembly: GCF_053839645.1. Classification (NCBI taxonomy): domain Bacteria; kingdom Bacillati; phylum Bacillota; class Bacilli; order Caryophanales; family Bacillaceae; genus Oceanobacillus; species Oceanobacillus sp. M60. Next base: position 140,178 of record NZ_JBSSNH010000005.1, on the reverse strand, counting down.
TAAAAATCAAGGAGCTGCAGCACAATCAGTTACTGATTGTGCTGCAGCTCCTTTTAAAAATTTTATATTGTCAAAAAGGTAACTAGTTATTGTTTTAATTTAGGGTTCTCGGATTTTGCCTCATTAACACGAGGTTTCCGATAGCCGCCAGCAATATCTGCCTGCTTAAATTCTTTAGAGTAATGGACCTCTTGAGCGTCAGCAATGTCTCTCTTTTTTGCTGGCTGATATTGTGTATTTCTCATGAATAATCATCCTTCCTGTTAATGTTTGTTCTATCATGTGTTTTCCCGGTTTAAGTGAATTAAAACATATCCATTTATGGCTGAAATCAATTTAACCTTTTATTCTATTTTAAAATACGGATTGCTTCCTCTTAACTAGTGAAATTTAATTATTTATGTTAGAATTTGATTAACCAATCAAAAAATAAACTATATCCAGAGGAGAATATAAAATATGCAAAATGAAACCGTACTTGGTTTATCAAAAATGGATAAAGCGATTATTATTATAGGAGGTCCGCTTCTTGGAGCAATTATTGGCTGGTTTATTCAAATTATTTCGAGCTGGCTGATTAAAATTCCATTTGTCCCGTTTGGTCCGTTTTTTGAATGGATTGTATCCTGGAATAGCTCCTGGGTATCGATTATCGGAGTAATTGTTGGTTTGATTGCAGGAATTCTCTTTGCGGTGTATGCCTTCAGTGAATCATTAAAAATGACGATTGCAGATCAAGAAGTTACAATGAAAAGGTATGATCAAGAAGTTACCTTGCAAAAAAATGATATTTCAGCAATTTATATGGATAGAAAGGATATTGTCGTTTTAGGCCAAAAAGGAGAGGAGCTGTATCGGTCGCAAACAGATGTAAAGCAGCCGAAAATAAAAGCAGCTTTTTTGGAACACTATTTTCCCTGGAAGTCTCAGGATCCTTATCAAGCGGATTACCAGCGCTGGATTCCGGAGCATCCTGATTTTCCTGCTTCTGTGAACAGTTTGCTTGCTGCGAGAGAAAAGGTGCTGAGGGAAGATAATGTAAAAGAAGCAGCGGTGCTGCGGAAGGATTTAGCGGCTAAGGGAGCTGTGATTCGTGATGAGGACAAGCGGCAGTATGTCCGAATGATAAGAGGGTGATATGAAGTGACGAAGGAAAAAACATTTATCTCTGAAGCGCGGAGAGAACAAATTTTAAAAGCGACGATTGATGTGTTGAATGATATTGGCTATGTCAAATTAAGTCTTGCTAAAATAGCAAAACAAGCGAAAATCAGCACGGGATTGATTTCCTATCATTTTGCCGATAAAGAAGAGCTGATCCAGCATACCTTAAATTACTTAATTGGTGCCCAGCTCGAATTTATTGAAGAACGGATGAAGGCAGAGACAGATATCTTTGAGCAGCTGCTGGCTTATATAACAGCAACGCTCACGTACCAAAATGAATATGTTGAAAATAATGTAGCACTGATTGAAATCATCTTTAATGCCCGGACGGAGGATAATATTCCTTACTATAAATTGAATGAAGAGGAAGAAGATCCGCTTTACCTGCGATTAGAAACCATTTTGTCAGAAGGACAGGAGAAACGTATCTTTTCAGCTGACTTTGACCCCAAAGCAACGGCTATACTGATAAATGGCGCTGCGAGTGAGAGTATGCTGCTGCAAAGTGAAAGCTTTGATATAAAGAATTATCAGCAGGAATTAATTAAAATGGTTACGAAAATAGTAAAGTAGAAGTTGTATTATAAAGTAAGAGTGCTTGAATAAATATATTCGAATAAACTCGAAAAAAACCTCGAATTCTCCAAGAATGAATTCGAGGTTTTAGCCTATTTAAATGACGTACAGATAAATACACAAGAAGTGTGAAATACTGCCAAGCAGGATAAAAATATGAAATATCTCATGGAAGCCGAAATAGCGGGAACGCAGAAACTCCGGCTTTAACCAGTAAATAAATGCCCCAATCGTATAAAATATTCCTCCCACAATTAAGCAGGTTATTCCGCCAGTCCCGATAATTGGAGCAAGCGGGCCTGTATAAAATATGGCAATCCATCCCATTAAAACATAGAGAAGGGTAGACAGCCATCTCGGGGAATGAAACCATATTAATTTAAATAGAACGCCAAGGACTGCCAATCCCGTAACTACCCAGAATAGTACCCAGCCAACCGTTCCCTCGAGAGCAATCAGACATAGTGGAATATACGTGCCGGCAATCAGTACATAAATCATGGAATGATCCATTCTTCTCAAAAAAGCAATTGTTTTTGGACCGGCAATCACAGAATGATAAACCGTTGAAGCAGTATATAATAGAATTAAACTAATACCAAAAGCTGCGACAGCACCGACGTCTAATGGCGTTCCGACCCGTGCTGCTTTGACAACAAGTAATATCAGTCCGACGATAGATAAAACAATCCCAATAAAATGAGTAAAAGCATTCATTGGTTCCCGAATAAATTTATTCAAAAAAACATCTCCAATCCGTTATGTAGTTTCAAATACTATGTAATAACTATATACCTGTTTCATCAAGTAGTCAATGTTTGAAATTTAACGAATTACGTCTATAATGAAAAGTAGATAGCTGAACGATAAATAATTAAATTTCTTGCTTTGCTTACTATCTTTATATTATGAGAGAGAGGTCATTTCGTGGATATACAAAAGCAATTAGAAGGACTTCATTTAGAGAACCAGTTGAAATCGGAAGAAATACCCGATTTAGATTTATATATGGATCAGGTTATTCAACTTTTTGAAAGTAAATTTGCTTCTTCCAAGCGGTATGAAGAAGATAAAGTGTTAACGAAAACCATGATTAACAATTATGCGAAGGCTAAGTTATTCTTCCCTATCAATAATAAAAAATATTCGAAAGAGCATTTGCTGCTGATTAGTATGATTTATCAAATGAAAAGTGTGTTATCTATAAAGGATATCGGGAAAACATTTGAAGAGATGAATCAGAGAGTGCAGGATGATGATTTTGACCTGGCGAATTTTTATACCAATTACATTCAGTTAATGGATAGAAACGCAGCGAGTTTTGAAGAACATATGAAGAACCAGGAAGAAATATTTGAGACAGAATTGGACAAAGATATTGTAGATGATGAATATCTAAAACAAGTATTACTGATTACCAGTCTGACAGGGATGAGTAACTTTTACCGCAGGGCAGCGGAAAACCTGGTAGATCAATTAGAGCAGAAAGGGGAGCACGAAGAATGAAATTAAGTATCTTGGATCAATCTCCATTATTTGCAGATGCGGACGCAAAGCAGGCGCTGGAAGCAAGTATGGATCTGGCAGTCCTGGCCGACCAATTAGGTTATGAACGTTATTGGGTTGCGGAGCATCATGACATGCAAGGCTTGGCGAGCCCTGCTCCGGATATATTGCTGGGGATTATCGGCAGCAGAACAGAAAGAATCCGAATCGGTTCAGGAGCAGTGCTATTGCCGAATTACCGGCCGTTTAATATTGCTGAGCGCTACCGGATGCTGGCTGCATTGTATCCGAACCGGGTAGATTTAGGAATCGGCCGGGCGCCGGGCGGTTCCGCAGAAGCTTCTATAGCCCTTGCTGGAAACTTTTTGGAAAAGGTGAAAGCAATGCCGGATTATATAGATGAATTGCTTCATTTCCTTCAGGATGACTTTTCGCCGGAGCATCTTTATTCACGTGTGACCGCTGCCCCCGTACCTCCTGTTCAGCCTGTGCCTTGGCTGTTGGGGACAAGCCAGCGGAGTGCTCAGCTGGCCGTAACTAAAAAACTGCCTTATGTTTTTGGTCACTTTATGGGCGCTGATAATGGACCGGAAATTATGGCCGGCTACCTGAGACAAGCTGAGAGTCCCTCCGCTATCGTTGCGGTATCTGTTCTGTGCGCTGAAACAGAAAAGGAAGCTTTGGAATTAGCAGAAGAAGCAAAGCGCAAAAGAGAAGAGCAGGATCCATCTCCGCAGGCAGATCAGGAGGAGCAAGCCCAATTTGCCGATAAACAAATTATTGGAGATAAAGCCCTCGTACAAGAAAAACTCACGAAACTGCAGGAAGCATATCAATGTGATGAAATAATGGTGCTCACGATGGCGCCAACGTATAAAGCAAGAGAATATTCTTACCGTCAGCTGGCAGAAATAATGAACCAGACCAAATAAAGCTGCCATCCCTTAAATTCTTAACACTTGTTTTCAAAATGAAATAAAAATCATAGGCTGCAGCATGATAGAATATACCTTAATAAAGAGGACAAGCGTAAATGGAGGATATTATGGGACAATGGGTTACAGCCATGATGGAGCAATTTGGGTATTTTGGAATTTTTCTGATGATGACGTTAGAGAATTTATTCCCGCCGATACCATCTGAAATCATCCTGCCTTTTGGAGGATTCATGACAATAGGCAGTACATTAACCTATACCGGTGTATTAACAGCAGCCACATTAGGAGCGCTGATTGGCGCCATGCTTTTATATTGTATTGGGATGATACTCGATGTGGAGCGGCTGGAGAAAATTGTTGACCGGTGCGGGCATCTATTGCGTTTGAAAAAAACAGATATTTATAAGGCAGATGAATGGTTCGGAAAGTATGGCTATTGGACTGTATTTTTTTGCCGGATGGTGCCGCTGCTGCGGAGCTTAATCTCTATTCCAGCAGGGATGGCAAGAATGAACTTCTGGATGTTTATGCTATTAACAGCAGCAGGTTCTATTATTTGGAACAGTATCCTCATCGGTATTGGAACCATTTTGGGAGAGAATTGGCATCGTGTAGCAGCTTTTATGGATATCTATTCTAATGTTGTCTATACCTTTATCATTGCAGGAATATTCATTTTCATTGCCTGGTATATCAGGAAAAGAAAGAAAGAAAAACTGTAGGGATGTTCCTGCAGTTTTTTTAAGTTTTTTGTTGACAAAAGAACATATGTTTGGTTAACTGTATTTAGAACCTCTTCTTGGTAAGTCCTCTACTAAAACATAAGGATGTGTTTCCATGATTTATCCTCGCAACGCAACACTATTATTCCCTCAGATATGCGAAAATGGCGAAGTATACAAAAATGCTATTCCTAAAAATGGTCCAAATCGACTGATGGACTTAAAAATTGATTATGCCTTTAAAATGCTGTTTGGTGATGAGCGCAATAAGAAGATTATAATAGCCTTTTTAAATGCTTTTTTTACCAATTCCGACAGAGCACAAATCCAGAATCTTGAATTTCAAAATAAGAATGCAGCTGACGAAGGCGAGAACACTTCTTTATCATTGTTTGTTGAGACAGAAGATAAAGAAGCGGTTTTTGTAGAAATACTTTTCCCGGATCAAGATACCCCGGAAAATCAATCTTTATATTTTTGGTCAAAAATGTACCGCCGGCAATTTGAAGCAGATTCAGATTTGGAAAGCCAGCATTCCGTGGTAACCATAAGCATCATGAATTTTGAAATATTCCATGAAAGTGATGAATTCCATAGCGTATTCAGATTGTCAGATAAAGATAAAAATATCCCGCTGACCAATCTGCAGGAAAATCAATTTGTTGAGATACCTAAGCTGATCCGCAGCTGGAAACAAGGAAAGTTAAATCTGGAGAAAGATACTTTAGCGAGATGGTTATTGCTTTTAGCTGCGGTGGATGCAGGTAATAATTATTTTCATCTGGATATCTATAAAGAACTGGAGAAACTGGCAATGGTTGATCAAGATTTAAATATCGCTATGAAATACTGGGGAGATATCAGCAATACGGAAAAAAATCAATTGACCTATCAGGACAGGTATCGACATATGATAGAACAGCACTTTTTAAAAGAGATAGAAAAATCAGAAGAAAAAAGACAGGAAGCAGAAGAAAGAGCAGCAGTTGCAGAGCTGAATTATAATCAAATGAAAAATCAATATAAACAGCAAAAAATTAAACTGATAGAGGAGAGAGAGAAAAGAATAAAAGCAGAAGAAAATGCAGTGCTTGCTAATCGGGAAGCGGCGAAGGTGGTTATCCGTTATGGAAAAGTCGTTGCACGTAACTTATTTGAACAAGGGATGGATAATTTATTTGTAAAAAATATAACTGGAATGTCAGATAAGGAAACAGCGATGATAAAAGAAGAATTAGACAGAGAGTAGAAACATTATTATGCTCTTTATCTTTGGGTAAAGTATTAGAAAAAGAAACAAAGTTATCTGAAAAATTTTGTTTCTTTTTCATAAATTATTCATCCAATGAGAAATAATCTTCTATAATTTCCACAATAGAAATCAACTCATAGATAGCAACTAATTCTATCGGCAATTTTTCTGTACTGCTCATTTGATTGGATTTTAACATTTCTTGAAATAGCTGATTGAGCTGTCCGCGTTTAGCAATCCATTCTTCTTTCTCAAAGTCGATTTTGCCAGCCAGCACATTTGCAAAATAACATACTGTTTCAAAAGCGTGTTTTTGTTTCAGTGCATCCCATTCAAATTTCATTGTAGGCTGCTCTGCTATATTAGTAACATGATATTGAATCATTCGCAGATAATGAATCTGCTGTCTTAATTGTGTTAATTCATCCTCGCGTTTTTCTAAAATATGATGGAATTTCAAATCCTTCTTTTGGTAGAGTGAAAGCAACTCTACTCTTTCAAGTTCTTTGTATACACTGCCGACTTTTTCATTTACACCAAAATCTAGAGGTGTTTTTGTGAAAATCAATTCATAATAACATCGCTTCATATGATTACTTAATTGCTTGCGGATAGGTACAATCTGTTTATCAATCGAACGATGGTAATTTGGCGGAAAAACAAACATATTTACCAGTGTGGAGACAGACAATCCAATTGTTGTTGTTGCCAGTCGAATAAGAAAGCTAAGAAAATAACTGTCGTCCACTAATTCAATCATTGCAATTGCTGTTAAGGTTGCAACCAGTAACCCTGCATGAAGGTTTAAGCGAAAGCAAGTGAAAATAGTAAGTATTGCAGCTAACATATAAGTAAACGGTGAATTACCGAATATAGCCAGAAATATAACGGCATAGGCAGCGCCAATCGCCGAGGCAGGAAAACGGACAAGTCCTTTCTTAATAGAATCTGTCACAGTTGGTTCAATTGTAACGATAGCTGTAATAACGGCAAATGTCGGCGGGAAATTGACCCATTTACAAATAAGCGCTGTGAAAAATACAGCAATCCCCGTTTTAATCACTCTATTTCCAATGATAGTTTGAACCTTCACGTCAATCCCTACTTTTCCTCATGTTAAATAATTTGTAACAAATAAATTTAATAAGATATTTTCATTTATTATATTGTATTGTATCATTTATTGCGTAAATTAAATGACGAAAAAAATTAGATTAGGTATATTTATTGGGGAGCACCAGACAAATCTACTAAAATGAAAAACATTGTCAGACGGGTGTTATTGCGTATTCTATGACGATTTTGAAAGAGTTTTGTCGTTATTGAAACATAAATGTAATATTTCTATAATATGCATGACATTTTCTTATGTTAAGCTTTACAAAGTTACAAATTAGAAGAAGAATATAAAAAATATTAATATAAAAAACTAATCGCAAATGTTCGGGAACTCAAATACATAGATAATATATTTGCGGTGCAAAATTTGAAAGCGGGGAATAGAAGTTGAAAAAGACAGTAATGACATTGACTGCGGCTTCCGTAGTAGGTTTGAGCAGTGTATTTTTTGCAGGGCCGGTAAAAGCAGAATCAGTAGAAGACCTGGAAAACAGACAGACTGAAGTACAGGATGATCGTGATTCTGTTCAATCTAATCTATCAGATGCTGAAAATCAAGTAGCAGATGTTTTAGTTGATTTACAAGATTTACAGAAAGAAATTGATGATTTAAATTCTGCTCTTCAACAAAATGAACAGAAATTAGATGAAACAGAAGAAAATATTTCAACTACGGAAGATGAAGTTAGTGAATTGGAAGATGCAATCAAAGAATTAGAAGAAGCAATTGAAAAACGTACGGATATCTTAAAAGAACGTGCGGTTGCTTTACAGCAAAATGGCGGAGATATTAGCTATATTGAGGTATTGTTCGGAGCACAGGATTTCAGTGATTTTGTAAATCGTGTTTCTGCAGTGAATAAAATTACTGATTCAGATTTAGCTTTACTTGAACAGCAAGAAGCAGATAAACAAGAAGTTGCAGATAAACAAGAAGCAGTTGAAACAAAATTGGATGAATTAACACAATTGAAAACAGATTTAACAGGAATTAATAATACAATTACAGAGCAAAAAGATGCTGCTGAGGATAAAGAAGCTTCATTAAAAGATAAAGAAGCAGATTTAACAGCACTTATTGAAGATTTAGAAATTGAAGATTCCCGTTTGGCTGCTATTGAGCAGGATGTAGCAGATCGTTTGGAAGTAGCAACTGCTCCAGCACCAGAAACATTGGTAGCAAGTGTCAGCGTAGGCTCTAGCGATGAAAGCAGCAATGAAGAAGCAGAAGCAGAGGTTGAAGAAGAAACTGAATCTGCAAATGAAGCTGAAGAAGAAGCAAGTGAACCAGAACAGCAAGAAACTTCTTCCAATGAAGACCAAGAAGAAACTTCTTCAAATAGCGAAAGCAATAATAGCAGCAGTAATAATAGCAGCAATAACAATTCTGAAAGCAGTAGTAGCACTGCGAGCTCAAATGAATCAAGCTCTAATACAAGCTCTAATACAAGCTCTAATAGCGGGTCCAACAGTAGTTCCAGCAATTCTGATCAAAATAAATCAGAACCTAAAGAAGAAAAAGCAGAAGAGCCTGCACCATCAACCGGTTCTGGAATCAGTGGAGTGCTTAGTGCTGCACAGAGCCAAACACACCAAAACACGTATGTTTGGGGAGGAAAAAGCCCTAGCACTGGTTTTGACTGCTCCGGATTTGTATCTTGGGCATTCGCTCAAGCTGGATATTCCATCCCGTCTTACACAGGTGCATTAGTTAATACAGGTACATCTGTATCTGCAAGTAATATGCAGCCTGGAGACTTAGTATTCTTCAATACGAATGGAACAAATGGCCATGTTGGTATTTATCTTGGCGGAAATAAATTTATCGGTTCACAAAGCAGTACAGGAGTTGCTGTTGCTGATATGTCACCAGGAAGCTACTGGGGCGGAGAATTTAGCGGAACAGTACGTCGCGTACAATAAATATTTAATCCCAAGGGTCCTTGCATGAAGATAAGCTTCATGTGAGGGCTTTTTTATATAATAAATTAAAAACTAATGACAAGTGGCTCTTTTATGTATCCATTCCCTGTATGAATGGAAATAAACTCCCTTAAATCTATTTATTTATTTCAAGCGGTTATTGAATTTTATCTGAATGAATGCGGTAATAATCTTCCTTCATAAGAGACTATTTCAATAACCAATCTAACCACTTCATTTAAATCGTTTACTATCTCGGCTAATGGGTATAGAATTATATATCCCATTTTCGCAGTAAATAAACATAGAAAGGATGGAGGTATGAAAAAAAGAAATAAACGTTTTTTAAATCCTGTATTTTTTATTTCTGCATCAGTAATTTTAGCATTCGTTATAATTGGTGCGTTTAATTCTACAGGCTTTCAAAGTGTAGCAACTCTATTATTTGATTTGACGACACAGAATTTTGGATGGCTCTATTTAATATCCGTTTTTGTGTTTGTCCTCTTTCTAATTGGCTTATCGATTAGTAAATACGGTAAAATAAAATTAGGTCCAAAAAATTCGAAACCAGAATTCGGTTTCTTTCCTTGGATTGGAATGCTATTTTCCACAGGCTTCGGCTCTGGACTGGTATTCTGGGGCGTAGCAGAGCCAATGAGTCACTTTTTTAATACACCATTTCCAGGCTTGGAACCGCAAACAGAAGAAGCTGCGAGGGTGGCTATGGGATATGCTTTCTTTAACTGGGGCATTAGCCAATGGTCTGTTTTTGCGTTAGTCGGACTGGTTATTGCATACTTACAATTTCGCAAAGGAAAAGACGGGTTAATTTCAACAGCAGTAAAGCCCGTTGTCGGAAATAACCCTATTACGGCCACTTCTATCAACTCGCTTGCTGTAATTGCTACTGTTATGGGAGTAGCGACTTCTCTAGGATTAGGAATTATGCAAATGAGCGGCGGTCTGTCATCTGTTTTTGGGCTGCCAGACGGGGTATGGATGCAAATTGCAATTGCATTAGCTATGCTTCTTGTTTATTTAGGTTCATCTGTCAGTGGTTTAAACCGCGGAATGAAATGGTTAAGCAGCATTAACTTATCCTTTTGTTTAATTCTGCTTGTCTTTGTTTTTCTGATGGGACCAACTGTATTTATATTAGAAACCATTGTGCTGGGATTAGGAGATTATTTAACTAACTTTGTCGAATACAGCTTACGTTTAACTCCGTATACTGGAGACACCTGGGTAGTAGATTGGACTATTTTCTATTGGGCTTGGGCAATTTCATGGTCGCCATTTGTGGGAGCTTTTGTCGCTCGTGTATCGAGAGGGCGTACTATCCGTCAGTATATCTTTGGCGTACTTGTCACCTCTCCTGCCATTGCCTGTATTTGGATCGCTGTCTTTGGAGGAACCAGCTTATATAGTGATTTGAAAAATGGAACGATGATTGCTGAAGCTGTTGATCAAGATTTAGCTGTCGCCTTATTTGAAACGTTTGGTACCTTGCCATTAAGTACCATCACTTCGTTGATGGCGATAGTATTGATTTTTACGTTCCTAGTTACTTCAGCAGATTCTGCAACGTATATTTTAGGAAGCATGACATCAAGAGGAAGTTTGAATCCGGCATTGATTACAAAATTTATCTGGGGAGGACTCATTACAGCTATTGCAGTCGTCCTTTTAGTTGCTGGAGGGTTAGAAGCGCTGCAGACAGCATCTCTCACATCAGCGCTTCCTTTTGTCATAATTATTATCATGCTGATGATTTCCTTTATTAAAATATTGCAGAGAGAAGAGAACGACAAGCTAAAAAAATAATCTGTGAAATAAAATAAACCGGCTGTTTTTTGATAACAGCCGGTTTATTTTATTGTATTAATATTTATCTGCAGCACTTTCATAGTCAAGTAGACACAGTGTGCCCCTTTCCATTATAATAAAGAATAAGAGAAAGGGTGATTCGATGGGAAGGTAATATGGAACTTTATATATGTTTATCATGCAGGACTATCCATTGCGCCTAATCATTTGGATTATCTGCGTGCAGAAAAGATAATAAGAGGATGTTCAAAAAGTTTTTATCCAATGGAATTGCGGAAGGAGTAAATTAATTTTCAGTGAGACGAATAATTGCAATCGCCGTCCTGTATTAAGAAGCTTCTTGATTTTCAAACACAATTGGATATTTTTGAACATGAACTTATAATAATTTTTAAAATTTCAGGAGGTGAAATCCTTGTGTAATGTTACACAAGGATCTTAATTGGACATATCGACCATGATTAATTTATTTGCGGTTGCTATTTTAATCGCATTAACTGCTTTTTTTGTTATGTCAGAATTTGCTATAGTAAAAATTCGAAGTACTCAGCTGGAGCCTCATATTGCAGCGGGAAGAGGTTCAGCTGCTTCAGCTAAGAAAGTCATTACCCATCTTGATGAGTATTTATCTGCCTGTCAATTGGGGATTACAATTACAGCACTTGGAATTGGGCGCTTAGCCGAACCGACATTTGAGAGAATGTTACATCCCCTTTTGGAGGAATTTAATCTTGGAGCAGGTCTTGTTACAACCCTTTCCATTTTTATTTCCTTCCTGATTGCAACGTTCTTGCACGTGGTTGTCGGGGAGCTTGCGCCGAAAACATTAGCAATTCAAAAAGCAGAACAGGTCACATTGGCTGTAGCCAGACCGCTGACCTGGTTCTATCGCCTGTTGTTTCCGTTTATCTGGTTATTAAATGGATCCGCACGATTATTAACCAAAGCAGTTGGCTTACAGCCAATGAGCGGGCATGAGGAAACACATACAGAAGAGGAGCTGCGTTTAATTCTGGCTGACAGCTATAAAAGTGGTGAAATCAATCAATCTGAAATGATGTATGTAAACAATATATTTGAATTTGATGAACGGGTAGCCAGAGAAATTATGACACCGAGAACAGAAATGATTTATTTCTCGACAGAAGCCAGTTTTGAAGAAAACTTAGAAACGATTCATCAAGGCCAGTTTACCCGGTACCCGGTTGCTGATCAGGATAAGGACAATATTATCGGTCTGGTAAATTTAAAAGAAGTGTTTACTGGAAAGCTGAGCAAGGATGAACCTGCGACGATTGAAGATTATATTCGGCCAATTATTCATGTATCCGAAGCTACCCCAATTCGTCATCTCCTTTTAAAAATGCAAAAGGAGCGCATCCATATGGCGATTGTCAATGATGAATATGGCGGTACGGCCGGGTTAGTAACGGTTGAGGATATACTGGAAGAAATCGTTGGCGATATCCGGGATGAATTTGATGAAGACGAAGTACCTGATTTTGAAACGATTGATGATACTACTTATTTAGTAGCAGGCCGTGTCAGCTTGGATGATATCAATCAAAAGCTGGGTATTACTTTGGAAGATGATGAAGTGGACACCATCGGCGGCTGGTTCTTCACCCATAACCTTGAAGCGGATGTAGGAACGGTGATGGAGGTTGAGGGGTATGAATTTACTCTGATTGAAAAAGACGGGTATCAGATTAAAAGAGTGAGAATCACTAAAACCTTATCAGAAGAAGAAATGGAACAAGATTAGAACGTAAATAAAAAAAGTTGAAACAATAAAGTTTGATGGTGAAGAAGGAAAGAGTGATGAAGCTCTTTCCTTTTTTATAGCTTAAAATAACTCTATCATATCCTTTATTCAGATATTAAAGTTTAAACTCCTTTTATTTTGGTTACACACTAAATAGATACTGATTTTCGAGGAGGCTTATCATGAAGGATATTCAAGATATTGTGAAAGAGTTAGAGAATGTGAGAGGAACAGGAGCAAATAAGATATTTACCATGTACCTAAATACAGATTTAAGCGACCCGGATCAGCAAAGCGGGGAGTGGAAGATTCATCTGAAAAATGGTTTGAATAATTTTGAGCATTATTTAAAAGAAGCAGATGATCAGGAAGAACTCAAAAATTTTAGGCAAATAAAACAGCGTGTGAAAGATTTTATGGGAGAAATAGAAAGAGATCTCATGCGCGGAGTTATCATTATTGCTTCAGCTGACGGCGAGGTCTGGTTTGCTGAGCGTGTACAAATGCATCTGCAAAATGAATTTGAGTGGCAGGAGACACCTGTATTAGATCAATTAAAGACACTGTCTGAAAAGTATCCGAAAACAGGAATTATTCTAGTGCAGCAAAATCAGGTCAAACTGATGGACACCAATCTAAATCAGGTAAAGGATACAGCAGAATATGAACTGGATGTGGAGGAGGATACATGGAAGATGAAACAAGGCCCTCGTCATGGCAGAGCGAAGCAGGGACTTGGAGCAAGCAGTGTACAAAAAGATCTATTCAATGACCGCTATGAAGCGAACCAATATCGATGGTATAAAAGTATTGCGCCTAAACTGGATAAGCAGGCAAAAGACAGAGAATGGAAACGTATTTTCATTGTCGGCGAGGCACCTGCTTCCAAAACACTGGAAACAGAAATGAATAAAGAGATAGAAGAGGTCATCTTAAAGAATATGCTGGATCACGAGGAGAGTAAGGTTTTAGATACTGTACTCGATTAAATAGATAATGATGCAAAATCTCTTAAACTATCTTCTCTATAAATAAAAAAACGAACTTAAATCTCTATCCATTCCATAAATGAAAAGGAGATTTAAGTTCGTTTTTTTTATGAGGATAGGAAGCTTAGATAATCCATTTAATAATTTCAGTCAAGAGAAAAAATCTTTTTAATCACTCAACAGCTTCCAGGTATCCGGCATTTGCATAGCCAGTGACGTCTTGATAAGAAATCTCAACCCATTCATACTCGTCTTCTTCACCGATAAGCTGGACAATATCCCCGTTAACCAGCGTTTCTACAACCTCACTGTCTGCGTTGGGGCTGCTTCGGATATTTAATACCTCTGCAGTAACCTCATACTCCTCTTCATTGGAGTCGCCAGTGTCCGCATCCGTTTCTTCAGATTCCTCCTCCGATTCAGAATCCCCCGATTCCTCATCTGTATCTGCATCCTCATCTGCTGCATCTGCTTTTTCCGTTTCTTCATCATTTTCCAATTCGTTTACTTCAGATGCTTCATTTTGAAAGTCGAAATCTGGATTGTTAAATTGTCTTTGCATCACTAAAACAAATACAATAAAGATAATTCCTGCGATGAATAATAACAATAATCGAAATTTACTACTTTTACGCATACTACTCTGCTCCTAATATAATTGTTCTAAAAGTAGTATACATAACTTTTCGACATAAAGAAATAGAATTTCCAAAAAAAATGTGTAAATCATGAGAAAAACTGCGGGTTTGCTCGTACAATAGCGAATCCGCAGTTTTTTTCTGATGTTTTATTCTTATATTAATTGAAACATGTTAAGCGTGAAGGCATTCCGGGCATTTGCCATAAATCTCAAATTTATGATCTTCAATTTCATAATTTGACAGCTCCGCAGAAGCAGAATCCATTGGACATACTTCAATTTCTTTTGTTTTACCGCAATCCTTGCAGATAAAATGGTGATGATGATGATGGCTGCAGCTTAGGCGGAAATGCTTTTCACCTTCTAAATCTGTTTTTTCTAATATCCCTAAATCATAATATAGGTGCAGGTTCCGATAAATGGTATCGAAGCTGATTGTCCCATATTTTTTTTCGAGATGGACAATTAAATCCTTAGCAGGACGATATCCATCCTCGGATGCAAAAAATTCTAAGATATCCTTCCGTTTTCCGGTAGTTTTATATCCTTTTTCTTTTAAAACAGTGATGGCATCTTGAAGATTCATCGAAAAAACCTCCGTTTACTTTCGTAGTTTTTTCATTCCTATAGCAATTAATAATAAAATTAACGACGTCATGACAATTGTTCCGCCAGGTGGAATATCTAAATAATAGCCTGAAATAATTCCAAATATCACGGCAATTTCACCAAAGAGAATTGACAGGAATATCATTTGTTTAAATCCTTTAGCGATTCGCATGCTTGCTGCAACAGGGAGTGTCATCAAAGCGGAAACCAGCAGCACGCCGACGATACGAATGGAAGCAGCAATGACAAGCGCTGTTAATACAATAAACAGCATATTGATCCATTTGACATGCAGTCCGGCAATCGTTGCTTGCTCTTCATCAAAGGACATGGTAAATAGTTCTTTAAAGAAAAGCCAGATAATGACAAGTACAAAGGCGGCGACTCCAGAAATGACGTAAAAATCATTAACCGTTACGGCAGATACAGATCCGAATAGATAGTTGAATAAATCCGTATTAAACCCGTCTGCAACGGAAATGAAGATAACACTCAAGCCGACGCCGGCCGACAAAATGATAGGAATGGAAATTTCCTGATACGCTTTATACACGGTACGCAGCTTTTCAATAAAGATAGAGCCGAGTACGGAAAAAAACATGCCGCTGTATATCGGTGAGATAACCCAGCCGTATACCTTCTCAGTCATCAGCCCAAATGAAATTCCGGCTAAAGTAACGTGCGATAAAGCATCTGCTATTAATGATTGTCTTCTGACAACAATAAAAGTTCCTAGTAATGGTGCGATGATACCGATTAAGATACCTGTGAGAAACGTATATCTTAAAAAGGGGTAAGTTAAAAAATCCAAAAGCATTGTCTTTCCTCCAACGATAATTAATGCGTAACCAGGCTGACTGGATGACCATATATTTGAGAAAAGTCTGCTTCTGTAAGTGATGCATATTCATCCGGATTTCCGTGAAAATGCAGTGTTTTATTTAAACAAACAATATCTGTCGCATATTGGGTCATTGTGCCTGTATCATGTGTTACCAGCAGTAATGTTTTCTTGAATTCTGTATTAAGCTTATAAAGCAGCTCATAAAAAATTTTTACATTTTCATAGTCGATTCCTACAGTAGGTTCGTCCAAAATAATCAGCTCAGGGTCGCTGACCAGAGCGCGTGCGATAAAGATGCGCTGCTGCTGACCACCTGATAGATTCCCGATGTTCTGTTTGGTATACTCTGTCATACCAACCTGGGCAATTGCTCCATGAATTTTTTGCTTATCTTTTTTGGTTAAGAATTTTAAATAACCAAGCTGTGCAGTAAGCCCGGAAGCAACTACTTCATATACGGTTGCAGGAAATCCTTTATTAAATGCATTTGCTTTTTGCGAGACAAAGCCGATTCGATCTCTATTTTTAAGCTTTTGAATCGATTGTCCGAAAACCATTATTTCTCCCGTTTCCGGTCTTTCCAGGCCGAGAATGAGCCGGATCAATGTTGTTTTTCCGCCGCCATTCGGTCCGACTAATCCCATGAAAGCTCCTTGAGGGATTTCAAAGTTTATATTATCTAAGACTTTACGAGATTCATAATGGAAGTTAATATTTGACATAGACACAACTGGTGTTGTCATCGTATTCCCCCATTCATTTTAAAATAATAATGGAACGTACTTTCAAGTTCGTACTCTACCTATGATATCGTAAGGATTTCTGTTTGTAAATAGGAACGATTACGATTTTTAGAAACACCTGAATGAAAATGCATATTAATATAGAAGGAACACGTTATGTTTAGCTGCGATTATTACTGCTGGAATAGCAATGGAATTCTTTTCACGCTTATTTTGAATAACGGTTTTATATAAAAGCTGTATGAAAGGAAGAGCATGTCAGCAGTTTTCAGGAGTAGGCCTTATTTTGAAAAAGAAAATAATAAACTTTCACTTTGAAACCCCTTACAAAAAATTGCTAAATATATTGCCAAAAAATTAATAATCCGTTATAGTATAAGTAATGTGAGATATGCGATTTGCCAATATCTTTATTTTTTGGCTTAAAAATGAATGAGCATTCATTCAAGAGAGGCTGGAGGATTGTGAAATGACTTATTCGATTAAACATGCAGCAGTAATAGGTTCAGGTGTGATGGGTTCTGGAATTGCCGCTCATTTAGCAAATGCGGGAATATCTGTAACAATGTTTGACAGAGTACCAGATTCCTTGACAGACAAGGAAAAGAAGCAGGGCTTTACCTTAGAAGACAGGCAGGTCAGGAATCGGCTTGTGAGTGAGAGTAAAAAGAAATTATTAAAACAAAAGCCGTCACCGATTACATCAAAAAAAAGCTTAGATTTGATTCGGATTGCCAATTTGGAGGATGATTTGGCATTATTATCTGAAGCAGATTGGATCGTCGAGGTGATTGTTGAGAATTTAGAGGCGAAAAAAGAGCTGTTTAAAAAGGTGGATGCACATCGCAGGGAAGGTAGCCTGGTTACCTCTAATACATCCGGGATTTCTGTGGACGCCATGATTGCAGATTCCTCAGAAGATATGCAGGAGCATTTTTTAGGGACGCACTTTTTTAATCCGCCGCGATACTTAAAGCTGTTAGAAGTTATACCGACAGAAAAAACGAAGGCAGAAGTGCTTTCCTTCATGAAAACATTTGGAGAGGATGTATTAGGCAAGGGTGTTGTCGAAGCGAAGGATACGCCAAACTTTATTGCAAACCGGATTGGAACTTACGGACTGTTAGTAACTGTCCAGGAAATGGAGAAGCAGGGATTAAGTGTCGGTGAAGTAGATTCGGTTACCGGCCCGCTTATTGGCAGACCCAAAAGCGCTACGTTCCGGACGCTGGATGTCGTTGGAATTGATACCTTTTACCATGTTGCGAATAATGTTTACCACCATGTATCCGACCCGAAAGAGAAAGCCATTTTTACGGTTCCGGACTTTTTAAAGCAAATGATTGAAAAAGGATGGATTGGTGCGAAAAGCGGGAAGGGATTCTATGAAAAGAAGAGGGATAAAAGCATTGTAGAAATAAATCCAAGCACGCTGGAGTATCAGGAAAGAAAGAAGCTGAAAACAGCTGCTGTTGAATTAGCTAAGCAGGAAAAAGGATTAAACAGAAAAATGAAAGCGCTTATTAATCAAAAGGGAGATAAAGCTTCCGATTTTATTTGGTCTATTATCAAGCCGGTATTATTATATTCTGCTGATTTAGTCGGAGAGATTGCCGATGATGTCGTCTCCATTGATGATGCGATGAAATGGGGATTTGGCTGGGAGTCAGGACCATTTGAAATATGGGATGCAATTGGCGTAAGGGCTGCAGTGGAACGAATACAGGATGAAGAGACAGCGGTGCCAAGCTGGGTGCTGGATATGCTGGAGGAAGGGGACGAAACCTTCTATAAAAAAGAAAATGGAGCTATTTACTTCTTTCATGAAGATGCCTATAAACAAAAGGACGTCAATAAGAAAGAAATCTCCTTAGCGGCAATCAAGGAGCAAAAAGGTGTCATCAAGAAAAATACCGGCGCCAGTCTAATCGATATCGGGGATGATGTTGCTTTATTAGAATTTCATTCCAGAAGTAATGCGATCGGTCTTGATATTATCCAGATGGTCAATGAATCCATTGAGGAAGTAAATAAAAATTACAGAGGGCTGGTGATTGGAAACCAGGGCAAGAATTTCTGTGTTGGCGCCAATTTAGCAATGATGCTGATGGAGGCACAGGATGATAATATATTTGAATTAGATCTCGTTGTCCGTCAATTTCAAAACATGGCGATGAATATTAAATATGCTGATAAACCTGTGGTGGCTGCTCCATTTAATATGACATTAGGCGGAGGGGCAGAAGTATCCTTGCCGGCTGCTGCGATTCAGGCTTCTCCGGAAACATATATGGGGCTGGTTGAATTTGGTGTCGGTCTTATTCCTGGAGGGGGAGGAACGAAAGAGCTTTATTTAAAAGAGCTTCGTAATATCCCAGAAGGTGTAGATATTGATTTAACCAAGGTAGCGAATGATGTATTTGAAAAAGTAGCAACAGCAAAAGTTTCTACTTCTGCAAGAGAAGCAATGGAGAATGGCTATCTCAATAAAAATGACCGTATCAGCAGGAATCCGGATCATGTTCTCCATGATGCGAAAAAACGTGTATTAGCTTTAGCCGATGAGGGATATGAGAAACCTGCGCGTGAGAAAATTCCAGTTGTCGGAGAGGCGGGCTATGCAGCCATGGTCATGGGAGCTAAATCGCTGCATTACAGCGGCTATGCTTCGGAGCATGATTTAAAAATTGCTGAAAAACTGGCCTATGTCTTATCTGGCGGAAGAATAAAAGAAGGTACGGAGATTGATGAACAGGTCATGCTGGATTTAGAAAGAGAGGCCTTCTTAAGTCTTATTGCCGAACCGCTGACTCAGCAGAGGATGCAGCATATGCTTGTGAAAGGAAAGCCATTACGGAATTAAAGAAAGTTCAAAGGAGGATACATCCGTGAAAGAAGCAGTGATTGTAGCTGGTGCAAGAACACCAGTAGGAAAAGCAAATAAAGGTTCATTGCGGAATGTCAGACCAGATGATTTGGCAGCGCTTACGGTGAAAGAAACGTTAAAACGAGCTGGCGATTATCAGGGTTCGATCGATGATGTGATTATTGGCTGTGCGATGCCGGAAGCAGAGCAGGGAATGAATATGGCCCGGAATATTGCCGGACTTGCCGGATTAAGCCAGGATGTACCGGGCATCACAGTAAATCGTTACTGTGCTTCCGGATTACAGACGATTGCTTACGGTGCGGAACGAATTATGGTTGGCGCTGCAGATACGATTATCGCTGGCGGGGCTGAATCGATGTCGATGATCCCAATGGGCGGACATGTGATTAAGCCTAATCCGGCCTTGGTGGAACATGCACCAGAATATTATATGAACATGGGGCATACTGCCGAAGAAGTAGCCAACCGTTTCGAGATTTCAAGAAGCGATCAGGATGCTTTTGCAGTACAGAGTCATGCACGTGCTGCTAAAGCCATAGAGGACGGTTTATTTCAAGAGGAGATCGTTCCAGTAGAGGTGAAGGAGCGCTATGTCGGGAAGAACAATAAGATTGAAGAGAAATCATTTTCCTTTGAAATGGATGAGGGCGTCCGGGCAGGAACGAATGCAGAGACACTCCGTTCCCTGCGTCCAGCCTTCCATATAAAAGGCAGTGTCACGGCCGGGAATGCTTCTCAAATGAGTGACGGAGCAGCCTCTGTTTTATTGATGGATAAAGAGAAAGCAGAAGCGGAAGGACTCACACCGATTTTAAAATTCCGCTCCTTTGCAGTAGCTGGCGTAGCACCGGAAATCATGGGAGTCGGACCGGTGGAGGCGATTCCGAAAGCAGTGAAAATGGCAGGGTTGGAATTATCGGATATCGGTTTATTTGAATTAAATGAAGCTTTTGCTTCCCAGGCACTTCGAGTTATCCGGGCGTTAGATCTAGATACGGCTAAAGTGAATGTAAATGGCGGTGCCATTGCATTAGGGCATCCGCTGGGCTGTACAGGAACCAAGCTGACAGTCAGTTTAATGCATGAAATGAAGCGGAGAAACGAGCAATTCGGAATTGTAACGATGTGTATTGGCGGCGGGATGGGAGCAGCCGGTGTATTTGAACTTCTATAATCTATTTGAAAAGGGGAAATTGCGATGAGTGAAACAAAAGAAAGACTATTTAAAGGCGGCGGTTTTTTAGTAGAGGATATTACGGCAGAAGACATTATCACACCGGAAGATTTTACCGATGAGCACAAGATGATTGCGAAAACAACGGAGGATTTTGTATTAGGAGAGGTCGTTCCTAAAATCGATAATCTGGAAAATCAAGAATTTGAGCATTCCGTGGATTTGCTGAAAAAAGCCGGGGAATTAGGCTTATTAGGTGCTGATGTTCCGGAGGCATATGGAGGACTCGCATTAGATAAAATCAGTTCTTCCTTGATTGCAGAGAAGTTCTCCCGCGCCGGCGGTTTCTCTATTACGCATGGCGCACATGTCGGAATCGGCTCGCTGCCAATCGTCTTCTTTGGGAACGATGCACAGAAGGAAAAATATCTTCCTAAATTAGCCACTGGTGAGTTAATTGCTGCGTATGCACTGACTGAGCCAAGTTCAGGTTCTGATGCGCTTGGTGCAAAAGCAACAGCCAAACTAAATGATGCCGGCACGCATTATATTTTAAATGGCGAGAAGCAGTGGATTACCAACTCTGCTTTTGCAGATGTCTTTATCGTCTACGCTAAAATTGACGGCGAGCATTTCAGTGCCTTTATTGTGGAAAGAGAATATCCGGGTGTATCTACAGGGCCGGAAGAAAAGAAAATGGGAATCAAGAGCTCTTCTACAAGAACACTGGTCTTAGAGGATGCCGAGGTTCCAGTAGAAAATCTGCTTGGTGAAAAAGGCCGCGGACACGTGATTGCTTTTAATATTTTGAATGTCGGCCGCTATAAATTGGCTGTCGGCGGTATCGGAGCATCGAAGCGTACTCTGGAATTAGCTGTAAAATATGCAAGTGAGCGCAAGCAGTTCCAAACACCGATTTCAAGCTTTTCGCTGACTCAGGAAAAATTAGCAACGATTGCTTCCAAACTGTATGCCAATGAAAGTGCCGTTTACCGGATTGTCGGATTATTTGAACAGCGGATGGGCGCATTATCTGAAGAGCAGCTGCAGGATGGACGTGAGGTTGCCAGGGCAATCGCGGAGTATCAAATTGAATGCTCGATGGCAAAATACATGGTTTCTGAATTGTTGGATTATGCAGTGGACGAAGCCGTTCAGCTCCATGGCGGATACGGATTTATGCAGGAATACGAAGTAGAAAGAATTTATCGCGATTCCCGTATTAACCGTATTTTTGAAGGAACGAATGAAATCAATCGCCTGCTTGTGCCGGGAACATTGCTGAAAAAAGCAATGAAAGGTGAGCTGCCATTATTGGAAAAGGCACAGGGACTGCAGGAAGAATTAATGATGATGATGCCGGAGGAAGTCGGCACAGAAGCCTTAGAGCAGGAAAAATATTTATTGAGGAACGCGAAAAAGCTCATCTTGCTCGGAGCTGGATTGGCAGCACAGAAATACGGCAAAAAATTAGACCGGGAGCAGGAAATCCTTGTTAAATTAGCAGACATGACAGCAGAGGTATTTAATATGGAATCTGCTATCCTTCGTACGGAAAAAGCCATTTCCAATGCCGGTTCAGAAAAAGCACAGCTGAAATTACTATATACGGAAGTGTATGTACAGGAAGCATTTAACAGAATGGAAGCAGCAGCAAAAGAAATTCTGATTACTGCGGAAGAAGGGGATTCACTGCGCGTCATGCTATCTTCTTTACGTAAGCTGACAAGGCATACACCAATCAATGTAGTTAAGAAGAAACGTGACATTGCTGCGAAGATTATTGAGGAAGAAAAATATATTGTTTAACTAACACAAAGGAGCTGTCGCAAAATGCATAGGATGCATTTGATGACAGCTCCCGTGTTCTAATCCCTCGTGGATTTTTCTTTTAATAAAGCTTTAATTTCTTTCAGCTCTTTTTCCATTTCTTCCAACTTTAAATCAGTTGGCGATGGTGTCTCTTCCCGGCTTGCTTCTTCCACATTATTGACAACAACCCCGACAAATAAATTAATAATAACGAATGCGCCAATTAAAATAAAGGTTACAAAATACCACCAGGAGGAAGGATCTTGTTCTAAAATAGGGTACATCACACCACTTGCCCATGACTCTAATGTAATTACCTGAAATAAGGTGAGCAGGGTTCGATGCAAAGAACCGAAGTATTCAGGAGAAATGGATGCAAAAAGAGTGGTACCAATAACGGCATAGACATAGAAGAACAGCCCTAAAAGAATCATGATTGTTCCCATCGAAGGTATCGTCAGCAGTAACGCATTAACCATTTTTCTTAAGGACGGAATAATCGATATCGCTCTTAATACACGAAGAACTCTCAGGATACGTAATACCATGATGTAACTTGAGCCGAGGAATACGAAACTGGCCGATATAATGATGAAATCGAACACATTCCACGGGCTCTTAAAAAAAGCTGTAAGAGAAGAGCTTCCTATTAATCTAATAATAATTTCAATTGTAAATACAGCTAATAATAAAGTATCCAGCCAATAAATGATAGAAGGGAATTGATTGGAAATAGCAGGGTACGTTTCAAAGCCTACAATAATAGCATTAAAGATAATTAATCCGATAATCGTGTTCGTAAATATTTTGTTTTCTGCAATCGCAGCACATTTTGCTTGAAAAGAATTTTTTATCATAATAAATATCCTCTCTCTATTAAGTGTTCATCCGATATGTAAAATAATTTGAATTACAATTTAAAAGACCTCTTTTTTCCACAACTATTATTGTACGAATACTTTTTTATTTTGTCACTTCTGATTACATTTACGGCCAGCAGATATGGATTCAATATATTGGATTAAAGCAGAAGTTTCGTGGTACGCTAATAAAAAAGAAACATTATCTTAGGAGGGACTAGCATGTATCGAAATTTAAATGATTTTTTAACAGAATGGTCACAGTCTGCTGATGGTACAAAATCTGTATTAAAAGCTTTAGAGGATGACAAATTAAATCAGTCAATAGTAGAAGGACATAACAGCCTTGGCTGGCTGGGCTGGCATTTGGTGAATAGTCCTGTTTTCTTTATGAGCCTGGTCGGAATTGATTTAGACTCTTCTTATGATCCAGACGCCGTTCCAACAAAAGCAAGTGACATACTGGAAGCATATGAGGATATCTCAACTAGCGTTGCAGAGAAAGCAAAAGAGCAGCTGACGGATGAAGCATTAGTAAATGAAGTAGGTGATTTCGGCGGACCTGCTCCGAAAGGAAGTATTTTACGTATGCTGGTCAGTCATCAAATCCATCATCGCGGTCAGATGACTGTGCTGCTTAGACAGGCTGGCCTAGAGGTGCCCGGCGTTATGGGACCAACGAAAGAGGATCAATAGAAGAAGCGGAGGAAGAATAATGACATTATCTTTTTATTGGTATTCGAAATGCGGCACCTGTCGAAATGCAAAAAAATGGCTGGATGCAAACCAAATTGATTATAAGGCGATTCCGATTGCTGAAGAGCCTCCAAGTGCGAATGAACTGCTGTCTTGGATGGAAACAAGCGACCTGCCGCCTAAAAAATTCTTTAATACCAGCGGTAAAAAATATCGGGAATTAAATTTGAAAGAAAGAATAAATGATTTATCCCCGCAGGAAATGGCGGAGATTTTAGCTTCTGATGGTATGCTCATCAAAAGACCGGTCTTAACCGACGGCAAGAAAGTAACTGTCGGATTTAAAGAAGAAACCTATGAATCTGTCTGGAAATAGTGCTAGAAATGTAACTGACTTCCATGTATAGTTGAAGAGAATAAAGTTTTGTTGGAGGGATACGAAATGAGCTTGCCAAATGATTATTTATATTCAAAAGAACATGAATGGGTAAAAAAAGAAGATGGAAAAGTTCGTATAGGAATTACAGACTTTGCACAGGATGAGCTTGGCGATATTGTTTTCGTAGAATTACCGGAAGTCGGCGATTCTTTAGAGCTGGAAGAGCCATTTGGAAGTGTGGAATCTGTTAAAACGGTATCCGAGCTGTATGCTCCAGTCAGCGGAAAAGTGGTAGAAGTAAATGAAGAACTGGAAGACAGCCCAGAGCTTGTGAATGAATCACCGCATGAAAAAGCATGGATGATTGTTATTGAACTTGAGAATGAAGCAGATTTAGAGGAATTATTAGATTCGAAAGCATACCAGGAATTTATCGAAGGATAATAAAATTACATTACACCTATTTTAGAGAAAGAGAAAATACAGGCGCTGCTCCTGAATTTTCAAAAAAGGCTCTAAAAATAGGTGAAAAAGAGCTGACTTTTCCACATTCGTGTATAGTTAGCTCTTTTCTTTTCATATAATATAGAAAAAGCATAGGATAGGATTAGGTTAAAAAAGATGTTTACCTAATCACTTCGATAAGGAGTGCAAAACGATGATGGAAGATGATTACAACAAAGTCATAATCGTTGAAGGGTTATCTGATAAAAAGCATCTAGAAAAAATTCTTGACGACAATACCATCACCATTGTTTGTACAAATGGAACCATCGGTGTAGAAAAATTTGAAGAGCTGTTGGAATATTATCATTTGGACGATACAGATGTATTTATTCTGGTGGACGAGGATGATTCGGGAATGAAACTCCGAAAACAGCTAGCCAGGGAACTGCCGCACGCAGAGCATATTTATGTAAGCAGTGAATTTCGTGAGGTTGCCGCCACCCCAAAAAGAATGTTGGCAAGTATTCTGGCAGGAAAACGCATTGGAATCAATCTCAATTACCTTGCAAAATGGTAACGTAAAACGTTAAAATAAGAATGGATTCTATTCGCCGAGGAAATAAATAAGGAAAGATGCGAAGTCGTTTTATACGCAATCAGTGTAATCCTTTCACTCAGCATATATTATTTTATGGGAAGAAAAAGATTGAGGGGAATGAACTTGAAACAGTTTAGTGGAGAAGAAAAGAATCATCAACGATTCATACTATATATTTATACACCATTTTGCGGGACATGTACGGTAGCCCGCGCTATGCTTGAAAAAATAGAAAGACTGCATAAAACTGATATTTTTACGGAGATGAACGCGTCCATGCACCCTGATTTTATGCAGTCTCATCAAGTCGAAAGCGTGCCATGTCTTGCATTTATGGAAAACGGTAAAATGATTGAGAAAGTGTACACGTTTCAATCGACAGCAAATATTTATCAGTATTTGATGAAATACAAACCGGAATTATTCACAGCAATAAACAACTAAGTTTTTTCTGTACAAGAGGACGGTTCAATATACGAGAAGCAGCAGATTCCACAGAAACCTGAGTGAATGGCTAGGGATTGTGATTGACAAGGCACAAATGGCATGCTACTATAATGGCACTTCATTTAAAAATAGGCAAACTCTTATCAAGAGCGGTGGAGGGACTGGCCCATTGAAACCGCGGCAACCTTCAATCATTGAAAAGGTGCCAATTCCTGCAGGAAACTGTAAAGATAAGGGAGCAATGGACGATATTGTGTATAATAAAGCGTCTTTCTGTTCTCTTGCAGAAGGACGCTTTTTCAATGAAGAGGAAAATATAGCGTACACAATAAAATAGGTTTGTACACATATAGGAGTGAAATAAAGTGATATCCATTGAAGGATTGAAGAAAATATTCTCTTTAGAAAAAAAAGATATTGTCGCCGTAGATAATTTAAATCTAAACGTAGCGGATGGAGATATCTATGGCGTCATCGGATACAGCGGCGCGGGGAAAAGTACTTTTGTGCGTTTGATTAACAGGCTGGAAGAACCAACGACAGGTACGATAAAAATCGGCGATCAGGTTATTACCTCCTTATCGAAAAAGGATTTGCGTATCGCCAGACAGGATATTGGAATGATATTCCAGCATTTTAACCTGCTCTGGTCCCGGACAGTCGCTGAAAATATAGAATTTCCGCTTGAGATTTCCGGTGTGGAGAAAAGCGACCGGAAAAAGCGGGTACTGGAATTGGTTGAATTAGTAGGCTTATCAGGAAAGGAAAATGCCTATCCTGCACAGCTGAGCGGCGGACAAAAGCAGCGGGTAGGAATTGCAAGAGCATTAGCAAACTCTCCGAAGGTGCTGCTTTGTGATGAAGCAACCTCTGCACTTGACCCAGAAACAACGAATCAAATCTTGCGTTTACTGCAGGATATTAATGAAAAGCTGGGTTTAACCATTATTTTGATTACCCATGAAATGCATGTTATCCGCAAAATTTGTAATCGAGTTGCAGTGATGGAGCAGGGGAAAGTAGTAGAAGAAGGAACGGTTCTCGATGTATTTACCAGACCAAAGCAGCCGGTAACACAGAAGTTTGTTGAACAGCTGACTGGATCAGATGAGGAAGAGGAAGACATGACAGAGTTGAAGGAAAGATATCAAGAGGGCGCGTTATTACGGATTCAGTTTTTAGGAGAAAGTGCAAATCAGACCGTAATCAGCCAGCTTGTGAAGAATTTTGATATCCATGTTAATATTTTGCAGGGGAAAATCACCCAGACACAGGTCGGGAGCTATGGGACATTGATTGTTCAGCTGGTAGGTAATCAGCAGGAAGAGGCAATAAAGTACCTGGAAGAACAGGATGTTATTGAATTGGAGGTAATTCAGCATGCTTGAGGAATTATTTCCGAACGTTACAATAGAAGATTTAGTAGAAGCTTCTCAAGAAACACTTTACATGACCATTATAGCTTTAGTCGGTACAGCTATTATTGGCTTACTTTTAGGCCTGCTGTTATTTTTAACATCGAAAGGGAACTTTTGGGAAAATCGATTGATTAATTTTGTTGTTGCAACATTTGTCAATGTATTTCGTGCCGTTCCGTTTATTATATTAATCCTGCTGTTATTTCCTTTCACCGATTTTGTAGTAGGGACATTGCGCGGTCCTAATGCTGCACTGCCGGCTTTAATCCTCGGATCTGCACCTTTCTATGCAAGATTAGTGGAGATTGCATTGAAAGAAGTAGACAAAGGAGTTGTAGAAGCTGCCAAAGCAATGGGAGCTAAAGCAAGTACGATTATTTTTAAGGTGCTGCTTCCGGAGTCCAAGCCTGCACTTGTATCGGGGCTGACGGTTACAGCGATTGCTTTAATCGGTTATACTGCGATGGCAGGTGCGATTGGAGCAGGAGGACTAGGGAACCATGCTTACTATTTCGGGTTTCAGCGGAAAAGCTGGGATGTTGTATTTGTCAGCACAGTCATCATTGTGATTATCGTATTTATCTTCCAGTTTATTGGGGATGCTATAACCAGAAAGATAGACAAGCGTTAAGAAAGGTGCTATTCAAGAATTTCTTGATTCACATAATAAAAAATAAAAAGGGGCGTTCAACATGAAAAAGCTTTGGTTTTTAGCAGCTGCGAGTTTGATTTTATTCTTAGCAGCATGCGGAGGAAATGATGATTCTTCCAACAACGAAGAAGGTACAGGCAGTGATGGGGACGAGCCGGCTGAAATTACAGTTGGTGCTTCCAGTATCCCGCATGCTGAAATCTTAGAAGAAGCAGCACCATTATTAGAAGAAGAAGGAATTACATTAGAAATTGAACAGTATGAAGACTATGTTTTACCGAATGATGATTTAGATAATGGAACACTGGATGCGAACTTCTTCCAGCATCAGCCGTTTCTTGATCAAACGATAGAGGATGCCGGATATGAGATTGAATCTATCGGCGGGGTTCATGTAGAACCAATGGGAGTCTATTCTCAAGGTATTGAAAGTATTGATGATATTCCAGATGGAACAGAGGTAGTATTAAGTAACTCTGTATCAGATCAGGGGAGAATTTTATCTTTATTTGAAGCAAATGGATTAATTACATTAAATGAAGATGTGGATAAAGTTGCTGCAACAATAGACGATATTGAGGAAAATCCGAAAGATTTATCCTTCCACCCGGACGTTGCTCCTGAGATTACACCGGATATTTATAATAGTGAAGAAGATTCATTAGTGGTTATTAACACCAACTTTGCTATCGGAGCAGGATTAAATCCACTTGAAGATGCGCTTTTCATTGAAGGCGATGAATCAGATTATGTAAATGTTATAGCTGTACGTTCAGAAGACAAAGACAGCGAAGCATTAAATACATTAGTAGAGGTACTGCAATCTCAAGAAATACAGGATTTTATTACGGATAACTATAATGGTGCTGTAATTCCAACACCAACTGATGCAGAATAAAGAGCATTTCCGAAGAATACTAAGAATGTGAGAGTATATCCACCTATAGCGAAAGATTTTCATAAATTATCCGAAAATATAAGTTTAAATCGATTTTGAGCGGGAATCATACCTGTGTTAGCATATTGAATGTGTTAAACAAACCGAAAGGATGATTTATTATTACCACTGAAAATGGTTTAAGCTACACTTCGGAAATGGAAAAAGGAATTGGTCAATCAAGAGGTGTCAATTACGAGGAATATGACCGAAGCTTGAATAAAAAGTTAAAAGTGGAAAAAGAAAGAGAACAGGAATACCAGAAGGCGAAGAGACTTTCTACAGAAGCAGTTTCTGGTAATTTAAGATAAAAATAACAAAAGCTGATGTCACGGGGCATCAGCTTTTTAAATGGGAACAGATCATGAAAAAAGTGTCTAAAGAAGCATAGTTAAAAGCTTTTTAAAGACGAATGATAACAGTTGCGAATTAATTTGAAATGCTTTAAGATTGTAATGAGAATAAATTGAGAATGGATATCATATTCATTTCATTTAAAATACAGTTTTTGGAGGTATGATTTATGTCAGGCTCAGTATTAGAAGTTAAGAATCTTCACGTATCTATTGAAGATAAGGAGATATTAAAAGGGGTAGACCTAACCATTAAAGGTGGAGAATTCCATGCTGTCATGGGACCGAATGGTACAGGTAAATCCACATTGGCATCTGCCATTATGGGTCACCCTAAATATGAAATAACAGAAGGATCCATCACCCTCGACGGGGAAGATGTTTTAGAGATGGAAGTAGACGAACGTGCCCGTGCCGGTCTGTTTTTAGCAATGCAGTACCCAAGTGAAATCAGCGGTGTAACTACTTCTGACTTCTTACGTTCTGCGATTAATGCAAAACGCGAAGAAGGCGATGAAATTCCATTGATGAAATTCATCAAAAAATTGGATAAGGACTTAGATTACCTTGATATTGATCAAAATATGGCAACACGTTACCTTAATGAAGGTTTCTCCGGCGGGGAGAAAAAGCGTAACGAAATCCTGCAATTAATGCAGCTGGAGCCAAACATTGCTATCCTTGATGAAATTGATTCAGGGCTGGATATCGACGCATTAAAAGTAGTATCAAAAGGAATCAACCAAATGCGTTCGGATAATTTTGGCTGCTTGATTATTACTCACTATCAACGTCTATTAAACTATATTACACCTGATTTCGTACACGTAATGATGCAGGGACGCGTTGTGAAGTCTGGCGGACCAGAGTTAGCAAAACGTCTTGAAGCAGAAGGTTACGAGTGGATTAAAGAAGAATTAGGAATCGAAGACGAAGAAACTGCAGAACAAAACGCGTAATGTAAGGAGGGATAATCATGACTGTAGAAACAAAGCTTTCATTCAATCAAGAATATATCCAGGCATTTTCCAAAGAACGAAATGAACCCGGCTGGATGGCTACGCTTCGTTCCAAAGCTTTGGAAATGGCTGATTCGCTAGAAATGCCAAAACCAGATAAAACAAAGATTTCAAACTGGAATTTTACAGATTTCCAGCATTCCTATAAAGAAGCGGCAAAAATCGCTTCTCTTGATGAACTGCCTGAAGAATTAAAAGAATACTTCGATGAAGATGCCAGCATGGAGAATCTATATATTCAGCGTAATCAGACAGCTGCATATAACAGCCTTGCGCAGAAGCTTCAGGATAAAGGGGTTATTTTCACAGATATTTTTACAGCAGTCAGAGAGCACAGCGAGCTGGTTGAAAAATATTATATGAATGATGCAGTTGCTGTTGATCAGAACCGTTTAACAGCGCTTCATGCAGCACTGATGAACGGCGGCGTATTTGTATATGTTCCTAAAAATGTACAGGTGGAAGAACCGCTTCAAGCAATCTTCTGGCAGGAAGATAACAGCAGCGCATTATTGAATCACGTGCTTGTTGTAGCAGAAGAAGGCAGCTCATTAACCTATGTAGAAAACTATATTTCTCATAATGATACAGAAGAAAACGTTGCGAACCTTGTAACGGAAGTATTTGCGCATGATAACGCACAGGTTGCTTACGGTGCAGTAGATAACTTTGCTGCCGGCACAACTACGTATGTGAACCGTCGCGGTGTTGCTAAACGTGATGCAAGAATTGACTGGGCACTTGGACAAATGAACGATGGAAATACGGTTTCTGAAAACATTACCTACCTTATGGAGGATAATTCAGCTTCCGAAGCAAAAGCAGTATCTGTCGGACGCGGAAAGCAGACACAGAACTTCACGTCAAGCATTCGCCAATTCGGAAAAGAAACCGATGCGTATATTTTACAGCGCGGTGTGATGAAGGGTTCTGCCTCTACGATTTTCAATGCTATCGGTAAAATTGAACATGGCGGCACAAAATCGAACTCTGAGCAGGAGTCCCGTGTATTGATGCTGAGTGAAAAATCCCGTGGAGATGCCAATCCAATTCTTCTTATTGATGAGGATGACGTAACAGCAGGTCACGCTGCTTCTGTAGGCCGTGTGGATCCGCTGCAA
Source organism: Oceanobacillus sp. M60 (assembly GCF_053839645.1). NCBI lineage: Bacteria > Bacillati > Bacillota > Bacilli > Caryophanales > Bacillaceae > Oceanobacillus > Oceanobacillus sp. M60. Next base: position 108,752 of record NZ_JBSSNH010000005.1, on the reverse strand, counting down.
ATGTATTATCTTATGAGCAGAGGGTTAGAGCGTGAAGAAGCAGAACGCCTGGTTATTCATGGTTTCTTGGCTCCTGTGGTAGCTCAAATTCCAATTGAGTCAGTACGTAAGCAATTAACACAAGTGATTGAAAGGAAAGTTTATTAATGGATATCAAGGCCATTAAAGAACAATTTCCAATCCTTCAACAGGAAGTAAATGGACACCCCTTAGTATATTTGGATTCTTCTGCGACGTCGCAAAAGCCGATTCAGGTGATTGAAGCGGTGAATGATTATTATAAGCAAAATAATTCCAACGTTCATCGCGGGGTCCATACCCTCGGGTCAAGAGCAACCGATCAATACGAAGGAGCACGCGAAAAGGTCCGGGAGTTTATCAATGCGGGAAGCACGAAAGAAATTATCTTTAACCGGGGTACCACCGCGGGACTCAACTTGGTAGCATCAAGCTATGCCAGAGATAACGTCGGCCCGGATGATGAAATAGTGATTACGCCAATGGAGCATCATAGTAATTTGATACCGTGGCAGCAGGTTGCTAAAGTAACTGGAGCCCGTCTGGTATATCTGCCATTACAGGAAGACGGCTCGATTTTATTAGACGATGTAAAGAATATAGTGAATGAAAAAACAAAAATCGTTGCGATAACACATGTTTCCAATGTTCTTGGAACGATTAACCCAATAAAAGAAATAGCCGAAATTGCACACCAGCATCAAGCTGTGATGGTTGTGGATGGCGCACAGGGTGCTCCACATATCAACGTGGATGTGCAGGATATCGATTGCGATTTCTATGCTTTCTCAGGGCATAAGATGTGCGGGCCGACCGGCATTGGCGTTCTTTATGGGAAGCAGGAGCTTTTAGAAAACATGGAGCCGATTGAATTTGGCGGAGAGATGATTGATTTTGTAAATCTATACGATTCTACATGGAAGGAGCTGCCTTGGAAATTCGAAGGCGGTACACCTATCATTGCAGGAGCAATTGGACTTGCAGCAGCAATCGACTTTCTTCAAGAAGTCGGTCAAGATGAAATACTAGCTCATGAAACAGAGCTGGCAGCCTACGCACTGGAACAGATGCGCACCATCGATGGTATTCAGCTCTATGGACCGGAGAAACGAGCCGGGCTGGTTACGTTTAATCTGGATGATGTACATCCGCATGATACAGCAACCGTGCTTGATGCAGAAGGAATCGCTGTTCGTGCCGGACATCATTGTGCTCAGCCTTTGATGAAATGGCTGGATGTAACAGCAACAGCCAGAGCGAGTTTCTATCTTTATAATACCAAAGAGGATATTGACCTTTTAGTAGCTGGGCTGTTAAAGACAAAGGAGTATTTTGGGAATGGCTTTGAATAACCTCGATACACTTTATAGACAAGTTATTATGGATCATTATAAAAATCCGCGTAACAAAGGAACCCTGGAGAAAGAATCTGTGACAGTAGATATGAACAATCCGACCTGCGGGGATCGTATTCAATTACAATTAGATGTACAAGATGGCATTGTAAAGGACGCGAAATTCCAGGGAGAAGGCTGTTCGATCAGTATGGCATCCGCATCGATGATGACACAGGCAATCAAGGGAATGGAAGTGGAAGCAGCATTGAAAATGTCAGAAGCCTTCTCTGAAATGATGTTAGGACATGACGTCGATTCAGAGGAGATGGGAGATATTGAAGCACTTCAGGGAGTTTCCAAATTTCCTGCACGGATCAAATGTGCAACACTCGCTTGGAAAGCCATGGAAAAGGGTGTACACAACGAATAAGACAGAGCTTTTAATCTGTCAGAGGGAGGTTATTAACAATGGCAAAAAATATGCCGGAAATGGAAGAGTATAAATATGGATTTCACGATAAAGACGTATCTATTTTCCGTACAGAAAAAGGATTAACGCCAAATATTGTTAAAGAAATTTCGAAAATGAAGGAAGAGCCGCAGTGGATGCTGGATTATCGCTTGAAGGCACTGGAGCATTTCTATAGCCGTCCAATGCCGCAATGGGGCGGAGACCTTACAGGTTTAGACTTCGATGAGATTGTTTATTATGTAAAACCTTCTGAGAAACAAGGCAGAACATGGGATGAAGTGCCTGATGAAATCAAGCAGACGTTTGATAAATTAGGTATCCCGGAGGCAGAACAAAAATATCTTGCCGGTGTATCTGCACAGTATGAATCAGAAGTTGTTTACCACAGCTTGAAAGAAGATCTTCAAGAGCTTGGCATCGTCTTTAAGGACACAGATACAGCACTTAAAGAAAATGAAGAGCTGTTTAAAGAATATTTTGGTAAGGTTATTCCTTACTCAGACAATAAGTTTTCTGCATTAAACTCGGCAGTTTGGTCCGGCGGCTCATTTATCTATGTGCCAAAAGGCGTGGAAGCAACAACGCCATTACAAGCTTACTTCCGTATTAACTCTGAAAATATGGGACAGTTTGAACGTACGCTGATTATTGTAGACGAAGGCGCATCTGTACACTATGTCGAAGGCTGTACAGCACCTGTTTATACAACGAACTCGCTTCACAGTGCTGTTGTTGAGATTATTGTTAAAAAGGATGCCTACTGCCGTTATACAACGATTCAAAACTGGGCAAATAACGTTTATAATCTGGTTACGAAACGTGCGACCTGTGATGCGAATGCAACCATGGAATGGATTGACGGAAACATTGGTTCGAAGTTAACGATGAAATATCCTGCTATCCTGCTCAAAGGAGAAGGCGCACGCGGAAATACGCTTTCTATCGCTTTAGCTGGAAAAGGACAATTACAGGATGCTGGTGCGAAAATGCATCACTTGGCTCCAAATACGTCTTCTACCATTGTTTCGAAGTCTATCTCTAAACAAGGCGGAAAAGTATCTTACCGCGGACTGGTACACTTTGGACGTAAAGCAGACGGAGCTCGTTCCAATATTGAGTGTGATACGCTGATTATGGATAACGAGTCTACTTCAGATACGATTCCGTACAATGAAATTCTAAACGACAACATTTCCTTAGAGCACGAAGCAAAAGTTTCGAAAGTATCTGAGGAACAGCTCTTCTATCTAATGAGCCGCGGCTTATCAGAGGAAGAAGCAACAGAAATGATCGTTATGGGCTTCATTGAACCATTTACAAAAGAACTTCCAATGGAATATGCGGTTGAGATGAATCGATTGATCAGCTTCGAAATGGAAGGTTCTATCGGTTAAGTATGCTAAAAAGATTGAATAAAAAAAGTGGCTTCTGCGGAAGTCACTTTTTTTTGTACATTGATGCGTATGATTTATATGATAAAAAGTATTTTAGTAAACGAGTTTGTACATAAATAATCATTCTTAGTAAATCTTTAGGAGCAATTCTTTGTGAGTAAAATATAGAATTATTTCAAAAGCTTTCCAAATACTCAAGTTATTCTGTTAGAATGAACGTATTGTATTTTTTATAAATAAAAATGATGAGGCAGACTAAGGAGGAAAATGGGAATGAAAAAACTTTTATTAGCATTATTCACGCTTCTGCTTGCTGGTATGCTTACGGCATGCAGCGGGGATGAGGACGCGTCTGAAACAGAAAATCCTGCAGAGGAGCCGGCAACAGAAGAGGATGAGGCTGGTGCTGATGAAGCAGAGAAAGAAGAAGCAGAGAGCGGTGAAGGAAAAGGCGGTTTCTTATGGAAGGTAGAATCCGGTGATACCGAAATGTACTTACAAGGAACCATCCATTTAGGAACGGATGACTTTTATCCATTAGATCCAGCGATTGAAGAAGCGTTTGACAGTGCGGATGTGGTACTGCCAGAATTTAATCTGCTGGAGGAAATGCCAGCTCAGGAAGAGGTCTTAGAGTATGCCATGCTGGAAGAGGGGACAACATTGGAAGATGAACTTTCCGATGAGACATATGAAGAGCTTGCTTCTATTTTTGAAGAGAATGGATTAGATTTGGAAACAATGAATGAATTTCAGCCATGGTTCGTAGAGATGATGCTGCTTGAATTTACAACCATGTCCAGCGACGTTGATTCACAAGAAGCTGTTGATTTATACTTCCTTGAAAAAGCAACAGAGGATGAGAAGGAAATTATTTCATTAGAAAGTGCAGAGGAACAATTTGAAGTGCTGAGCGGTTATTCGATGGAAACGCAAATACAGACATTGGAACTAGCGATTGATGGCTATGAAGAGGCTCCAGAAGAGATGGAGGAGCTTGCTGAAGCTTGGCTTGAAGGAGACATTGAAGCGATGGAAACGATGTCTGATGACTATGGAGAAGCTGGAATCAATGCGGAGTATATGGAAGAATTAAATGATAACCGGAATATTGACATGGCAAATAGCCTGGATGATATTTTACAGGAGGATAGCGGTCAGGTGTATTTTGTTTTCGTAGGCACAGCACACTTTACCGTAGAACCAAGTATTATCACAGAGCTTGAAGACAAAGGCTATGAAGTGGAGCATGTGTATTAAGGAAAATTTGTCAGCTTAAAGTAAATTAACTTTTTAGGTACGAAATAGTGGCTTGGAGCGAAACCATTCGCAGTGTGAGCCATTATTTCGTGTTTTTTATTAAAATATAATAACTGAAAAAGTGTCTTTTTTGAAAATAAATCATATCATTAAGATAAGAATACTTTTTTATGAAGTTTGATAGTATAATAAGTAATTAATCAAAAAGAATTGAAGCTCATATAAAGTTTTTTAAAGAGTAAGAAATAAAATGTTAAGGATAGCCGCTCCAACGGGTTTCATGGGGTGAGTAATCTTAGGTCCCAGAAATACACTAAGCTTTCGGTGGGCCCCGAGCTCAGCATTCTTTAAAGAAGACTTGCTGATTGGCAAGCTGACAGGCGCAGACAGAGCTAAAGTCACGCTTATTTCCTGCGGGGTTCTTCCCACAGGGGCTGGGACTGCGGTTACTTGCCCCACCCAAAACCATTGCGATTACTCGCCCCATCGAAAAACGTCGCAGCGGACATCTCTTTGGCAAGGGCACCGATGTTTTAAAGACAAAGTGATTTTCCTGGTTTTTTAACAGAAAATCAAAGCAATTTTCATTACATTTAAAAATTTTTAAATGAGTGATTGACAAAAGGCAGAAATATGGATAGAATACTAATAAATCTTATCAAATTACAGGGAATTGAACTTCCTCAAGCAACGAAAAATAATTAGGGGGAAGATAACATGTCAAAAGAGCATGAAATGGATGATTTTTATGTGAAGTTGAAGGAATTATTAAATGACTTGAATTATGGCACCATAACGATTGTGGTTCAAGATGGAAAGGTAATCCAATTAGAGAAAAATGAAAAAGTAAGATTAAAGTAAACACGAAAAAACACTGCTGACTAGACAACTAGAGGCGGCGTTCTGTTCAGAAGAAAATCTGGAGGAGCGGCGTCTTTTTTAATGGTCAAGTATTATCTGAGAAAGAAGGTTTATGCATGCAATTAACCTATCAAAAAGCTGCGGCAGAGGATTATGAATCTCTGAATCAAAAGCTTAAAAAGAAAGACAGCCTGGAGATATTGAAATGGGCATATCAGACCTATGGTGATGAGCTTGTCTACGCCTGCAGCTTTGGGGCGGAAGGTATTGTTTTGATTGATATGATCCATAAGGTAAAAAAAGATGCTGTCATCGTTTTTCTGGATACCGATTTTCATTTTAAAGAAACCTACGAACTCATTGATCGAGTAAAAGAACGGTATCCGAGTTTACGGATTGAAATGACGAAACCGGAGCTGACACCGGAGGAGCAGGCGGAAGTTCATGGTCCTGAGCTATGGAAGGTGAATCCTGATTTATGCTGCAGCATTCGTAAGCTGATTCCTTTGGAGCAGCAATTAAATCAATACACTGCCTGGATATCCGGCTTACGGCGGGAGCAATCCCCCACAAGAGCTAATACGGAATTTGTTAATCAAGACAGACGGTTTCACTCGATTAAAATTTGTCCTTTGATTCATTGGACAGAAGAAGAAATCTGGATGTATATCCGTCTGCATCAGCTGCCTTATAATGAGCTTCATGATAAAAATTACCCGAGCATTGGCTGTGAACATTGTACAAAAGCGGTGTTGGCAGGGGAAGACGCAAGAAGCGGCAGATGGGCAGACACAAACAAAACAGAATGCGGCTTACATCTGGATAAATAAGCAATCTAGCCAGGATGAAATTGAATATTATTGGAGGTAAACGTTATGACAACCATTGCTCCACATGGAGGAACATTGATTCAACAGTATGAGCCAGACTATGATACACAGGGAATCACACAGGAAATAGAGCTGGATTCCTTTGCTCTTTCCGATTTAGAGCTGATTGGTATTGGGGGATTCAGCCCGTTAACAGGTTTTATGGGAAAAGCAGATTACGAATCGGTAGTCAGCGATATGCGCCTAGCAGATGGAACGGTTTGGAGTATACCAATCACATTGCCAATTTCAGAGACAGCAGCAAACACATTGGAAATCGGAACACGCGCTAAGTTAACTTTTAACAACGAAGTGTATGGTGTCATCGATATTACCGAGGTGTATGAACCAAATAAATGGAAAGAGGCAAAACAGGTATACCGGACGGATGATCAGGCGCATCCAGGTGTGAAGAAGCTGTTTGAACGTCCTGATTATTATGCAGCTGGTCCAATTACATTAACTAAGCGGCTGCAGCGTGATCGTTTTCAAGCCTATTATCTCGATCCAAAAGAAACCAGAGCGCATTTTGAAAAACAAGGCTGGAAAAAGGTAGTCGGCTTTCAAACGAGGAATCCGGTTCACCGGGCTCATGAATATATTCAGAAATCAGCACTCGAAATTGTGGATGGGTTATTCTTAAACCCATTGGTAGGAGATACGAAAGCAGATGATATTCCGGCAGATGTCAGAATGGAAAGCTATGAAGTGCTATTGTCCAAATATTATCCGCGAAACCGGGTATTTCTCGCTGTATTTCCAGCAGCGATGCGTTATGCCGGGCCAAGAGAAGCGATTTTTCATGCATTAGTCCGAAAAAATTATGGCTGTACCCATTTTATTGTCGGGCGCGACCATGCAGGGGTAGGCGACTATTATGGAACCTATGATGCGCAGGTTATCTTCCAGCAATTTTCAGAAGAAGATCTCGAGATTACGCCATTATTTTTTGAGCATAGCTTTTATTGCAAAGCATGCGGGAATATGGCATCGACGAAAACATGTCCTCATGACAAAGAAAGCCATGTGATCTTGTCTGGAACAAAGGTACGAGAGATGTTGACCAATGGAATTACTCCACCTCCTGAATTCAGCCGGAAAGAGGTTGTCGAGGTGCTTATCCGGGGGATGCAGCAGCAAGCAAGTGTGTAAGTAAGAAAGAGAGAGGTGTTTTAGAATTATGCTGGTTGCTGTTGCTTTTATAATTGCTTTATTTTTTGCGATGAACATTGGAGCCAGCGGAACGGCTGCTTCGATGGGGCCGGCTTATGGGAGCGGTGCTATCCCCAAGAAAAGAACGGCAATGATCCTGGTTAGTATTTTTGCTTTATTGGGCGCCTTATCTGGAGGCGAGGTTGTCCGCACGATTGGAAATGGAATCATTTCCCCAGGGGTCCTTGATGTAGAAATTGTCATTATTATTTTAGCGGCAGCTTGTCTGACTTTATTCTTTGCCAACGTATTAGGAATTCCGCTATCTACGAGTGAAGTGGTTGTCGGTGCAATTATTGGAGCAGGTATCGCTTATCAGGCACTTTTATTCGATCAGTTGATTATCATCATTGCATTTTGGCTGATTACTCCTATTACCGCTTTTTTGCTTGGATTGGTGTTAGGGAAATGGATACGCTATGCGGAAAATCGCTGGAAGGAGCTTACAGAGCTTGGTAAATGGAAAAAACCACTGGCTTTTTTGCTCATCGCGGCCGGCTGTATCGAGGCATATGCTGCTGGAATGAATAATGTAGCTAATGCTGTCGGCCCGTTAGTTGGTGTCGGGCTGCTTGATGTGACTATGGCAGTATTGCTTGGCGGACTTTTCGTATCTCTTGGAGCAGTGTTACTGGGAGGCCGCGTGTTAGAAACAAATGGGAAAAAAATTACGCGGCTGTCCTTGCTGCAGGGGAGTGCTGTTTCTTTGACGGGAGGCAGTCTGGTGATAACGGCATCCATTTTTGGCTTGCCGGTGCCGCTGACACAAATAACAACCTCTGCCATCGTTGGCGTTGGAACAGCAGACAAAGGATTTCAAATGTGGCAGCAGAGCATTGTGAAACAAATTATTAAAGTCTGGGTTGTTTCACCGGTTATTTCATTAGTACTGTCGTACGGTCTTATTCTTTTATTTAAAACAACGGATTATTATACGCTTTTCGTAATCCTTTCCGTTTTTATTGCCACAGCAGGTGTCTACAGTCTTTATTTGTCTACAAGAGCAGAGCGTCGTTCCACGTATGACGAAGGCGGAGGCATTTAATGCGTTAAACCTTAGTAAATACATCAGAATGAACAGTTATAGAAGGATGGTGTTTATTTGAAACAAGAAACAAAACATATCGTTTGGCATGATACTGCTGTACAGAAACAAGAACGGCAGCAGAGAAATCAGCATAAAAGCTGTATTTTATGGTTTACCGGACTTTCCGGAGCAGGGAAGTCAACACTAGCTAATGCATTGGAGCATCGTTTATTTGAGCAAGGTTTAAACAGCTATGTGCTGGATGGCGATAATGTCCGGCACGGCCTGAATAAAGGACTTGGCTTCGGTGAAGAAGATCGAAAGGAAAATATCCGCCGAATCGGCGAGGTGGCGAAGCTGTTTGTAGATGCAGGGTTGATTGTCTGCACAGCATTTATTTCTCCATTTGCAGAGGATCGAAATCGGGTGAGAGCGCTGGTTCAAGAGGATGAATTTGTGGAAATTTATGTACGGTGCTCCTTAGAAGCCTGTGAAGACCGCGATCCGAAAGGGTTGTATAAAAAAGCACGTACAGGAGAAATCAGTAATTTTACCGGTATCAGTTCTCCTTATGAGGAACCGCTGCAGCCGGAATTGGTTGTTGATTCCGACCAGCATTCTATTGAAGCATGCGTTGATCAGATGATTGCATTCTTACGAGAAAGAAATTATTTGCCAGATTAATAGGTTCGCATAACACATTAAGAAGATATTTAATTTGAACACATCCTTTAAATTTAAAATTAATTTTGAGAGGTAGATAGCGTTGCAATTTCAAGTGAATAATAGTCCATTTAATCAAGAGCAGGTTGAGCTGCTCAATCGTCTATTTCCAACATTGACGGAAACTCAACAAATATGGCTTGGCGGTTATCTTTCTGCTTTACAAAATGCCGGCGCCGCCCCGGCTGCACCTGTCGCAGAAGCAGTCACAGCGCAATTGCCAACCGCTGCTGTAACAGAAGCTTCCCCGGTAGAGGTGACGGTTCTTTTCGGGTCACAGACAGGGAATTGTCAAGGATTGGCAACAGAGGTGTCAGGAAAGCTAAAAGAAAAAGGAATGAAGGTTACCCTTGCCTCTATGGCTGATTTTAAACCCAATAAACTGAAAAACCTTCAAAACCTGCTGGTTGTAATCAGTACACAGGGAGAAGGAGATCCGCCGGATACAGCGCTTCAATTTCATGAATTTCTCCACGGACGCCGGGCTCCAAAGCTGGAGGACTTGAATTATTCCGTATTGGCGCTCGGAGACAGCTCTTATGACCTTTTCTGTGAAACTGGCAGACAGTTTGATGAGAGATTGGCAGAATTGGGAGGAAATCGAATTATCGACCGTGTGGATTGTGATTTGGATTATGATGAAGCGGCTGAGGAATGGCTGGAAAATGTATTAAATAAGCTGTCTGAGTCACAGGAAACGGCTCAGGCTCCGACAATAGCTGAAGCAGCTGCTGCCGTAGAAACACAAGCTTCCGCATTTTCAAGAACGAATCCATTTGAAGCAGAAATCTTTGAAAGTCTGAATATAAATGGGCGCGGCTCGAATAAAGAAACCTATCATATGGAATTGTCGCTGGAAGGGTCGAACCTGGAGTATGAACCAGGAGACAGCATTGGAATTTATCCTGAAAACGATCCGGTCATTGTCGAAGAGCTTATCAAAGAAACAGGGTGGGCTCCGAATGAGCTGATTCCAGTGAATAAAAAAGGGGATGAAGTTCCTCTGCAAGAAGCATTGCAAAAAAATTATGAAATCACTGTACTGACAAAGCCATTGCTGAAAAAAATAGCGGAATTCACACAAATTCCGGAATTACAGCAATTACTGGAGCAGGGGAACGAAGAAGCGGTAACAGAATATATATACGGACGTGATTTATTAGATTTGATTCGTGATTATCAGATAAAGGATCTTCCGGCAAAGGAATTTATTGCGCTGTTACGAAAAATGCCACCGAGACTATATTCTGTAGCAAGCAGCTACAAAGCAAATCCGGAGGAGGTTCATTTGACGGTTGGAGCAGTACGTTACCAAACTTATGGCAGAGAGCGGAGCGGCGTTTGCTCTGTGCAATGCGCAGATCGAAAAGAGCCGGGGCAGACCCTTTCCGTTTATGTTCATAAAAACCCGAATTTCAAGCTGCCGGCTGATCCGGATAAACCAATTATCATGATTGGCCCGGGAACTGGAATCGCCCCATTCCGCTCCTTCGTAGAAGAACGTGAAATAATGGAAGCAAACGGAAAGTCATGGCTGTTCTTTGGAGACCAGCATTTTGTTACCGATTTTCTTTATCAGACAGATTGGCATCGCTGGTTGAAGAGCGGCGTTTTATCTAAAGTAGATGTGGCTTTTTCGCGGGATAAAGCAGAAAAAGTCTATGTACAGCATCGTATGCTGGAGCAAAGCAAGGAGCTTTATGAATGGCTGAAAGAAGGCGCAGTCGTCTACGTATGCGGTGATGAGAAAAACATGGCAAGTGATGTCCACGATACGCTAGTGACTATCCTGGAACGGGAAGGAAATCTCAGTACAGAAGATGCGCAGCATTATTTAATGGAGATGCAGCAGGAGAAACGCTACCAGCGGGATGTCTATTAGTAAGTAAAGGAGAATCAGAAATGTCAGATAGTAAAACAGTTCATAAACCGGTCCATATTCAGGATGGACCGCCAAGCGATGTAGAAAGAATCAAAAAAGAGAGTAATTATTTACGCGGGACATTGGAAGAAACGCTGAGTGATCCGTTAAGTGCAGGTATCCCGGATGACGATAACCGGTTAATGAAATTCCATGGAAGCTATTTACAGGATGACCGGGATCTGCGTACCGAACGGCAGCGGCAGAAGCTTGAGCCTGCCTATCAATTTATGGTGCGGGTCCGTGTACCCGGAGGAGTTGCTACACCGGAGCAATGGCTGGTTATTGATGAATTGGCTAACACCTACGGGAATCAGACGATTAAATTGACTACCAGACAGGCGTTTCAGATGCATGGCATTTTAAAGTGGAATATGAAAGCAAGTATCAAAGGGATTAATGATGCTTTGATGGATACCCTTGCAGCCTGCGGAGACGTTAACAGGAATGTTATGTGTAATCCTAACCCGGATCAATCGGAGGTGCATGCAGAAGTCCACGAGTGGTCAAAAGTATTGAGTGACTATTTATCTCCGCGCACAAATGCGTACCATGAAATTTGGCTTGATGGGGATAAGGTGGTTGATTCTAAAGAAACTGATGAAGTAGAGCCAATGTATGGAACGGTTTATCTGCCAAGAAAGTTTAAGATTGGAATTGCAGTTCCGCCATCCAATGATGTAGATATCTTTTCGCAGGATTTAGGTTTTATTGCTGTTCTGGAGGATGGACAGCTTCAAGGATTCAATGTATCGGTTGGCGGCGGTATGGGCATGACACATGGCGATACCAATACGTATCCGCAGCTGGGAAGAGTGATTGGTTTCTGTAAGCCGGACCAAATCACGGATGTTGCTGAAAAAATCATTACCATCCAGCGGGATTATGGAAACCGTTCCGAACGAAAATACGCACGTTTTAAATATACGATTGATGCCAGAGGGATTGATTGGCTTAAAAATGAGCTGACGGAACGTTTAGGCTGGCAGCTGGACGAAGCACACGACTTTCATTTTGACCATAACGGCGACCGCTATGGCTGGGTGAAAGGGACGAAGAATCGCTGGAATTTTACGCTTTTTATTCAAAATGGACGTATTCAGGATAAAGAAGACTATCAGCTGATGACGGGACTGCGGGAAATTGCCAAAATTCATACCGGAGATTTCCGTTTAACGGCAAACCAAAACCTGGTAATCGGAAATGTCACCAGTCAGAAGAAAAAGGAAATCATCGCACTTATCGAGCAGTATGGACTGTCAGATGGAAAGGAGCAATCTGCATTACGCCGTAATTCCATGGCTTGTGTTGCTTTTCCGACCTGCGGCTTGGCGATGGCTGAATCAGAGCGTTATCTGCCTTCCTTGATTGAGAAACTGGAAACACTGCTGGAAGAAGAAGGGCTACGTGATGAAGAAATTGTCATTCGGATGTCTGGCTGCCCGAACGGATGCTCACGAGCAGCATTAGGAGAAATTGGCTTTATTGGGAAAGCCCCAGGAAAATATAATATGTATCTAGGAGCAGGATTTGCCGGACAGCGTTTAAGCAAGATTTACCGGGAAAGCATTGGAGAAAAAGAAATTTTAGAAACGCTGCAGCCGATTATTCGGCATTATGCAAAGGAACGTCTGGATGGCGAACACTTCGGTGATTTTGTAGTTCGAAAAGAGTATGTGAAGGCTGTTACTTCTGGAGTAAACTTTCATGATTAAACGTTTTAAGGTTGAAAACTTTAAAGAAGAGACAGGGCTGCGGTTATCGCCCTGCTCTTCTTTAACTTTAAGAAAAGCAGGGCTATTGACTTGAAAAGCCGATTTGATACGAAAAAGCTTAGAAATGGATGAAATGAGGGTGACGAATGATGACAAAACCAGGATGTGTGTACTTAGTCGGAGCTGGTCCTGGAGATATTGGGTTAATGACTTTAAAAGGTTATACGTATTTGCAGCAGGCAGAAGTTGTTTTATACGATAGGCTGGTTAACCCTCTCTTACTGGAATATGCTTCACCGCAAGCAGAATTTATATATTGTGGTAAAATGCCTAAAAAACATATACTGCGTCAGGAAGCAATTAATGAGTTATTAGTAAAGCATGGCTTAGAAGGAAAGAATGTTGTGCGTTTGAAAGGCGGCGACCCAAGCGTATTTGGCCGGGTAGGCGAGGAGGCAGCTGCACTGGAACAGGCCGGTGTGCCTTACGAGATTGTTCCAGGGATAACGGCGGGAATCGGAGCTGCTGCTTATGCGGGCGTGCCTGTTACACATCGTGAGCATAGCTTATCCTTTGCTGTTATTACAGGTCATGATAAGTCGCCTTCAGGTGAACCGCTGATTGACTGGCATGCTTTAGCGAACGGGATCGACACCATTGCGTTCTATATGGGATTGGGCAATCTGCCTTACATTTCAGAACAGCTCATCTCATATGGGCGGTCTTCGGATACGCCAGTTTTATTAATTCAATGGGGCACGACCGGAAAACAGAGAACGCTGCAGGGAAATCTTGCAACTATTGTACAGAAAGCAAAAGCGGCACAGTTTAAAAATCCAGCTATCATCTTAGTAGGAGATGTAAGCACACTGAAAAAAGGAGAAAGCTGGTTTGAAAGCAAGCCGCTGTTTAGTCAGCATTTGCTTCTCGGGCGGGCTGGTGAAGAACCGAGTGAAATGGCCCGGCATTTACGGGAGCAGGGAGCAGAGGTTTTTGAATTTCCGCGGATGCAAAAGAAAAAGCATCTGTTGAAAAAAGCCGATATTCCGGCAAATCGGGATCTTCTTTTTTTATCACCGGCAAGTGTGGACATTTTCTTCGAGTCTCTGCAGGCAAATAAAATCGATATTCGAAGGATTCAAGGTGAATTCTATGGAATTTCTAAAAAAACAGTAAAGGCCATAGAATCCTATCATTGTTTTGGAAAAGAAATAGCAGAACGGAGCCCCGACGCTTCCCCGCTGGTAATATTAGGAGACCCGGAAGGCTTCCATCGAAAAGAGCAGCGTTATCCATTCGTATTTGAGCCTGATTTCATTGCTACGCATAGCTTTATTCGTGTGCAGCAGACGGAGCAAACGTTCAGCCGTCTTCAGGAGGAGGAGCGTATCGAAACGATCATTTTTCCTAATGCGCGTTCTGTGAAAACAGTGACGGAAGGGTTTCAAGCTTGTGGAGAAACGCCAGAAAACATTAGTACCTATGCACGCGTGATTTGTTTTGGAGAAAAATCAAAGCAGGCTGCTGTCAAAGCAGGGTATGCTGTTTCGGAGGTATTATCTGAACCGACCGAAGAAGCACTGCAGGAAGTTCTTTTGCAAAAAGAAGCTCCGCTGGCTGCAGCGGCCTTTTCTTAAAATTTTTAAGTTTTACAATTAATATCGTTCATTAAGCAGAAATTTGCTAGACTTGAAAGAGAATGAGAGGAAGGGGAATACAGGATGCAGGCTATTTTATATATCGGGCATGGAAGCCGGGTACAACGGGGGAATGAGGAGCTTCTGGCTTTTGTAGACAGAGCGAAGAAAAAAAATCCGCAGATTCAGATACAGGAAACCTGCTTTATTGAACTTGCTTCACCATCCATCCAAACAGGCATCGATAGCTGTGTCCGGCAGGGAGCAGCACAGATTGCAGTTGTGCCGGTTCTATTGCTTTCAGCTGGGCATGCAAAGCAGGATATCCCAAAAGAAATAGGGCAGGCAGAAAAACGCTATCCAGACGTAACCTTTACCTATGGAAAGGTGATGGGAGTAGATCCGGCAATCATTGATTTACTAAACAAACGCCTGGAAATGGGAGGACTGAAGCAAACCGGTAAACCGCCTGTGTATGAAGAACGCGAACCTGCTTCTGTATTACTTGTCGGGCGGGGCAGCAGTGATCCGGATGCCAATAGCGACCTTGCCAAAATTGCACGCTTATTATGGGAGGCAGCTCCGGTAAATGAAGTAAATACATGTTATCTGGCAGCAACCCGTCCTACATTGGATGAGGGGCTGGAGCAATTGCTTAAAAGTCCTAATTCGGTGGTGTATGTTGTCCCCTATTTGCTATTCTCCGGTGTATTAATGAGGGAGCTGCGCCAGAAATTAGATGAACTGTCTGAACGGACAGATAAACAATTTATTCTTTGTCCGTACTTAGGATTTGATGATCAGCTCGTTACAGTCCTAGTCGATCGAGTCAATACATTGCTGAAAGGAAGAGTCAGCTGATGCACATGCCGCTTTTTTTAGAGGTGAAGAATCAGACCGTCATTGCAGTCGGCGGAGGAGCTGTTGCAGCGAGAAAAATACGTCATTTTTTAGATGCTGGAGCTGCTATCACTATCATTGCGCCGAAGCTTCATCCATTTTTGCAGCAGCTTTATCAAAAAGGAAAAATCAAGTGGCAGGAAAGAGAGGTTCACGAGGGAGAACATTTTAATTGTCTATTTCTTTTATTGATGACAGATAAGAAAGAACTGAATGTGTCCCTTTATGAAAACAAACAGCCGCATCAGCTGGCTTATGTTGCAAATGATGCCATGAAAAGTGATGTATCCTTTCCTGCTGTTCTACAAAGGGGAGCGCTAAGCCTTGCGTTGTCCACCGGCGGTGCGAGTCCAATTTATGCAAAACAGTTAAAAAATAAGCTGGCGGATCAGCTGCCAGCAGAAATAGAAGCTGATCTTATCTTTCTTGATCAGGCAAGAAAAAGAATCCTCACCCTGCCTTTAACACCCGAGCAAAAAAAGCAGATTCTACAGAAAATTACAGAAGAGGAATTCCTGCGGCAGGGTAACCGGCAGCAGCTTCTGGAAGAAATGCTTGAAACGGTTCAAAAATGACTTAAAAAATTCATAATCGGGATAGAGAATGAGAAGAAAAAGTGGTAAAAGTCATAAAATATCCATTTGAACTTCTTTCTAACCTCCTTTACCATAGAACTATATATAGTTCTGCTTTGTTTTCAAACATACTATATATAGTTTTTGAGTGCGTTGAAACGTATTTGCGGAGACGAAGAAGGAGGAATAGAAGATGGCGGAAGTAATGACTGCTCCTGAAAGTACAGAAGCAGATTTAATGCAGGATTTTCAAGAGATTATATCCAGCACCAATCAGGATTTAATACAGGAGAATGCCAATGTGGACGGGAAATCACCATGCGGGCAGATGAACAAGTTTGCTAGTGAAAGTGCAAAACTTTATGCGAAAGAAAAGATGTTGAGCCGAGAAGCGAAGCAGGCAATGGAGGATAATTATATTCATATTCATGATTTAGATTATATGCCCACGGGGACAGCGACCTGCTGCCAAATTCCTTTAGGAAAATTGTTGGAAAAAGGGTTTAACACAGGGCATGGACATATGCGCTCCCCACAAAGCATTCTGAGTGCGATGGCATTAGCGGCAATCGTTTTTCAAAGCAACCAAAATCAGCAGCATGGTGGACAGAGCTTCCAGGCGTTTGATTATGATTTAGCGCCGTTTGTGAAGAAGTCCTATCAAAAGCGGCTGCATAGATTACAGCAATATCAGCTTCCCCTTGCTCCACAGGAATTGGAGAAGTTAGCTTGGGAGGAAACGGACCGGGAATGCTACCAGGCCTGTGAAGCGTTTATTCATAATTTAAACAGCCTCCATTCCAGAAGCGGCGGTCAGGTTCCATTTACGTCAATCAATTATGGAACAGATACAAGCAGAGAAGGAAGACTGATTATAAAAAATCTTCTTTTAGCTACACAGGCTGGTTTAGGAAAAGGGGAGACACCAATTTTTCCGATTCAAATTTTTAAAATGAAAAAAGACGTTAATTTTTATAAAGCGGATCCAAACTATGATTTGTATCAGCTGGCTTTGGAAACAACAGCAAAAAGGCTTTTTCCAAACTTCAGCTTTATCGATGCGCCATTCAACTTCGTTTATTATGAAGAAGGAAATCCGGATTCGGAAGTAGCTTATATGGGCTGCCGTACGCGTATTATGGCTAATCGTCATGGAGAAGAAAATAGTCTCGGGCGCGGCAATATCTCCTTTACCAGTATTAATTTAGTGAAAATAGCGCTGACCTCATCAACCGTCGAGGCATTTATGGCGAAATTAGAGGTCTATACGGAAATGGTCATTCGTCAATTGTATGAACGGTATGTATTTCAGGCATATAAACTTGTGAATAACTTCACTTTTTTGCATGGAGAAGGTGTCTGGACAGGCAGTGACGAATTAAATCCAGAGGATACATTGGAAGAGGTATTGAAGCAGGGGAGTTTAAGTGTTGGTTTTATTGGCCTGGCGGAGTGTTTAAAAGCATTGACAGGCAAGCATCATGGAGAATCAGAACAGGCGCAGGAGCTGGGAGAAGAGATTGTTGCCTTTTTACGGAAGAAATGTGACGAGGCTGCAGAAGACTATGATTTGAATTATTCGCTGATTGCAACACCGGCAGAAGGGCTGAGTGGCCGATTTGTGAAGCAGGATTGCAAGGATTTTGGAAAAAGAGACGGAATTACAGACAGAGATTATTATACAAATTCGTTTCATATTCCTGTGTACTATCCGATTCGAGCTGTGGAGAAAATAAAACGGGAAGCTGTCTATCACCCATATACCAATGCGGGTCATATCACTTATATTGAAGTAGACGGAGATGTCAGCAAAAATATAAAAGCTATCGACACCCTTGTGAAAACCATGGCTGAAAGCGGGATTGGCTATGGCAGTGTAAACCATCCGGTCGACCGCTGTCAAAGCTGCGGCTATACCGGAACGATCGATAACGAGTGTCCAAGCTGTCAAATCGCGGATGAAAGACAATTTGACCGGATTCGCCGTATTACCGGCTATCTGGTAGGAACAATGGATAAATGGAATACAGCAAAAGCATCGGAAGAACGAGACAGAGTGAGGCATGTATGATGGAAACAGCACGGATTTTATCCATTTATCATGATTCAGTCGTTGATGGAGAGGGCTTACGTACGGTTATTTTCTTTGCCGGCTGTCCCCATTACTGCAAGGGATGCCATAATCCAAGGTCCTGGAATATACGGAATGGCAAGGAGATGGATGTGCAGCAGATTGTCGAGGAGGCATGGAATCCATTGACAGATATTACGTTAAGCGGCGGAGATCCATTTTACCAGGCACAGGCTGCAGCAAGTATTGCCAGACAATTGAAGGCGCTTGGGAAAAATATATGGGCGTATACTGGATGGACGATCGAAGAGCTGCGTGAGAACAAAGATCCGCATCAGCTGGAGCTTCTTAACTATGTAGATGTGCTGGTGGACGGACCATTTATATTGGCTGAGCGGGATTTAACCTTATCCTTTCGTGGCAGCCGGAATCAGCGGATTATTGAGATGGGGAATGAGTAGAAGTAACATCGGCAGAAAAACTGACCAGAGACAAGGTCAGTTTTTTTGATGGGCAAAAACTGACTGTTGCAAAGTCTATATTGGCTTTTGGCAGATTAGAGTATATCCAAGCAAGCATAAAAGGAAAAAGAAGTATATAATAGCTTCCATAGCAGCAGGATAAGTTAAATCATTTTTAAAAGATAAATATGAAGATTTTGTAAAGATTCCTTCTTTTCTGCAGTAATAAGGTTTCAATCGAATGAAAAAAGGCAATAGCTCAAGATAAAGAAAAACCTTTCATTGCTGTATTATTTTGAAAATGGGGATGGAATGTGTTGAAGAATGCAAAATAAACAATAAATGCACTCTATAATTGAAAAATGAACAAGCAGGGAGATTTTGAAAATGGAAATGTATCAAAAAAAAGCTGCAGATGTTTTGGAAGAATTAGAGGCTTCCCAACAGGGGCTATCAACCGAAGAAGCAGCATCCAGACTGGATCAATACGGATATAATGAGATAGCGGATAAAGAAAAAGTACCGACGTGGAAGCTTTTTTTAGAGACCTTCAAAGATCCGATGGTTATTGTCCTGTTAGCGGCGGCTGCAGTACAAATATTGATTGGAGAATGGGTAGAATCCATTATTATCTTTTTGGTTCTGCTGATTAACTCGGTAATCAGCGTGGTACAGACGAGAAAAGCGGAAAGCTCGCTGGAGGCATTACGGGATATGTCTGCCCCTGATGCGAATGTGATGCGGGATGGAACCGAAAAAACAATCGCTGCCAAAGAGCTTGTTCCCGGTGATATTGTCTACTTAGAAGCGGGAGACTATATACCTGCGGATGGACGTATGCTGGAAAGCGGCTCTTTACGAGTAAATGAAGGAATGCTTACCGGCGAATCGGAGGCGGTAGAAAAGAACACCGATATCATTGAGGACGAGGCTGCTTTAGGAGACAGACTAAATATGGTGTACAGCAGCTCTTTGGTTGTTTATGGACGGGGAACCTTTGTAGTTACCGGTACAGGAAACCAAACAGAGGTCGGTAAAATTGCCGATATGCTTTCTACTGCAGAGCAGAAAGAAACGCCGTTACAACAGAAATTAAACAGCTTCAGCAAGAAGCTCGGTGTCGGCATTTTGATTTTATGTATTGCTATTTTTGCTGTTCAGGCAGCTCGTATCTGGTTTGGCGACAGTGAGGCAGATACAACCACTGCATTATTAAATGCGCTGATGTTCTCGGTAGCTATCGCAGTTGCTGCTATCCCTGAGGCTTTGCAATCGATTGTTACTATTGTCTTATCTGTCGGCACAAATAAAATGGCAAAGCAGCATGCCATTATTCGTAAGCTGCCAGCTGTAGAGACGCTTGGATCTACACGGATTATTTGTACAGACAAAACAGGGACACTGACCCAAAATAAAATGACCGTTACCGATGATTTTATCCCTTTTCATAAAAATGAACGTTTACCGGAGAATCCGGATGAATGGGATAAGTCCGAGAGATTTCTTGTCTATATTGCAGCCCTTTGTAATGATTCGTATATTAATCAGGAGAACCAAGAGATTGGCGATCCGACGGAGGTTGCTTTAATTCAATTTGCGGATAAACATGCGCACAGTTATCAGGAATTACGAAAAAAATATCCACGGGAAGCAGAACTGCCCTTTGATTCTGACCGCAAGCTGATGTCCACTGTTCACCATATGGACGGGGAACGTCTGTTATTTGCCAAGGGCGGTCCAGATGTAATGTTTCATCGCGCAAGTCATGTGCTGCTCGATGGTGAGGAACAGCCATTGACCGATGATTTGCTGGAGCGGTTTGAAGGAGCCAATGAAGACTTCTCCAACCAGGCTCTGCGCGTATTGGCTTATGGTTATAAACGCTTGCCTGATAATCAGACAGATATTACGTATGAGGATGAGCGGGATTTTGTGTTAGTCGGGCTGACTGCGATGATGGACCCGCCAAGGGAAGCGGTGTACGGATCGATTGAAGAAGCAAAAGCAGCCGGGATCCGGACCATTATGATTACCGGCGATCATAAAACTACTGCCCAGGCAATTGGGCGGGATATCGGCTTAATGGAAAATGATGATATTGCAATCACAGGAAAAGATCTCGATAAGATGTCAGAGGAAGAATTAGAGGACAAAATTGAGCAGATTTCCGTTTACGCCCGCGTATCACCTGAAAATAAAATAAGAATTGTCCGAGCCTGGCAGCAAAGAGGTGCTGTAACAGCCATGACGGGTGACGGAGTGAATGACGCTCCTGCTTTAAAACAGGCGGATATCGGTATTGCGATGGGAAGCGGAACGGATGTATCCAAGGATTCGTCGGCAATGATTCTGACCGATGATAATTTTGTATCTATTGTTAATGCTGTTCAGGTCGGGAGAACCGTATTTGATAATATTAAAAAAGCAATCGGTTATTTATTTGCCGGGAATCTTGGAGCCATCCTCGCGATTCTGTATGCTGTTATCTTCAATCTGCCGAATCCATTTACAGCGTTGCAGCTCTTGTTTATTAATTTAGTCAATGACTCGCTGCCTGCAATTGCGTTAGGTGTGGAAAAATCAGAGGCAGGCGTGATGAAGCGGAAACCGCGTCCGGTTAACGAAGGTATATTTGCCGGCGGTACGCTGCGGACTGTTTTGACAAGAGGGATTTTAATTGCTGCTGCTGTTGTTATTTCTTTCTATATTGGTTTGTCCCATTCCAATGAAATGGGTGTGGCGATGGCATTTACGACGTTGATTATGTCACGTACCCTGCAGACCTTTGCTGCACGTTCGAATACACAGACATCGATTAAAATTGGCTTCTTCTCTAATAAATATGTGATAGGAGCAGTTGTAATCGGGTTTGCTTTATATGGGATAACGCTGCTTCCTTTTGCAAGAGAGGTGTTTAATATACCTGCTTCCTTTGGTTTCCAGGAATGGGGAATTGCAACAGGACTGGCAGCTGCCGCTGTGGTTTGTATGGAAATAGCAAAAAAGATTTTTCATAGAGCATAAACGAAATGAATAGAAATAAGTTAAAGTGTGTATTCAAAAAGTATTTTTTAACGGGCTTTTTGAATAACCTCTTAAAAAAATATGCCGTTTTACTTGGGATTTTTAGGTCAGGTAAACGGCATATTTTTAACAAATGTAAAGATTTTGTTAAGTTTTACTTGCATCATTATTGTGTACGGAACATCGTGGTATACTTAATTACTTAACAAAAAAATGAGGACGGAACATGCAGATGGACAAAGATTATTTTCAGACAAAGCAGGAGCAGGCAAAAGCATATTTTCAAACGCTGCAGGCTCAAATACAAGAAGAGAATTTTGCGTCAGCCTTGATAGAGACGCTTCATCAATATCAACAAGATAAAAAGAAAACATGGGTAAATATAGATCATTGGAAGCAGCAGCCAAGCAAATTATTTATTTCTTATTTAGCGAAATCAGGCCAGCTTGATGCTTATTTGCATCGAAGTATTTCGTACATTTATTTTCGTGACCTGGGAAGGGATATTACCTCTGAAGCAATGCAGAACAGAATAACTGCTGTCACAGAAGGCGTCAAAAATTACTTGAATCAGAAGGAGCAGCGAGTGCCGTTCCATCTGACAGAGCTTTACCAAATGGCACAAAAAGAATCGCTGGAAGAAGTATTCTTCTGGGTGTCGGATAAACTTAAACGTGTCTCCGCGATACTTCCGGATGGTTTGGATAAAAACGAAGCGAAACGAAAAATAATGAAGATTATTGCTGGTGTCGTTATGCATGAATTGGAAGAATTGGATGGAGAACTGTCCAAAGATCGGAGGAGGCAGCTGTTAGATCAGGCTGTTCGTACAGGATATTATTATGGATTGACCTATCCGCTGATTGATGATGTGCTGGATGCGGATATGTTAACGGCATCGGAGAAGAAGACTTTCGCTTATTTTATCCGGCAGACGTTATTCACAGGGGAGGTGCTTCCAGTAAAAGCTGACGATTGGCAGAAGAATCATTGGGAATTCATTTCTGCTGTGCATCAGGAGCTGTCGGAAGCATTTCATTATTTAAAGTCCTGCCAGCCGGAGGAGAATAGACAGCTTTTCCTGGAAAATGCGTATTTATTTTTCGAAGCACAGGAACTGGACAGGCAAAAGCATTTGGATAATGACAGGTATACCAATGAAGACCTGTATACATCTGTTATTTTAAAATCGGCTTCCTCCAGACTGATTATCCGTTCGTTTAAGCCTTTTTCAGAGGTCGAGAACATCGAAGCAAATATGTTTCATTACGGGATGTATAATCAGCTTGCGGATGATTTAACAGATTTAGATGAAGACCTGGCGAATAGGAATGTCACGCCGTATACGTATTTTGTGACGTATCGTGAACAGAATTCTAATTTAATCAATCCCTTTGCCATGTATTGGTCTGTTATTTATTATTTTATTCATAAGCTCTATCCGGGAAAGCCGGAGATAAGAGATGTTATTTTGGACAGGGCAATAAACGGTTTAAAACGGCTAAAGGCAAGATTGGGAAAAGAACGCTATCAGAAATTGATGCAGCAGTTTTCCTTTGATCCGAATTTTGACAAAGCTTTAGAGAAAACAGTACATCGTACGCACAACGTAGCATTCTTTGATAAATGGATCCGTGATCAATTTTTAGATACATTAAAACAAAATCAGCAATTAAAGAACCAGTTTGTATCGAAAATGAAAGAAATCAAAGAACAAGTAGAAGAACAGCTTCCCTTTGAGTCAGCGAAAAATTCATTAGAAGAAGCGGCAAACGACAGCCTGTCAGGCAATGCCAAGCGTTTACGCCCGATGATGACGTGGGTTCTGGCAAAAGAAGGGCTTCGTCTTCCAGACCATTTGGTCCTGCCCTTAGTAAAATCAATAGAATATATGCATACCGCCTCGCTTATTTTTGATGATTTGCCGTCACAGGATAATGCACCCGAAAGAAGAAGCAAGCAGACGCTGCATGAGAAATATAATCATGCGACGGCGGAGCTGACTGGACTTTGGTTAACACAGCGCGCTGTAGAAGAGCAGGCTGTAATCAAACATCAAGAACCTGGCAGGCTGCTGGAGCTTATTGCTTATTCCACCCGGACCACCCAAAACATGTGTCAGGGACAATTTTTGGATCTGCAGGCAAAAGGAAAGCAATTAACGCTGGATGAGCTGAGAGAATTATCGGTTTATAAGACCTCCTTTGGTTTTGAAGCGGCCCTGATGATGCCGATGATTATGGCTGGAGAATCGGACGAGCGGAAACAGGCAGTCCAGCGTTTCGCGTACCACGCAGGCATTGCCTTTCAAATCAAAGATGATTTATTAGATATAACAGGGGATGCGAAGCTGTTGGGCAAACAGCCGGGAAGAGACGAGCGGAATAACAGCTCGACCTTTGTGTCCATCCTTGGCAAGGAAGAGGCGCAGAAGGAAATGTGGAGACATTATATGGCAGCCAGAAAAGAGTTAGCAACGCTGCCGGATATTGCTTTCTTTTATCAGCTGTTAGATTATTTGATTTTGCGTGACCATTGAGTTTGTTCATATTACTATCGATTTTGTAAATCTGGATGGTCTTTACATACGCTTTATTGTATGTGAAGGTTATCTGGATTTTTTTAGGGATAAGAAAGAAAACAGGTAAAAATGTTAGTAAAAAGAGGGAGTATATAAAAAGTTGGAGTGATTACTAGAAGCTAAAATCTTTATTTCAACTTATATAGCTACGGAATCTGTGTTATTATTTTAAAATATACGGACAGTTATGGAGTGTGCTGGCAAAGCTGCACTCCTTGATATGAATAAAAATTATACAATTGTAAAAAAAGAAGCAGTTTGACTGAACAGGGAGGAGGACGAGCTGGTATGCGGAAAAAAGACATGCCCTTCATGCTTCAAATGCTGCTGTTCACCAGCGGATTAATCTGCCTGACGCTGCTTGTTACAGGACTGCTTATTGGATATAATCAAGCAACAGGAACAAAGGAAGCGCTTGCTGATAAAGCGAGCTTGAGTGCAAGTCATTTTGCCCGAATGCCTATCGTTGCGGATGCGCTTGCAGAAGGGGAGGCAGATGACGAGCTCCGCACTATTGCAGCCGAGGTTCGCGAGAATAATAATCTGCAATATATTGTGTTGATGAATATGGAAGGGATCCGGCTGATGCATCCTGTTCCGGAGCGGATTGGAGAACATTTTGTCGGCGGGGATATTGAGGATGTGTTTGAAGGAAAAAGCTATACGTCTGAGGCAGTTGGCACTTTAGGACCGTCGATGCGCGCTTTTGAACCGGTTTATGATCAAGATGGTATGCAGATCGGAGCTATTTCTGTAGGGATTTCCACAGAGGTTATTAATCAGGCTGTATGGGATAGTGTAAAGATAACCATTTACGGAACAGCTGTAAGTCTTCTTCTCGGTTTAGCAGGCTCTTACTTTTTAGCAAGGAGGCTGAAGAAAACCTTATTTAACCTGGAGCCTCAGGAGATTGCCTATCTGATAGAGGAACGGGAAGCAATGCTTGACAGCGTAAGTGAAGGAGTTATCGCTATTAATGCAGACGGTTACATCATTATTGCGAATCCATCCGCGGAAATAATGCTGGAGCGCGCCGGGCTTCATGGGAATATTATTGGACAAAAAATAAGTGAGATCTGGCCTGAACTGTCACTGGAAGTATTCGTAAACGGGGAAAAGGCCGTTTATGATAAAGCTGTCCGCTTCGGTGAGTTAGAAATGATCACGAACAGTGTTTCCTTTCAAGTGGATAAACATAATGTCGGGGCACTTGTCACTTTCCGGGATCGAAATGAGCTGGACGCCATGATGAAGAAGCTTTCTGGAGTAGAGTCCTATGCCCATACGTTACGGATGCAGACGCATGAGTTTATGAATAAGCTTCATATTATCGGAGCAATGGTCTATACCGAATCCTATGAAGAGCTCGCGGAATATGTAGATAGCCTTTCCATGATCTATCAGCGGGAAACAGGGATTATTTCCGCTCATATTGATGATGTAGCCATTGCAGGATATTTATTGACCAAATTGGAGCGCCTGGAACAGCTTCAAATTGATGTGGATATACAAGGGGAAAATAAATGGCCGAGCCTTTCTGATCCAACAGCTGTTGACCGCTGGATAACGATTATTGGAAACAGCCTGGAAAATGCAGTCGAGGCGATGGCCGGTCAGGAAGAAAAAAAGGTCACATTGATTTTTGATGTTTTTGACGGAGCGTTATTCTATGAAATCCGTGATAATGGAGAAGGATTTGATGTCGAGGATTTACCTTTTATCCTGGAAAAAGGCTATTCGACAAAAGGATTGAACCGCGGCTACGGGATGACGATTATGATTAATGCAGTTAAAGCGGGCAATGGAAATTATCATATTCAATCTGAGATTGGTGCAGGCGTTTGTTTACAAATTACGATGCCATATGAATGGAACGACAAAGAGGGGAATAATTCACAATGATACGGATAGCTATTATTGAAGATGAACCGCTTATTGCTAAATTTCATCAGAAGTATATTGAAAAAATTGATGGATTTTGCTGTACAGGGAGTGTAGAAACGGTCGAGGAGGGTATTGAGCTGGCAAGGCGCCCAGATGTTGATTTGATTTTACTCGATATTTATTTACAGCAGAAAAATGGGCTGGATGTATTAAAACAAATCCGTTCAGAAGAAATAAATGTGGACGTTATTTTAATCACATCCGCCAATGATCAGCAATCGTTACAGACTGGTTACCGCTACGGAGTCGTAGATTATCTGCTGAAGCCATTTACCTTCGAACGTTTCCAGGCGTCCCTCCTACGTTATCAGCAAACCATAAGAGTGACGGAAGGAAAGGTGCATCAATTAGAAGTGGATCGTTTATTTCACCCGCATGAACAGCCTGTTGTGTTAAAACCGGAGGATCTGCCAAAAGGAATCACGAAAGAAACATGTCGAAATATATTAACGGTCATGATGGAGCATGAGGATTGGCTGTCAGCGGCAGATTTAAGTGCTCATGCAAACATTTCCCATGTATCCCTGCGTAAATATTTACGTTTTTTTGAGGAAAAAAGATTGCTTGAAAAAAATGTGATTTACCATAGCTTCGGACGTCCGCTGCAGCAGTATAGACTCTCGCAAACAGGAAAAAACAATTTTCGTCATTTCTAGAGGATGTTCAAAAAGTCCAATAAAAATGACACGGCGACTTTCTACGTTGACGAGCTATTTCCGATGGGGTCTGCGATTACTCGCCCCACCAAGACCGTTACTCACGTATTATAAAGCACGAAAGAACTTCTGTTAAGAACGTCCACGTCCTGTGGACAACACAGAAGTCATCACATCCTGTGAAAGTCCGTTCGTAAATAGCTCGTCGCCTTGAACTTCTTGGTCCTATTTATCGAACTTTTTGAACACGTATTTCTAGTTTCGATTAGTTAAAAAATATATACAAACCATAGTAAATAGACGAAAATAAGAATAACCATTTTTGGTAAGCGTTTTCAGAGAGGGGTATGAACGATGAACTATGTAACATCGGCATGGAACGAACTTTGGAGGCAGCATAAACGCACAAAAAGTCTATTAAATATTTTTGCTCTCCATAAAAATGTTACTGAAAAAGATGTTGAAAAACATAAACAAACTTCTGCAAAGGACAGCACGGTTCAGGGGCAGCCTGAAGATTCAGGAGACGAACCGCCAAAGAAACCTTATTCCAGGGCACAAATCGTCGGTTTAATTTTAGGACCGCTTTTATTCGTTTTAACGATGTTATTTTTTCAGCCGGAAGGATTATCAGCCGAAGGAAAGGCTGTTCTGGCTACGACATTATGGGTAGCCACATGGTGGATCACAGAGGCATTGCCTATCCCGGCTACGTCTCTCCTGCCATTGATATTAATCCCGATAACGGGAGCGATGGAAGGCGGAGATGTTGCTTCTGCCTATGGAAATGATATTATTTTTCTATTTTTAGGCGGATTTTTTATTGCCACAGCCATGGAAAAGTGGAATCTGCATAAGCGTATTGCCCTTTTTATCATTGCGGTAATTGGAACAAGTGTACAGCGAATTCTACTTGGTTTCATGGCAGCTACCGGTTTTCTTTCTATGTGGGTTTCCAATACGGCTGCGGTAATGATGATGGTTCCAATGGGGCTGGCGATTACAGTACAGGTAGCAAGTGTGTTAAAAGGAACTCCGGAAGAAAAAGAATTACCAAAGTTTGAAAAATCCCTGATTTTTGGGATTGGTTACGCTGGAACAATCGGCGGTTTGGGAACATTGATTGGAACACCTCCGAATATTATTCTGGCAGGGCAGCTGGACGAATTATTTGGTGTAAATATTTCTTTTGCGACCTGGATGCTGTTTGCTTTTCCCGTTGTTGTTTTTATGCTTTTCTTTACATGGTTATATTTAGGGAAAGTTGCATTTAAAACAAGTATTAAGCAGCTGCCTGGTGGAAAAGAATTAATCCAGCGTGAACGAAGTAAACTGGGGAAAACAGGCTATGAAGAGAAGATGGTCGCAGTAGTGTTTGTTTTTGCTGCATTTATGTGGATTACAAGAGATTTCCTCTGGACAGATGGAAATTTTAGCATTGTTAACGTTCCAGGGATTTCTGATGGGATGATTGCAATTGTAGCCGCAGTATTATTATTTGCTATTCCAGCAAAAAAAGAGGAACGTATTTTATCTTGGAAGGATTCCCGTGATATTCCATGGGGGGTGCTCCTGCTGTTTGGAGGCGGATTGGCAATTGCGGCTGGTTTTACAGAAACAGGCTTATCTGACTGGCTCGGGGAGCAGCTGACTGTTTTAGACGGCTTCCATATTCTTGTGGTTATTGCTGCAGCAACCTTGATGATTATGGCTCTGACGGAGATTACTTCCAATACAGCAACAGCGACCATGATTTTGCCGGTAGTTGGAGCATTGGCGGTTGCGTTAAACATTCATCCGTTTGCGCTGATGATTCCATGTGCACTGGCAGCAAACTGTGCATTCATGCTACCGGTTGGAACACCGCCGAATGCCATTATTTTCGGTACAGGAAAACTGAAAATTATTGAGATGATCAAAACAGGATTCTGGGTCAATATCGTAGGAACAATTATTATTATTTTAGCTGTGTATTATTTTGTTCCAATAGTTTGGGGAATTGATTTAACCTCCATTCCAAGTGAATTCTTGAGCGGGAATTGATTGGAATTAGGCAGCTGGCTGGTATTTATGTATTCGATTTTTACTTGTAAATAGTTCATAACGAAAGCCTCCCTGGAATTCAATTCAGGGAGGCTTTCGTTATATGATGGAGCCTCAGCGATGAAATAACTTTGATTCAGCCTTCCTCTTATACACCAACCTAAGAACGATTTCTGCGATGCCTTTCTTTCCCGCCCTTCATGGCATTTAATTCTTCTTTATTCTTTTTCTTCTTCTTTTTTCCTTTATCTACGCTCATTCCAATACCTCCTTTTTGGTTAGTATGAGCCAAATATCAGAAAAAATGTAACTGCAGGCTATGCGTTTTCATAAGAGAATGAACGGATGAGTTGTATATTTTCATTTCAATTCTGTAAAATAAAAAGAGAAATCATGACGATAACGGAAATGAAAAATCAGCAAGAGTCTTCACTTCAAGTAATGCAACCCAACTAACAGGACACTTGAAGTCTATTACAGAGAATAAAGATAAACAACACAAAGCTTGGAGACATTGTATAATCCGCAGTGGGTTACTTGAGTTTTTTCGACAGATTTATATGGAAAGATTATATGTAAAAATAAATCCTTTTAAATGAATTAATCATATCGGTTATCTAAATAACTTAAATTGTTTTAAAAACGGAACGATTGTTCATCTAATTTATTCTTCTTCTGATTATATTTAGCCTCTATCTGAGAACAAACTGTTAATTTTTAATAATAGAACTCCCCAGCAATATTATGATATAATTTTCAGAAAAAGCAGGTGAATAACTTGATTGGTGAAAAAATCAAACAATTACGTCAAGAAAAGCGAATGTCGCTATCAGAACTGGCTGAAAAGGCAGGAGTAGCAAAATCCTATTTAAGTTCCATCGAGCGAGACCTTCAATCAAACCCCTCCATCCAATTCATCGAGAAAATCAGCCAAGTGTTAGAGGTTTCTGTGAAAGATTTAATAATTGAAAACAACTCGATACATGAAACAGAATTAGATAGTGAATGGGTGAATATTGTAAAAGAAGCAATGGAATCTGGTGTGTCGAAAGAGCATTTTAGAGAATATCTAGAATTTAATAAATGGAGGCAGGAAAAAGGGAATTAAGTCAGTAAATCGTTCAGCAGCTTTATGGAAATCATCGAGAGTTATTTTATAATCAATTTTTCGCAGTGTAACTGGCTTTAATGAAGTTTCTATTTATCATTTATATTTAATTGTAAGATAAATATATATAATATGATAAATAGCTATAATAATATCCTTTGAACATAGATCATTTAGCGAAGGAACTGTAAAAAGGCAGAATTGAGTATGTCAGTATATACCAAATGATATGACAAGGAGAATTACATGAATCAGCTTGTAGAGCTAAAGAGTATCAAGAAAAAATACGGGAAGAAAACTATTTTATACGACATGTCACTTCGCTTGGAAGAAAAGGAGGTCATTGCTGTCTTAGGTGGGAATGGCAGTGGAAAGAGTACCTTTTTACGTATGGCAGCAGGAGTAGAACGACCGGATTCAGGGCAGGTAGTATATACTGATAAGAATATCCGGATAGGGTATGTACCAGAAAGGTTTCCAAACTATCTCCGTTTTACACCAAATGAATATTTGCACTATACCGGAAGGATAGGCGATGTTTCAGAGGCTGAGCTCAAACAGCGTATTTCGTCGTTATTGCATCGGTTTCAATTGGATAAATGGAGTGACCGGCGAATTAGCACGTTGTCTAAAGGGAATATCCAAAAGGTAGGTATTATTCAAGCCATTCTTCCGCAGCCAGAGCTGTTAGTTTTAGATGAACCGTTATCCGGGCTCGATTTTTCCGCGCAGCAGGAATTACTTTTGATTCTAGACGAATTAAAGGAACAAGGAACCGCCATTCTATTAACCTATCATGAAGCTCCCATTTTTGAAGAGGTTGTTGACCAAACCTATTACATAAAAGATGGGCAATTAACAGAAGAAAAACTTGTGGAAAAAGATGCTGTGAAGGTGATTGAAGTAAAGGGTTTAACGGATATAGATGTGCAGGAATGGAACGAATTAATAAATAAAGAAAGAAGAGAAAATAGCTTGCTGCTATATGTGAATTCAGAAAATAGCGATCAGCTCCTGTCCAGGATTCTTGAATTGCAGGGAAGCATTGAGTACGTCGGAAACATCGATTATAAAATGGAGTGAAGAACAAACTATGTGTTTGTTCGTTTTACATAGAAGGAGAGATTTATTTGAAAGAAGTCATTAAATACAGCTTGCATGATTATATCCGTTCTCATAAATATTTTCCGCCGGTCTCCACCTTTATTGTGTTAATCGCTGTTTTTTATACGTATAAGCCGAATCCGGTTGTCGATAGCTATGCGATTACAGCATTGTTTTTGTTTGTGGTCTCTGCCTGGTTATGTATGAGCGTCTTGTCTCTGGATTCACCAGTACAAAGACAGCTGCTGGTTTTAAATCTGAGAAGCAGCTATCGATACTACTTGGCAAAATTAGCAGCGGTTTGGCTGATTGCCTTGCTATTGGCAGTGTTTGCCTTTCTTTATCCGATTATATTTCATCTATTTTCTGATTCTGTATCCATGACAGTTGGCTTCGTATCGATAGTGAATCATCTCCTATTGGCTGCGCTCGGAATTTGTATTGCCGCTTTTTTCAGTAGCGTAATGATGGAAAGTGCCATCAATGCCTATGGCGGTTTAGCACTGACGGTCATTCTTTCCATTGCTGCACTAGGTATCGAGAATGCTTTACCGGCATCTCTCAAATATATTACATGGATTATTCCACCGGCCACGATTACCCAGAAGCCGCTATTTCAATGGGAGGAAGAAAACCTGACCTATTTATCGGGCTTTCCATTTTTATGGATAATGATTTATACTGGGATTATTATGGTGCTATTTCTAATAATGGCAAATAGAAAACGTTGATTACTACGAAAAAGCAATAAGAGATTTACAATATAAAAGTAAAGGAGGAGAATCTTGGCAGGTGTATTTTCTTTTTTGAGTATAGTTCTATTCGCTTTTAATTTTTGGAAAAACAGAAAAGAGCTGAAAGCAACCTATTCAAAACTTCATGCTGTTCAAATAATCGGTGTTATTATCTCCTACTTGGTAACGATTGCGATAGCATTTGTGCTAATATACTATGCTGGAAACTGGCTGGTCAGCTTTATTCCATTTGCATTTCTCCGTTCGGCTGCATTTTTTGTAACGATAGCTGTCGTCCTCTTTTTTTGTTTAGATTTGCTTCATAAAGTATTAACGAGGATAACAAAAGGAATTTTGTAGGTTTATGTTCAAAATAGCCCACTGTTTGGGATTTATTTCGGTATATGTAAAGAAAGTATCTTTCGAGGATGCTTTTTTTATTTGTACAAATAACCGTTTTGCAAAATGAGTTTTCCTATCTTGATAAGCATCAATTATTTTCTCTTTCTTTCACGATAAAATGACAGTGTAATCGGAGAGGGGGAGAGAAAATGAAGCTGCAGAATTTCTTTATGGGACATAAGCATCCCGTTGTACTAATCTGCGGAATATTGATTATTACAGCATTTATTTCAAAATTTTTATTTGATTGGAATCCGGTATATTCACTTGCAATGGCTGCAATTATCGGGATTCCGCCGATATTTATCCAAGCGTACCAAGCACTGAAAGTAAAAGTAATCAGTATTGAACTGTTGGTATCCATTGCTGTTACTGGAGCGTTTATCATCGGTGAATTCAGTGAAGCTGCTATTGTTATTTTCCTGTTTTTGTTCGGAGGGTTATTGGAACAAAAAACATTGGAAAAAACACGCTCTGCTATTCGGGAACTTACCAAAATGGCTCCCGCCAGCGCTTTACGAATCAACGGTGATAATATAGAAGAAATTAATATTGATGACGTAACGAAAGGGGATTTGCTCCTTGTTAAGACAGGAGCGCAAATTCCTGTGGATGGTATTATTCAAGAAGGAAAAGGCTATATCAATGAAGCAAGTGTGACAGGTGAATCCATGACAGCAGGAAAAACAACCGGAGAGAAAGTGTTTGCCGGTACAATTTTAGAAAATGGTACGTTGAAGATAGAGGCGGAGAAAATTGGAGAAGACACGACCTTTGGAAAAATTATTGAACTTGTGGAAGAAGCACAGGATAATAAATCCGAAGCGGAACGTTTTATGGATCGGTTTGCCAAATATTATACGCCGATTGTGTTGCTGCTTGCGCTTATTGTCGGTTTGATTTTTCAGAATGTCCATCTGGCAATTACGATTTTAATTTTAGGATGTCCGGGGGCGCTGGTTATTGGTGTCCCGGTCTCTAATGTTGCCGGAATTGGCAATGGAGCAAAAAATGGCATTCTAATCAAGAGCGGGGAATTGATGGCTGCATTCAGCAAGGCAGATACGATGGTATTTGATAAAACTGGAACATTAACGAGTGGCAAACCGACAGTTTCTGAAGCGAAAGCATATACGGATGATTTTCAAGAAGCACTTCGGTTAGCTGCGAGTGTGGAGAGAGAATCAGAGCATCCATTGGGGCAAGCAATCTTAGATTATGTGGGGAAAACCGAATATGCAAAAATTGATAAAACAGAGGTTGTGAAAGGACAAGGAATTATTGCTCACGTCGGTTCGGAGGAAATAATGATTGGTAATCAGACCTTCATGGAGAATCATGCTGTTTGGATAAATAATCAGGCAAAACAGGATTTACTTTATCTTCAACAGTCAGGGAATTCTACCGTATTTGTAGCAATCAATCGTCAATTAACACTGCTGATTGGTATCAAAGACCAGGTTCGGCCAGATGCAAAAAGAACGTTGCGTATTTTAAAACAAATGGGGATCAAGCGTTTGGTGATGTTGACAGGAGATAATCAGACAACGGCAGAGATAGTGGGAAATGAATTGGGTATAACGGAGGTTCATGGGGATTTCCTTCCAGAGGATAAGTCCAGCTTTATAAAACGGCTTCAAGAAGAAGGAAGAACGGTAGCTTTTATCGGAGATGGAGTGAATGACAGCCCTTCTATTGCTTTAGCTGATGGAGGAATTGCAATGGGAAGCGGGACGGATATAGCAGTGGAAACCTCTGATATTATCCTAATGCACTCTCATTTTAAAAAATTGATCCACGCTTTTGGTTTAACAAAGAAAACAACAGCCAATATGAAGGGAAATATCATCATTGCAGTGGGGACGGTGGTTTTTCTCCTCATCGGATTGATTTTTGGATATATCCACATGGCCAGCGGTATGCTGGTACATGAATTAAGTATTCTAGCAGTAGTTATCAATGGCATGCGTTTATTACGCTATCGTACGAAGGATGAAAAACTTGATAGCTATCAAGTACAAAATAAAACTTTAGAAGTACGATAGAAATATAAATAAAAGGAAAGTGGGGATTAATTATGGAAAAAGTAACGATTCAATTAGAAAGCTTAACCTGTCCGTCATGTATTCAAAAAATCGAAAGTGCTGTTCAGAAGCAGCAAGGCGTAGCAAAGGTGAATGTCTTATTTCATGCCGGTAAGGTAAAAGCAGAAATTAATAATAAGGAAACAAGTGCGGATAAATTATCAGAAGTCATTGAAAAGCTGGGATATACAGTAGAAAATACAAAAGTACAAGGCGTATAATAGAGGAAAGACAATAACATGGCAGCTTTATCTATCTGCTAAAAAAAGCTGCCATGTTGAAAAGGAGGACTTGCCGTGAGCCAGGAGCATTTATGTGTAGCTGCAGTACCGCTTTTCCAGCATTTAGATTTAGAAGATCAAAGGATAATTAACCGGTTGGTAAAGCACCATATTTTTCAAAAGGGTGAACAAATTATTACTCCAGACGAAAACCCGCAATTAGTTGTGATTGCCCAGGGAAATATGAAGGTATATCAGCTTTCAGCGACTGGCCGCGAGCAATTATTAAGAGTTGTCGGACCGAACGGTTATGAAGGAGAAGGATTACTGCTTGGTGCCCAAAATGAAAATTTATTTGGGGAAGCAATGCAGAAAACAGAAGTCTGCCTGTTAAAACAGGAGGATTTTCAAAAAATACTATTGCAATACCCGCAAATAAGCTTGAAGCTGTTAGAAATCAATGCTCAAAAATTGATGGAGGCAGAACAGCAAGCACAATTTTTAATGATGGAAAAAGTAGAAAATCGTTTAATGACATATCTTCTTGATTTATATAAAACTGCAGGATCCAAGCAAGTAGAGATTCCTATGAAGATGAAGGAGCTGGCTTCTTTTCTGGGAACGACGCCAGAAACACTGTCTCGAAAATTGAAATGGCTAGAAGGAGAAAGACTTATTCAGAGGAAGGGAAGTATGATAAAACTGCTTGATAAAAAGGAGTTGGAAAATCGTTTGTTGTAATCGAGAAGACAGGTCTATTTTAAGACCTGTCTTCTCGTGCTGTAATGATGCTGCTCCCATTCTTCACGCAGCATCCCCATGCGGATGGAATCATAATATTCACCTTGATAATACCGGACCTTGCGAATTCGTGCTTCCATTTGCATCCCGAGTTTTTCCGCTACCCGAATCATTCGCATGTTACCGGACCAAGTTGTTAAACCGATACGAACTAACGGCAGTTGATTAAAAAGAAGATTGATCCATAGTTTCAAAGCGCGAGTGCCGATTCCCTTTCCCCAGGATGCTGCTTCATGTAAAACAATACCAATCTCTAACCAGCAGGAGGGCTGATGCTCCCAATAATAAGAAATCGTACCAAGAATATGACCATCAAGCTCTACAGCCCAATATTTTTCAGAATTTATCCAATGCGCCTGTTCTGTTAAAAAAGCTTCATATGATTTTGCCTGATGCGGGAAATAGGGGGCATCCCATTTTTTCCATTCTGGCTTTTCTTCCTTAAATATCAACTCCCACAGACGCGGCAGATCCTTTTCTTCAATTGTACGAATGCTTAGATTATTGTCTGTATATTGCAATGGACGAATCTCCTTTTCTATTCCTTTTTATTGGGTATCGCTTTTTTGAAAAATGATTGAAAAGGAACGTGCCTCTACTTTTCAATCACCTGTGTCCTCTGTTTCATTTTTAATCAGCTCCACGAGGATAGCCTCAGCAAATTAAGCTATTTCTCTCTTATTTCCTTTTTTATTATTATTCACCGGTATTTTTGACCAGATGGATGCAAGGATAGACCCGCTGATTACATGCATCACAACGGCAATAGCACCTGGCAATGCAGCCAATGGCTGTGCAGCAAAATGGGCGCTCGCTAAGGTGGTGCCTAATCCAGCATTTTGAATGCCGACTTCGATGGATATTGCTCTTCTTGTCTCTTCATTGAGACGAAGCACTGTGGCAACTAAGAAGCCAAGCAAAAGTCCCGACCAATTATGCAAGAGAACTGTGACAAAAATAAGCGCTCCTGAAGATGCAATATTTTCTGTATTTCCTGAAACAACTGCAGCCACTACTCCCGAAATAGCTATAACCGAAATCAGCGGCAAAATTTCTATACTTTTGTCAACTGCCACTGGAAAGAACCTTTGAAAAATAAGTCCTAACACAATGGGAACAATAATAACTTGAATGATAGAAATAAACATGGCAAACGGATTTACTGGGATCCATTGTCCAGCTAGAAGATACAAAAGCACTGGTGTCATAATTGGTGCCAGCATAGTAGAAACAGATGTCATCGTAACGGATAACGCTACATTTCCTTTAGCGAGATATACCATGACATTCGATGCAGTACCTCCGGGAACAGA
The DNA here is from genome assembly GCF_053839645.1 of Oceanobacillus sp. M60. Taxonomy (NCBI): domain Bacteria; kingdom Bacillati; phylum Bacillota; class Bacilli; order Caryophanales; family Bacillaceae; genus Oceanobacillus; species Oceanobacillus sp. M60. The sequence continues at coordinate 72,284 of NZ_JBSSNH010000005.1, read as the reverse complement.
TCCTACTAAGATAATTCCAGCTGCCAGAGCAGGCGGTAAATTTAAAAGTTTTGCAATTCCAAATGCAAGCAGCGGCATAATGGTGAATTGCAGAATAACGCCAATAATAACTGGTACAGGTTTTGTTAACACCAGCTTAAAATCGTTTGGTGTCATGGTGAGCCCCATTCCAAACATAACGATTCCGAGTAATATGGTCATGTAATTGTTTAACCAATTAAAACCGCCAGGCATATAGAAGGCGGCAACAGCGACTAAAATAGTGATGAATGCAAAATACTTATTCGAAAAATTACTGATGTGAATGAATAATTTCATACTTCTATGATACTCCCTTACTTCAATATAATAGAATAGGATTCCGTATTTTATTTTGATGCACATTTTCTGAGTATGTATAGACAAGAAATAAACTTTAAGTTTGGATAGACGGAATAGAATGCACAAACTTTGCGATAAATAAATAATATCGGATTAGTCTGAAAATAATGTTTATGTAAAATATTCCTTTATCCCTTTTTTCGGAAATCCTTCTAATAAATTGTTGACAAGTATATCGCAAAAAATTTAAAAAGTCTATATAAAATTTTCAATGCTAGAAAAGAATAAAAAGCAAACATAAAAAAACAAGCGCCAGGTTGCGCTTGTTTTTTTAACTATTAATTGAAAGATTTTGCTCCAAGGTAATGTTGCTGCCAATAATCAACGCTCATGTCAGCTACAACCATTGCACCGCTGCCGCTGCTTGCGTGGATCATTTGGTTGTTACCAATGTAAATTCCGCTGTGAGATGCGCCAGCTGTATCATATGTTCCTTCAAAGAAGACAACATCGCCAACGCTTGGAGAATCTACATGAACTCCGTCATTTGCCCACATTTGGCTGTGTGTACGGGAAACATCGATGCCTACTTGGTCAAACGTATAGTTAATCAATCCGCTGCTGTCCAATGCAGAAGGATTTGATTCTCCCGGAGTGTATGCTCCAAATTGATATGGGATTCCTAAAGCACTTTCAGCTGCTGCAACGATGTCAGAACCGCTGACAGAACCAGATTGTGTTCCTGCATTGTCTTCGGATCCGGAATCATTCGAGACTTCTTCAATAACAATGTCATTCTCAGTTGTTTCTTCTGTTGCTTCCTCTTCACTAGCTTCTGATTCTGAAGCTTCTTCAGAGCTTGGAGCGGATTCAACAGGAGTACCTAGTGCATCAGAAGTAGCTGGTCCTACAATACCGTCTTCTTGCAAGCCTTGATCAGATTGGAAATCTCTTACGTCTTGTTCCGTAAGCTCTCCAAAAATACCATCTACGTTACTAGAAGAATAGCCTTGATCGTGCAATGAACTTTGTATATTTTCTACCTCTGAACCGGAATCACCTTGTTGAACAAGAGAAGAGTTAACTGTTGCAGAAGGTGTTTCTTCAGAAGATTGTTCCTCTTGAGCTTCAGGGAGGCTACTTTCTTCGTAGGTGATATCTCCTTCTGTTGATCCTTCTCCCGCATTTGCTAATACACTGGAGCCTACTACTGGAGTGAGTGCTAACGTTGCAGCAAACGCAGTCGAAATAACATATTTTTTTGCATCAAGATTCAATGGTGCCAAAAGAATTCCTCCTTAAGAATGTTTATATTATTTTGTTGAAAAACAGAAACCTATGTAGCAAGATTTCGCTCAAATCGTGGTATGGCCGTCCGTTAATCTCCTATTCTATGATGTATTGTATATAGGGGAGTACAAATTGATTGAAACAGAAGATAACGGACTGAAACCAACCCAGACCTGATTCAGCTATATTTTCGCTGAACTTTTATTTTTTCACTATATACAAGGTAACATAGAGATATCACAAGAAGGTGTCCAAATTTTTAAAGGTCGGTAACAAATTATTAAAATATATTACATCAATCGACAGGTTTCGAATCAAGTTCTATCAACAATTTCAGATAAATTTACGGTTTTTTCATTTCATTTTCATTTCGAAAAGCTATTAATATTACAATCTTGTAAAAGAAATCGAAATTTTTAAAAAGGTAATTAGAATTTTAATAGAAAATAAGTTATCCTTATAAGGTAATTGATTATTTTGAAACGTCCTTACCGTTCTGAAAAGGCAGTGAAACCTTTTGTGGAGTTCAAACGTACAATTATTTAAGCGAGGCAGAAAGGATGATTCAGAATGCGTTTTTTTAAAGGCCTTTTTTCATCTGAACGAGAAGCGAAGAAAAACAGACAAAAGCTGCAAAAAAACAGAAAAGAAATGGATAGCGTAATGCGGGAAATGCACGCCAAAATAGACACTATTCAACTAAACATTACCAGAACACAGGAAAAGCTAATAGAGCAGCAAGGACTGGCAGATAAGTTTGCCAGATATGAAGAAAGCTCGGAACAAGCAAATGAAAAAAGCCGATTTCAAATGCAAAAAGAAGCGGCACAGAAAGAAATTGAAAAATTACAACGCCAAAAATATGATTTTGAAACACAGATGGTCCCTTTCCAGCAAAGCTATGACCGAATGCGTCAAACATTTTCAGAAACCTTTGACCAGCTGGATGCTTTAGAGAGGGAGACCTCTGCGAAAGAAAATGAAGCCGATATAATGAAATACACAACAGCACAAGAAGAGAAGATCCAGTTTGAGCTTGCTGAAGCAGAGGCGCTGCTTGAATTGCGATCAGAAAAATGAGGTGAAGACGGATGTTAGTGCATTATAAATGTCCCAACTGCGGGGCGGATATGGAATTTGACAGTGCTTCCGGTCATTTGGCCTGTGACAGCTGCGGGCATGAGGAGCATATTGATACGTATGATGACGTGAATATCTCGCAGTCCTTTGAGGAAGACGAGGCGAAGGAATATCATTGTGAGAATTGCGGTGCTATTGTTTTAACTGATGCAGATACAACGGCGACCTCATGCAGCTTCTGCGGGGCCGGGGTGGTGCTTGCTGACCGGTTATCCGGGGAGTTGGCACCTGCGAAAGTAATTCCGTTTACCATCAGTAAAGAAGAAGCAATGGAAGCATTTAAAAAATGGTGTAAAAATGGCAGGTTGACGCCTAAGGGCTTTATGACTGCAGACCGTGTGAAAAATATTACAGGAATGTATGTCCCTTTTTGGATGTACGATTTAGACAATGATGTAGACGTAAAGGCAACAGGTACCAAAGTACGCACGTATCGGCGCGGCGATTATCGTTATACGGAAACCAAGTATTATCGTGTGCATAGAGATATTGATATCAGTTATTTAAAAGTGCCGGTCGATGCATCAGAAAAAATGAATGATGAGCTGATGGATAAAATAGAGCCTTATGATTATAACAAGCTGGAGGATTTTAAAACGCCTTATCTAGCAGGATACTTAGCTGAAAAGTATAATTATACCGATGATGAATTATTTGACCGGGTGAAGGCAAAAATTCAAGGTTTTATGGATACGTATATAGCTTCCACCATCCGTGGATACAGCTCTGTAAGCTATCAACAAAAAAACATACGCACCAAGAAAGCAAACAGCTACTATGTCCTGCTGCCAGTCTGGATGGTATATTACGATTTTGATCAGCAAGAGCATACCTTTGCAATGAATGGGCAGACTGGAAAAATTGTCGGAAAGCCGCCGTTGAGCTATTCGAAGGCAGCGCTTTGGTTTTCCAGCATTGCTGGAGGGTCTTTTGTTTTATTTAAAGCAATAGCGATGATGCTGGGCGGTGATTTACTATGAAGAAGTTTTTAATTACGGCTGGTATACTTGTACTTATATCTTTCCTAATGCTGCCTACAGTGTCTGCAGAGAAGCAGTATATTTATGATGATGCAAACATATTTACAGATAATGAGCGGACGGATCTGGAGCAGAGGGCGGCTGAATATAGTGAAGAGAACGAGATTGATATCCTTATATTGACGAAGGATGAGTCTGATGGAAGAGATATCCAAAAATATATCGATGACTTCTATGATGAACAGGGCCCCGGATATGATGGAGAACATGGAGATACGGTATTTATGGGGCTTGATTTTTCAGGACCTTCCGGAGAAAGAGATATTGCGGTAAGCGGATTTTATAAGGGAGAAGAGTATGTTGGCCCTGAGCGTGCGCAGCAGCTTGCCGATGATTTAGTTCCTGATTTACGAAATAACGATTATTACGATGCCAGCTTATTATATTTTGAAAAGGTAGAGCGATATATGGGTGTGAACCCGAGTATCAACCCGGACAGTATTTTTCTTCAAACTTGGTTCCAGTTGCTGGCTGCTGTTATAATTGGTGCAGTTATTGTAGGTTCCATGATTTTTAATATGGGCGGCCGTGTGACGACGAATGCAAGTACGTATCTTGATGCAGATAATTCAAGAATTAAAAGCAAGTCAGATAGATATTTACGTCAAACCGTTACGAAAACGAAAATTCAGAAGAACAACAGCGGCGGAGGCCGGGGAGGCGGCAGTATAGGCAGAACTGGCGGCGGACATTCCCGATCTTCCGGGCGTGCAAAGTTTTAATTATAGATTGAATGAAGGTATTGAAATAAAGAAAGGATGAACAGAATGATGGGCTTTTTTAGAGGGCAATTAGCAAATGTGATTGAATGGGAATCATTTCGTGATGATATGATCTTTTGGAAATGGAATAACAACGAGGTGAAAAAAGGGAGTAAATTAATTGTTCGCCCGGGCCAGGATGCTATTTTTTTCAACCAGGGAAAAATTGAAGGGGTTTTTAAAGAAGAGGGCGAATATGAAATTGAATCAGACATTATTCCTTTTTTATCTACCTTAAAAGGATTTAAATTTGGATTTAACAGCGGAATGCGTGTGGAAGTGCTTTTTGTCAATACAAAACAGTTTACTGTGAAATGGGGCACAAAAAATGCGATAAACATACCTTCTCCACAGCTTCCTGGCGGTATACCGATCCGTGCTAATGGAACCTTTCAGTTTACAGTGAAAGATTATGTGAAGCTGATAGATAATATCGCAGGCGTCAGAGACAGTTTTCTGGTGGAAGACATTCGCCTGAGAATTACTGCTGTTTTAGATCAATTATTAATGAAGTGGATTACCAGAGAAGGAAAGGATATGTTTAATCTTCAGGCGAATTCCTTTGAAATCGGCGAGGGTATCAAAGAGGATTTAGATAAGCAAGTCAATCAGGATGGTTTTGAGATTAAAGGTTTTCAAATCATGAGCTTTAATTATCCAAAAGAAATCCAGGATATGATTACAAAAACTGCCTCGCATGGCATGATCGGCGATATGGGACGGTATAAAGATGTCGCTATGACGGATGCGATTGCTTCCGGGAAATCAGATGGCGGCAATTCCGCAACAGATATGGCCGGAATGATGATGGGAATGCAGATGGCAAAGGAAATGATGAACGGTACGAATGACCAAAATACAGCAAATCACCAGCAGTCCAATCAGGGCGGACAGCAAAATCAGGGTGGACAACAAAGCCAGAATCAACAGACCGGAAACCAGCAGAATGCTTCTGATAATGAAGGAAGCGAATCAATTCCAAACTTCTGTCCGAATTGCGGAAGTAAAACACAAGGAATGAATTTCTGCGGGAATTGTGGACATAAGCTGGTTTAAATACGAAAAATAGATTAAAAATAAGGGTGCTGTCTTGGAGGAGATAGTATCCTTATTTTTTAGATGGACGATATGAAATGACATGCTATAAAATAAATGTAGTAAAAGAACAGAAATGTTAGATGAGAAAATCAAGAAAAAATAATTAATGCTAAACATGATTTTAAAGTAGTTATTATGTTTTAGCGTAACGTTAAAAGTCTATTTTGTTTACAAGTATTTAACAAAAAATGTATTACATCTAAGAATTAATTAAAGAAAGCACACACCAAAGGAGCAGTTATAATGGGATATCGTATTCGTTTAAAAGAAAATAAACATTCGAATAGAAATCTTGTAAAGAAACACCATCATAAGGTTCACCAGATTCTTTATGCTCTCGAAAATACAGGAGAGATTACATTTAATAATCAAAAAAACACTTTTTTTCAAGATAGTCTGGCATTTATCCCGCCATATTCAGACCACTCTATTACATCAGAGGGGAAAATGACAGTACTTGTGCTTGAGTTTGATGTGCTCCATTTGGATTCGGATATTCAAAAGGTTTTAGAAATGCAGGATTTTAGCAATCCGAGGTTAATTGATTTAAGTCCATTTGAAGCAGGAAATGTAAGACAGTTACTTCGCAGGATGCTTTATGAGCAAGCACAAGGGGATTTGATTAATGTAGTAGCTGTAAAAATCTATCTGGAAGAATTATTGCTGATTTTATTTCGAAGTCAAAAAGAATTAAATATTACGGATGCAAATGTGCTTCGGGCTGAACGTTTAAAAGATTACCTCGAAACACGATATTTTGAAATTAGAGATGCCAATGATTATTCTCAAAAGCTTGGGATAAGTACCAGACATATCAATACGATTTTTAAAGATCAATATGATATGACACCGATGAAATATTTAAATGAAGTAAGAATGGAAATTGCCAAAAAATTACTCATGGAAACCAATAATGATATTGCATCTATTTGTTTTGAAGTAGGTTTTGAAGCAATTTCTACCTTCTATAGAAAATTTAAAGCGTATACGAATATCTCTCCTCAGAAATTCAGGAATAAATATCAATATACAAAGGAGTCAGATAGCTGAAAGAATATGCTGATATTTAGTATATTCTTTTTTTAGTTTATTTAAAAAAAGAAGGTATACACCTTCAAAAGTTTATTTCCGAAATTGAGAATTTTATTCCGCCTTTAATAAGACAGCTAAAAAAATTTTTCGTATGATAAGCGTAAGTTGTTAAAAGAAAGCTATTAAAAAACAGCATACAAATAGAAGCGATTTAGATGCTATAAAACGGTAAGTTATTTTTTCTAGTGGACTAACAGGAAAGAAAAATAAATTTGAGAGGAGGAAAAGGATGTTTCAAATAGGCTTATGTTCTGTAACCTTTAGAAACTTATCTGTAGAAGAAATAATAGAAGCTGCTAAAAATACGGATATACAAGGAATAGAATGGGGCGGCGATATTCATGTTCCGCCTGGTGACTTAGAACATGCTGCGTATGCTGCTAATATAACCCGGCAAGCAGAAATAGATATTATCTCTTATGGTTCCTATTATCGTCTAGGGGTAAAGGAACAACCATTTTCTTTTGAAGCTATCTTAGATACTGCTGAAAAATTGACGGCTCCTGCCATTCGAGTATGGGCTGGAAATATTGGATCAAGCGAAGCAACAGAAAGACAATGGGAAAAAGTGATAGAGGATGCCAAACGAATTGCTGATTTAGCAGAAAAACAAGGAATTCATATTAATCTAGAGTATCATGGCCGAACTTTAACAGATACGGCAGATAGTGCCATACGGCTAATGAAGAAAATTAATCATTCAAACGTTTCCTTATACTGGCAGCCCTCGCCATTTGAAACAGTGAATAAGAATGTGAAGAGTATTGATACCGTAAGACAATGGCTTAGCCATGTTCATGTTTTTCATTGGCAGCTTGTTGAAAATAACGTCATTGTGTATCCTTTTTCAGCAGGTATTTCTGATTGGGAAAAGTACTTACAACAACTAGAAAAGCAACAAGGAATGCGTTATTTAATGATGGAATTTGTGAAAGAAGATAGTATCGAACAATTAAAGAATGATGTAAAAGTGCTTCAATCAATAATTACATCATATTCCGCCAAGTAAAGGACAAACATAAATTTAAATACTAGCTTATTGCAAAACGAAATGCCTGGATTGATTGCAAGGTGTAGGGAATTGGATAGATATCAACTTTATGAAAACAATGCTATTATTTTTTTTATTTTAACTTAATATATTAACTGATTAACTAGTTAGGAGGTTATCTTATTTCTATTCCAAAATATCTGCAAATCAAGCAAAGTCTTCTTTACAAGATTAATAACGGAAAGTTTCTTCCAGGAGATAAGTTTTACAGTGAAGCGGAGTTGAAAAGAGAATACAATGTAAGCGGTATTACTGTAATTAAGGCTTTACAGGAGCTGACACAGGAAGGTTATCTTGTACGTTATCAAGGCAAAGGGACTTACGTTTCCAAAGGGAAAAAAGCAAAAGTAGTGCGTTTTTCTGATCAGGAAAAATATCAAGGGAAGCAAGAATCTGTCCGAGTACTAAATGTAGAAAAAATGACAGATCCACGAATAGCTAAAGAATTAAATATTAACAAAGAGGAAGCATTTTACTTAATCAAGCGCGTACGCATGATTGATGATGTGCCGTTGCTTGTCCAATACTCTTATGTTTTATCTGAATTTATTAAGGAAGATATTGGAGAGTTAGAAGCATTTTCCTCAATTTATGAAAAAATAAAACATGATTTTGAAATTAATCTTTTCCAGGCAGATTCGACAGAAATAACAGAAATTTGTTTCCCGACGCCGTCTGAGGAAAGTAAGCTGCTTGAGATTGAAGGCGATAAACCAACTGCGTTCATACGCAGATACACGTACTTACTGGAAAAAAGAGTGGTGGAATATATTGAAACGTATAAGCGTTGGGAGTATTTCAGCAATAAAATAGAACCTTTATAAAAGGAGTTGGACAAATGAATATCTTGTTAGTATCTCACCATGGAGTAGCTGGTGGTCTAAAAAAAGCAGTTGATATGATTACGGGAGAACAAGAAGAGCTTTCTATTATCGAACTTACCGAAGCTGGTGTTCAGGATTTTTCCTCAAAATTGGAATCTTATTTGGAACAATGGAAGCGTTCTAATAAAAAAATAGTGATTCTTGCTGATTTAAAAGGGGGAACGCCCTACAACCAGGCGGTAGCGCTGACACATAAATTAGAGATGGAACAAAACGCCTTTGTTATTAGCGGAGTTAATCTGCCGCTAGTCTTGGAAACACTCTTTTTAGATGAAACTGATTTTATGATTTCTGACCTTAATCGGGTTATTGAATCTTTAAGAAGTGCAATTTTTAAAGCGGATCCACTTGAATTGAATAATAATGATTTAGATGAATAGGGGGCAGTAAGGATGGAGATTGTCTGGTGGCAAGTATTATTAATAACGCTGTATGCAGCATTTGCAATTTATGATGGAAACAACACAACAATGGGATTTGTTAAACCGACAATGGCAGGTTTTTTTGCCGGGCTGATTCTTGGAGATATGCAAACAGGATTGATTGTCGGAGGGACGTTGAATTTACTGGTGCTTGGAGTTGGAAATTTCGGCGGTGCATCGATTCCAGATTATATGACGGGTGCATTGATTGGTACAGCTTTTGCTATCTTTTCAGGCGAAGGAGCTGAGTTTGGGATATCCTTAGCAATCCCGATTGGCTTGTTAATGGTTCAGCTCGATGTTCTTGCCCGATTTACAAACACGTATTTTCAAAACAGGGCAGAGACCTTTATCAAACAAGGGAACCTTGATAAAGCTGCCAGGATGGGGTTATGGGGATTGCTTCCTACTTCTCTGTCTAGAATGATACCCGTGTTTTTAGCACTTGTATTTGGTGCAAGGTTTGTAGAATCTATCGTGAACTATATGCCTGATTGGCTGATGAGTGGTTTGAGTGTAGCTGGCGGAATGCTTCCTGCACTAGGTATAGCCATATAATTACGATATTTACCTGTAAAGGAAAATATCCCTTATCTTATTATTGGATTTGTCGTAGCAGCATATTTAAGTATGTCTGTATTAGGAGCTGCACTTGTTGGACTAGCTCTGGCAATTTTAGGATATCAGCGGTTCACTAAAAATAATGATAACAATGATCCTGCGGTAGCTAATGGAGGGATGGGCGATGAGTAAACGAAAGATGGATCGTGAGTTAAAGAAAGTATTTTGGAGATGGTTTTTCTTTGGACAAGCAAGCTGGAATTATCAAAAGTTTCAAGGGTTAGGATATTATTTCAGTATTTTGCCGTTACTTAAGAATTTATATAAGGATCCCGAAGAACGCAAAACAGTTGCCATGACACATATGCAATTTTTTAACACGAATAATACGATGGCCCCTTTAATATTAGGTGTAAATACAGCTCTTGAAAGAGAGAAAAGAATCAAATCAATGGAAGCAGTAGCTTCATTAAAAACAGGTATGATGGGACCGCTGGCCGGGATTGGTGATACGCTTTTCTTTGTTATACCTACTACCATCATAGGTTCCATTGCTTCCTATTTAGCACTTGAAGGAAACCCAATCGGTTTGATTCTTTGGATTGTGTTTGGATTTATTCGTCTTGGTGCCATGCGTTTCTTTGTTTGGTCCGGATACCAAGAAGGTGTGAGACTCGTAACCGAAATAGGCGGCAGGTTAAAGAATCTTACAAAAGCTGCTAATATCCTTGGAATTACCGTTGTAGGTGCGCTTATCCCAACGGTGGTTACAGCAACTTTTGGATATGAGTTCCAGCAAGGGGAAGTTACACTTTCTATACAAGAGCTTGCTGATCAAATTTTGCCATCCCTAGGTCCAGTTCTTGTTGTTGCAGTCACTTATTGGATGCTGGGTAAGAAAAAGTTAAATTCAACACGCGTTGTCTTTATTCTAATGGCACTTGGGATTATTGCTTATAATTTAAAAATATTTACAACATAAGGAGAGATAGAAATGGAAGGAATTGTACATGTAAGAGTTGACGATAGATTAATTCATGGACAGGTAGCTACTCGATGGTCTACTGGTTTAAGGGTAAACAGAATTATGGTAATAGATGATATCATTGCTGCCAGTGATCATGAGAAAGCGGTATTAAGAATGGCAGCACCATCAGGAGTAAATACATCTATTTTGCCATTTGAAAAAGCAGCCGCAAATATTAAAGCAGGCAACTATCAGGGACAGCGTGTTTTACTGGTTGTTAAATCACCAGAAATCCTAGTTCGTCTGCAGGAGGAAGGATTGGAGCTGCCACAGGTCAATATCGGAAATCTTTCCAATCGTTTTGATACAGTGCAAATCAAAAAATCAGTAAGTCTCTCAGCAGATGAAGAGAAAGCGATTCAAACACTTCTTAACAGCGGGGTGAAGGTGACAGCTCAAATGGTGCCAGATGACCCGGAAACAAGCATTGAAGTATTTTTGAATAAAGCCAAGCGATAAGTAAGAGGAGTGAATGCAGTGAACTATGTCGACCAATTTTATGCGAAAATAGATTATATTTTAAAGAAAATACGAACAGAGCAACGGGAGAATATTGAAAGAGCAGCCGATATCCTGACAGAAACGGTTGAACGGGGAGGTATTATTCAATCTTTTGGCTCGGGACATTCTTTCGCAGCTGCCATTGAAGTTGCTGGCCGGGCAGGAGGATTCGTTAACTCCAAGGCTATCAAAGAGTTTTACGGAATCAATGGCTGGTTTGAGGTAATTGAAGGGGTTGGTGATGCGTTTATTCGTTTAGTCGACCAGCAGGATGAGGATTGTTTTATTTTTATATCCAATTCTGGGAAAAACCCTTTGCACATTGACATGGCTAAATATATAAAAGAAAAAGGGAATAAGCTGATTGTTGTTACAAATTTAAAAGATTCTCAAAATGCGAAAAGCCTGCACTCAAGCGGAAAAAAATTATATGAATTTGCCGATGTGGTCCTGGATAACTGTGGAGACCCTGGAGACTGCGGAATAGATATACCGGAATATGGAATGAAAACAGGTCCTACATCTTCTATTTCAGCAGCTTACTTACTTGATAGTGTTGTTTTACAAGCAATCGAAAATCTAGTGAAAAAAGGTATCGAACCGCCGATAATGAAAAGCGCCAACGTGGAAGGCGGCCGAGAATACAATGAGTCATTAATCGAAAAATATAAAGATAGAATGCATCGCGTTTAAACTAGAATGATTATCTCCATTTAAGAGAAAGGAAGGGCTGCCTCTTAAATGGAGAATAACCAATGGATAAGAAGGCCGTTTCAAACTTTAAACCAATTATTCAAGGGGGATTATGATGATAAAGAAGTATTATCAAAAAGTACAAGAGCAGCTTGAAAATACGTTTAATAAAGAAACAAACGTTATGCAGAAAGTGAGTGAAGTAATCGCAGATAAAATAAATGATGGCGGAGTAGTTTATTTATTCGGATGTGGTCATTCTCATATTTTAACAGAGGAAGTATTCTATCGTGCAGGAGGACTTGCACCGATTTATCCTATATTGATTGACGAATTGATGCTTCATCAAGGCGGGGCAGCATCTTCTCAAAAAGAAAGAAAAAATAGATATGTTCGTCCATTATTAGCGGAATATTCCATTACTAAGAAGGATGTGCTAATTGTCATTTCTACTTCAGGCATCAACCCAGTTCCAATAGATGTCGTATTATATGGGAAAGAACATGGAGCTGTTACAGTGGCATTAACCAGTACAGCATATGCTGAACAGCAGCCTTCCAGACATGAAGACGGGTTATACTTGAAAGATGTCTGCGATTATACAATAGATAACCATGTACAGGTTGGAGACGCAATGTTAAGTAATTCTGACACAGGTATTCGTTTTGCCCCATCGTCCTCTGTGATTGGCATTTCGATTCTTCAAGCTATTTTAGCAGAAGTCACTGATTTACTTATCAAAACAGGGCAAGTTCCACCAGTATTTCTGAGTGGAAATATTACTGGTTCAGATGAACACAATAAAAAATTACTAGATATTTACGGAAAAAAAGTGCCGCTGCTTATTAAAAATATGGAATGAGATTGTCCAGGACAGGGAGAGAAACGTCCATAAAACAGGATTTTATTTTTCCATCGCTAACTATCTATGTTCAAAAAAATAAAAAGGCAGCTATTAAAATATCGGAATATTTATGGAAAGAAGTGTATGTATTTGGCACAATCCAATCTATTAAAATCTTATGGGCTTTTCTTGCTGAGTCTTTTCATTATGGGACTCGGCATTAGTCTGGTTACACTTGCACATCTCGGTACTACTCCTATTACGAGTCCGCCATATGCATTTAGTCTATTCTTACCTATTAGTTTTGGAATGCTGACGATGCTGTTTAATCTTCTTTTTGTCTTAATCGAAATAATAATGATGGGCAAAAATTTTCCCAGAGTTCAGTATTTGCAATTATTAGTAGGGCCAATATTAGGAATAGCTATTGATTTTTGGTCTTATCTCCTTATTCATATCCCGCAACCTTATTACTGGGTTCAATTAAATATGGTTGTCATTGGCTGTGTTATTATTGCATTTAGCACGGTGATACAGTTGAAGGCACAAGTGGTAAATAATCCGGCTGAAGGAATTGTAAAAGTGATTTCTTACAAAACTTCACAGGAGTTTGGAAAGGTAAAGCTTTATTTTGATATAAGTTTGGTATGCTTAGCAATGTTTATTTCGTTTATCGTATTTGGTTCTGTTCAGGGTGTTCGAGAAGGAACCATTATATCAGCTTTGATTATTGGACCGCTTATTAAACTGTTTCAGAAACAAAAAACAAGCAGCAGTATTTCTGCAATGCGTCGGTCAAAGGAGTGAAAACATATGAGAAAAGGTCTGTTTATAATGGACGAAAATTTGTTTGAAAAAGTCTATACACCTGATATACAAAGAGAGATTTCGCAATATATTGATGTTATTGGAAAACCATTGACCAAATATAATTATCAAGAAGAAGGTAATTTATTAAAAGAAGCAGAGGTTATTTTCTCTGGATGGGGTGCTCCGGTATTTGATCAATCGTTTTTAGAAAAAACGCCATCTTTAGAAGCCATCTTTTATGCAGCTGGAACAATGAAGAAATTATTATCAGACGAGATATGGGAAAGAGACATAAAAGTTACCACAGCTAATCAGGCAAATGCCATTCCAGTAGCAGAATTTACATTAAGTGAAATTCTATTTTCTTTAAAAAACGGTTGGCAGCTATCCAGATGGCTAAAAGAGGAAAAAAATTATATTAATGGTATGTATCAGCCGCTAATCGGCAATTATCAAGCAACGGCAGGTATTATTTCTTTGAGTCAAATCGGCAGGAAAGTAACGGATTTATTACGGCATTTTGACTTGAATGTATTAGCTTATGATCCATTTGTAAACGAAGATGAAGCTAGTAATTTAAATGTAGAGCTTTGTTCTTTAGAAGCGATTTTTAAACATGCAGATGTTGTTTCATTACATAGCCCGCTTTTGCCCGAAACAAAAGGAATGATTAGAAAAGAGCATTTTCAGTCTATGAAGCAAAATGCAACATTTATTAATACAGCTAGAGGTGCTATTGTTCGAGAAGATGAGATGATAGAAGTTTTACAAGAACGTACAGATATTACAGCTGTTTTAGATGTGACTTATCCAGAACCGCCAGCGGAACAATCCAAATTATACACTCTGCCTAACGTTGTTTTAACACCGCATATAGCAGGAAGTTCTGGTAATGAGAGGGCTCGTTTAGGGGCTTTCATGCTGGAAGAAGCAAAGCGCTTTACGGCAGGTGAGCCGCTTCAATACAAAATAACGAAAGAATCATATAGGAATATGGCTTAACTTCAGAAGGGAAACGAGTCATCTTCCAAAAAAAGCGAATCCTGTTCAATCGGATTCGCTTTTTTTGGAAGGTTATTTCGTGCATTGATAAAATCAGAAAGCTAATTCGTGCCAAATGTAAAGGTAGTTGATTTGTTATAAACATCACCTGCTTTTACAACGATGGACGGCAGTCTATCTTGATAGAGTGCTAAAGGTGTATTGGAAGTCTCAAAACAAACCCCATAATGAGCTGGGGCAGTCCCATTTTCTAATAGATATCCTTGTGAACCCTGATTCGCAGTATACATCGTCATACCAGGCTGGTTCGTTTCTATAGATAAGGTTCTCCCACAGGTGGGCTCATAAATTTCTATTCTGTTTTTAGCGTTCTTAAATAAAAAATAATGATCATATCCATCGGCTAAAGCTAATTGTTCAGATTCAGATAATGAATGCACCCCTTCTCCCAAGCGAGCTCCATATCGAAAATCGAATGCTGTATTTGACGTATCCAGAAGCTTTCCGGTAGGCAGCAGATTTTTATCCAATTCTATGATGGTGCTGTCCGGCATAGTGACATGATGCTGATAAATAGAATTTTGCACATTTCCGGTTAAATTAAAATAACTATGATTTGTTAAAGAAAGGGCGGTTGTTGCATCTGGAACGGCTTGATAATGTATAGACAATTCGTTCTTGCTTGTTCCACCATGCAGATGATGGTTACCTTCATTTTTTTCCAGCTGCCAGCTCTGCTGATTAATCTTAATCGCCCGTCAGGTATTCGTCCAGAAACTCTGCCAATCAAAGCACCTAAATATAATGGGTTATTTTCATAATCATGATAATCTTTAAAAGTCCATACAATATTTTCCTCGTTTCCATTTCGATCTGGTGCATATAATTTTGTGATGATTCCTCCATAATCCAGAATACTAATTTCAATCGTATCATTGGTTAGTGTGTATTCTTTCCAGCCGTTTACGACTTCTTTTACTTGAATATTCATTTTCTCACCTTCAGTTTGAAAAACAACGCAATGTGTTTTAGATTAGTTGTAATCGTAAAGCTTTTGATGCTTTTATTGTAGAGAAGTAATCTTAAAAATTAATAAGATACCAACTAAGATAATTAAATTAATTAACAAACTAATTTAATTTTAACTTTGGAAGATTGCTTTGGCAATAGGGAAAAAGTATATTTGGAGGAAACCCTTTCGTAAACCTATTTAAAAAAACAGTTTTATCTTGGAACATGGATTCTTCTATATAAAATAAAATCAATGCGTTTGTAAAAAACTCCCTCGCTTTCATCTATCCAGCAATGTGATATGATTACAGTAGAAAGTTGGTTTGCTGGTGGTATTCGTTATTCTTTTTTTTCGGCAGTTAAAAGGAAAAAAACCACGAAATGTAGATGCTTCTGAAAAAGAATTTCGCCAGGCGGAAATGGGAACGGAAATATATACATATAAATTTCAAATTATACCTGCTGTTGCGCTTGGCAACATAGAGTGGGCATATGTGCTTTTCTTTATACCGGGGGAATGGATTGGGGCAAACTGGGTGCGTTCACCAATCAAAAAAATTCAAGTTCGCTCTTAGAGCTGCTTTTGAGAATCTTATTAATTGTGATGGGGATTCGCATGATTTTACAAGGAATTGGTTAGGGGCGATGAAGTATGTCAGAAGAGAAAGTTTACTTTTACTATACAAATGATTTACATAGTCATTTTGAACAATGGCCTAGAGTAACAGCCTTTTTAAAAGAAAAGCAGGGCCTGCGGAAAGAGAATAATGAAGCTGCCTTTACAATGGATATAGGAGACCACGTTGACCGCTCTCATCCAATTACAGAAGCTTCAAATGGGTTAGCCAATGTGGAGCTGCTGAATGAAGCAGGCTATGATATCGTGACGCTGGGAAACAATGAGGGGATAACGCTTTCCCATCAAGAATTATATCAATTATATGATAAAGCCGATTTCCAAGTGGTCTGCAGTAATTTATTCAGCAGAGATGAATTGACGCCATTTTGGCTGAAGCGGACACACACTTTTATGACAGAAAGCGGGATACGGATAGGTGTCTTAGGTTTAACGGCACCGTTTAATGCCTTTTACGAGCTGCTTGACTGGCATGTAGAAAATGAATTTGACATTATTGAACGTTATATAGAAGACTTGAAAAAAGAATCGGATATTATTGTGCTTCTTTCCCATTTAGGAATTTCCGTTGACCAGGAGATTTCCCGGCGTTATCCGGCAATTGATGTGATTATCGGGGGACATACGCATCATCTGTTAAAAGAGGGTGAACTGGTAAATCAGACCTTAATCACTGCAGCGGGAAAGCATTGCTACTATATCGGTGAAGTGGAGCTTATTTGGGATCATAAGGAGAAAAAAGTAATTTCGAAGGAAGCAGCAGCAATCAGTCTGCAGGATACAGGAAAGGATTTGGAGACGGAAGAACATTTACAGCAGCTATTACAACAGGCTGACCAATATCTGGGTCAGGCGGTAGCAAGTGTAGAAAAGCCGCTGGAAGTAAACTGGTTTGGAGAAACCCCCATTATTGATTCACTGACTAAAGTGCTCCGAAGATGGACCAATGCGGATATAGCTATGCTGAATGCTGGCGTGCTGTTAGATTCGCTGCCTGCCGGGGCAATCACAAAAGGGGATATACACCGAATTTGCCCTCATCCAATCAATCCCGTCCTTGTGGATTTAAAGGGGGATCAAATCATAGAAACGGTCAGAGCGGCATTATCTCCTGCTTTTACAGAATTAAAATTAAAGGGCTTTGGTTTCCGCGGGGAAATCTTAGGGAAAATGATTTTTTCAGGCATTCAGGTCGAGACAGCCTTTCATCGGAATGGGGAAGTGTATGTGAAGCGGGTGTATACTGAAGATGGTTACCCTATTCATCCAGACAAAGTATACTATGTTGCTACTGCAGATACTTTTACTTTTGGCCAGCTCCTGCCGGAAATTGCCCGTTCTGCAAAAAAACAATATTTTGTCCCGGAATTTTTGCGTGACTTATTAGTATATGCTGTCAAACAGCATTGATTCATTTCCATTCTATCACGGAGAGCCGTCCGAAAATTCCCGCTGAGTGAAGTTTCGTTTTATGTGTGACGTTCTTTAGCCCCTCTGCATACACTTATCACGAGAGAAAAACAGAGGGGGCATTTTTATGATTACGGTAGAACCTCTTGAGGTGGATGGAATTATTTTTACAGCAGTGAGTGTGGAATTGCCGCAAACAACCTTATTAACAATCAGCAATGATGTAGGGTATATTATGTGTGCAGCGCTCGATGTGGATATTTTTAATGAAATACCTAAGCTGAAAGAAAGAAACGTTATCGCCGGCCGGGCAATGGGAGTAAGAACCATTGATCAATTGCTGAACGCTCCGTTGCAGAAAATAACAGATGCATCGAAGGAGCACGGCTGGGAAGTCGGGATGACAGGAAAAGAAGCATTGCTTAAAATATCATAATACATGGAAAGACACTTTTTTTGTTCTTGCAGGGGACAGAAGAAGTGTCTTTTTACATGTAAAACCAATCCATTTTCCTTTGTTCTAATTCCCTTCCATAATTGCATAAATTATTACGAAGGGGGTTGTTGCATTGAAACTTAAAAGAAGATATCGATTTCGAAAGCGAACGGGAAGAAAAAGAAGAATGCCCCCCTCTCGACGCTCCATTCTGATGCTGACGTTAATTTTATTCTTTGCAGTAGTGGGCTTTAGTTTTTATTTGATAAACGTCAAAATTGAACCGATTGTTATTGATATTGCCAAACGAAAAGCGGATGAATTTGCTACGAGAGCGATTAACTCCGCTGTATATTATGTAGAGGAATATGGATTTGAGGATATCCTGAACATTACCTATGACAATGAAGGAAATTTAGTAACATATAACCGAGATCCTGCAGTTATCAGTGAAATCAACCGGGTAGCTACTGACCGGGTAGAGGAGTATTTTGCGCATGTGAATCGGGGGGAGCAGCTTGAATTTGAGCATAATCTGCATGAGCCTTATGACTATGAGGGCGGTGCGGATGGCAGGGTACAGATTGATCCTACGCTGATTGAGATTCCTTTAGGGCAAGTAACGGGAAATTCTGTACTGGCTAATTTAGGTCCTAAAATTCCTATTAATATGGAAGTGGTTGGAGCAGTGCGGACAAATGTGGTCGAGGATAAAGAAGAATTTGGGATTAATGGAGCTTGGGTTTCCCTGTATATCAATGTAGAAGCAGATGTACAAATTATTGTGCCATTTACCTCCGAAGTTAGAACTGTACATACCGAGCTTTATTTAGATGGAGGCGCAATTATGGGAAAAGTGCCTGATTTCTATGGCGGGGATGGAAATGCTCCTGATATTGCCGTACCAAAAGATGATTTGCAGAGCGACTGAATATGTAGTATAGTACAAATTAGTTGAGAAGATATTTATAATTGAATAAAAACCTTATCAGATCGGTGAGGTAGAGGCGCAGATTAGATGAGTATCCGGCAGGAGAATGACAACGAAGATTGCTGGAGAAAGGATAGTTTGCCGAAGTATATAAAGAGGTCATGCTTTATATTGCTGGCATATTACTGAAAAAGTATTATGCTGTCATGTAATGATTTACATGGAGAACTACTGATCGAAATGGAGGATAACGTGAATTGGTGAAACAATGATAGGTTATTTTCTATCATTGTTTTTTTGCGTTTTTAAAGGGTAATTTGTATATGTTTTTACTGTGAAACAGTACTTGAGTATGATAGATATCCCTGTGTCTTACTTTCCTATTTCGAATCGGTTATATGCACGTAATTATTTCAAAAGGAACTGCAGTTTCCATTATTCATTACGCGTCGTTGACCTTATTCAAAATGCTTAAATACTCAGCTCGAAAATAAATCGTTGGAGGTCTTAACATGGAAGGTACGTTTTGGTCACTGATACCTGCAATTGTCATGCTGATATTAGTGGTGTTAACAAGAAAGGTTCTTATCTCAATAGGAACAGGGATTGTTGTAGGAGCATTATTATTAAATGATTTCCATATATGGGGAACATTAAAAGAAATATGGACGGTATTTTATACAATTTTTTATGCAGATGGAGCCTTGGAGATGGGGAATCTATTATTAATCAGTTTTCTTCTCTTTCTGGGCGTGCTTACTGCGTTTCTCCAAGCTTCTGGCGGGGCTAAAGCTTTTGGAGATTGGATGCTGCGTCGGGTGAAAACACGTACCGGTGCGGAAATCATGACTGCTGTAATTGGATTGATTATTTTTATAGATGACTATTTTAACAGCTTAGCAGTTGGACAGATTGCAAGACCTGTAACAGACAGGCAAAAAATTTCCCGGGCGAAACTGGCATATTACATTGATTCCAGTTCTGCTCCCGTTACCGTAATCGCACCTATATCAAGCTGGGGAGCCTATATTATTGGTATTTTAGGCGGGTTATTTGCAGCAAATGGAATTATAAATTTGCAGCCGATTGAAGCATTTATACAAATGATTCCATTAAACTTTTATGCGATTGCTTCGATTGTTCTGGTGTTTATTGTGGCGTATTTTCATTTTGATATCGGTCCGATGCGCACGCATGAAAAAAGAGCAAAAGAAAAGGGAGAACTGCTGGATCCAAAAAGAAATCAGGTTTCTGGGGATTTAGGTGATATTTTTGATCCGCATAAGGATGGAAAAGTATTTCATTTAATTGTTCCTATCATTGTCTTATTTATTGTTACCGTCCTTGCTATGATTGTGACAGGGATTATGGAAACAGAAGGGAGCGCATCTATCCTTGATGCCTTTGCCAATACGAATGTTAATCTTTCCTTAATTATTGGCGGTGTTGCAGCTGTTCTTACTTCTATTATTTTTCATATGCAGCAAAGAAAACCGCGCTCAGACATGGGACGTATTTTTATTGAAGGCTTTAAAACCATGATTCCTGCAATTAATATTCTCGTTCTTGCGTGGATGATTGGTTCGATTATCGGTGCTTTAGAGACTGGAAGCTATTTAGCTGGTTTAGTAAATAATTCCTCTATTTCTGCAGATTTTCTGCCGGCTATTCTGTTTATTATTGCCGGTTTAATGGCTTTGGCAACCGGGTCATCATGGGGAACTTTTGGCATTATGCTTCCGATTGCAGCGGAGGTTATGGCGAACACAGATATGGGGCTATTTTTACCTGCATTAGCGGCTGTATTAGCCGGAGCAGTGTTCGGTGATCATTGTACACCTATTTCTGATACAACAATTTTATCTGCAACCGGAGCCGGGGCGCACCATATAGACCACGTTATTACACAGCTGCCTTATGCTTTCATTGCTGCTTTTACTGCTTTGATTGGTTTCTTGGTTATTGGACTAACTCATTCTACGTGGTTAGCTTTAACTGTAACGCTTGTTCTTTTGGCTGGGATTGTCTGGATTACTCATTTCCTGATTAATAAAAATAAAAAGAAGGCATCTTAACAGAAGGCTTGGAATACATTTTAGTATTCCAAGCCTTTTATGATGTAATAAGGGTATTGCAATTAAATCCTGCTATTTCCATAATTAGATATTTGACAAAAATGTCAAAAAAGCTATAATACAAGATGAATAGTCTGAAAGTAATGATTTTTGTTATTATTCTTATTTAATGCGCTTTCATTCTGTTGTTATTCATTAAAAAAGGGGGTTATGATGGATGGAGAGTCGATCACAATGGGGAACAAGGGCGGGGTTTATTTTAGCGGCTGTCGGATCAGCAGTTGGTTTAGGAAATATATGGAGATTTCCTGCTGTTGCTTATGAAAATGGCGGCGGAGCATTTTTTATTCCTTATCTATTTGCTTTACTGACTGCGGGTATTCCAATTTTAATTATGGAATTTACCATGGGTCAAAAGTATCGGGGTTCTGCACCTTTGACATTTCGAAAAATGAATAAGAAAACAGAGTTTATTGGATGGTGGGCAGTACTTGTTGCTTTTGTTATTTCAACATATTATTCGGTAATTATTGCCTGGGCAATATCTTATTCTATCTTTTCGTTTAATCTGTCTTGGGGAGAAGATACAGAAGGATTTTTATTTGGGGAGCATCTTCAATTGGCGGAGATTCCTGGGGAAATAGGCGGATTGGTACCGGGAGTAGTTATTCCGTTAGTGATTGTTTGGCTATTGGTGCTGGGAATTTTATTCCGCGGTGTAAAAAAAGGAATCGAGGTTGCAAACCGGATTTTTATTCCTTTGCTTCTCATCGTATTTATTATTATTGTAATAAGAGCAGTCACGCTGCCAGGAGCAATGAATGGATTGAATGCCTTCTTTACACCTGATTTCAGTCAAATTTTGTCACCAAGTGTATGGATTGCAGCATATGGACAAATTTTCTTCAGCTTATCGATTGCTTTTGCAATTATGATTACGTATTCAAGTTATCTCCCTAAAAAATCTGATATTACCAATAATGCATTTATTGTTGGTTTTGGAAATTCCGGCTTTGAATTATTAGCGGGAATTGGGGTGTTTGGAATATTAGGATTTATGGCATTTTCTGCCGGTGTCAGTGTGGATGATGTCGTCGCTGGCGGGGTCGGTCTTGCTTTTGTTGTCTTTCCGGCCATTATCAATGAGTTGCCGGCATTTAATGGATTGTTCGGAGCGCTCTTCTTTATCTCATTGACGCTTGCCGGAATTACATCTCTTATGTCCATTACAGAAGCGTATGTAGCAGCATTGGTAGATAAGTTTAAAATCACACGATCGAAAGCCGTTCTTTTCGGAGGCGGTCTCGCAGCATTGATTTCCTTATTATATGCTTCCAGAGGTGGCTTGTACTTCTTAGATAATGTCGATTATTTCATTAACCAGTTCGGAGTTGCCATGATCGGTCTTGTCGAAGTTGTCCTGATTGCCTGGATTCTTCGTAAAACCAATATGCTTAAAAATCATGCTAATGAAATTTCAGATATCCGTTTAGGTTCCTGGTGGACAATCAGCTTAGCTATGATTACACCAGTAGTTATGGGTTATATGATGTTTGGGCTGTTTAAGCAGAATTTATTAAGAGAGTTTGATACAGATACCGGGAACTATGAAAATTACTCGAATGCCTTTATCAATAATACAGGCTGGGCCGTAGTAGTAGGTGTGTTAGTTCTTGGAATTATCCTGGCAGCTTTGAAATGGAGGTCAGAAAATTCTCTATCCGATTATGAAGATAAATAGGAGGGAAGATGCGTATGGGTGCTTCAGCTATCATTGTAATGATTATCGGTATTGTTGTGATATGGGGCGGATTAGCAGCTAGTATTTGGAACGCTGTCCAGAAAAGTAAAGGATAAGTGTTACTCTTATTTAAACTTAAGAAAAGCCAAGAGAATAAATTGGTCTTTAAAATACTGGTATTCTTGCCGAGTAGATGTCCGCTCCGGGAAGTCGCTTTCCGCGGGTAACGGCTTAGCTTAAGCCGACGGAAAGTGTAGTGTATTTCTGGGGTCGAAGGTTATTCATTCCATGAAACCCGTTGGAGCGGCTATCCTCAATATTTTATTTAAAAAGGTGTGTATCCTGTTTTACAACTGGGATACACACCTTTTTCACGGATAGGATTGTTATTAATTATTTTTCTCCATCCGTTCCCATTTCGAGATATAAGGATAAGGATCAAATGAAAATTCACTGTATCCATTATCTTTATACATGCCATAATGCAGGTGCGGCGGGAATTTTCCAGAAGTTCCAGGAGGGCCGTAACCAGTAGATCCGACGCTGCCTAACACGTCTCCCGGTTTTACTACCTGGCCTACTTTTACATCATCCTCATAGCCGCTCATATGTCCATAATAATGATAAATATTATAGATATCCCGTATACCAATACGCCAGCCTCCATATAAGTTCCATCCCATCATTTCGACCACACCATAGGTTGTTGAGCGGACAGGGACGCCGTAGGATGCAAAGATATCGGTCCCCTCATGAATGCGCAAGCCGCCAAAACCGCGGCGGTCTCCCCACGTACTGCGGTAACTGTAATTATAATCTGTATCTAAAGGAAAGGCACGATCTGTCAGGTTGATTTCGCCAAAATTTTGAAACACTTTGGCGGTGTTCATGATTGTCTGGACAGTCAAGTCACGTTTATAATGCTCCCAGAGTGCGATTTTAACATCATCCTTATGCAGACCATATGCTAAGATATGATTTGCCATCGTATAAAGGATGTCTTCAGGATCATCGGGATCTGCCTGGCCATCACCATTTCCGTCTTTACCGATTCCGCCAAATTGTCTGATAACTCCCTGTTCTGTTGATTTAGCTGCATTTCCCAGCCCAAACCATGCGGTCTCTTCAAATTGTATGGAAATAACCTTTTCTTCTTCTGAGGAAGAGAGTGTGTTACGTTCGTAATTATCCATTGCAGCAAAATAATACCAAGGGACCTGGGTAAGGCTTTCTACCTTTTTGAATAGAGCCATGCGGTCTGTATATATTTGATCCTCTGATTCTGCATGGACAACAGCGGTGGTTTGCATAAAGGTAAGAAAGCAGCACATAATCAGGACCGTAGTGCGAATTCTAGCCAGATAAATCACCTCCTTATGGGATAAGTATTTTTTAATCATCCTTCTTCATCGTGTCGACAATTTCCTGTACCAGAGGCCCGGTATCTACATCTTCATTCTCCGTCACAGAATAATGCAGGGTTTCAATGTTTTGAATCAAGCTTCTGTTATTAGAAGCATGAATCGTATAATAGCCAGGCAGTACAGACATTGCTGTTTTTTCTGCATTATCAATTGCCATTTCTTTGGATAGGTTATCTGAAGCTTCAAAAGCAATCAAAGCTTCTTCATCCGTTACAAGCGTGGCTACTTCTTTAAAATCAGGGTTCTGTAATAAAATGCGGGTAATCATATCAGCCATCTCTTCCCGGTCTACATGAATCTCTTTTGGTTCTGATGTATTATCTTGATTAAATTCATCCTGTGTATAACGGACAAAACCAAGCTGATCACGAGATGGCGAATTCGTGTTTGATTCCATCTCCGGGTTTCTGTTTTTTGGATCTAATGGGTCAGAATCGGAGTTATTTTGATCTGTTGCACAAGCTGCAAGCGTTATAACAAGGCTTAATAAAATGATTCCAAATCCTTTTTTCATCTTTAAGTCTCCTTTCCAAGAACTATTTCTTACATCTTAGTTTTGGAAAACAAGCGTAAATCATGCAGGTAATTTTTTCTGGTTTTTCTAACTGTTTCTGTGATAAACTAAGAATAATTGATAAGGAGTGTGACTATTCTCTTATGATTGAGTTAAATGGGAAAACATATGAATTAATTGAAGAAAATAAAGAAGGCTTTGAAGCAGAAGCTGTGAAAGAGCGCTATTCAGAGGTTTTATCAAAATATGATTTTATCGTAGGCGATTGGGCGTATGAACAGCTTCGTTTAAAAGGGTTTTATCATGATAATCATGCCAAAGCACCAATAGATGCGAAAATCAGCTGTTTTCAGGATTATATTTATGAATACTGTAATTTCGGCTGTGCTTATTTTGTTTTGAAAAAGATGCAGAAATAAAAGAAGTTCAATCTATCTTCTTATGGCTAAGAAGACATTTTGAACTTCTTTTTTTATACAGCAGGAAAGCTTTAATTATCTTTTTCTTCGAGAGGATGGGCTCCGGGAGCTCTTCGTTGCAGCTTTTTATGCTGTTTTTTGTCTGCGTAGGTGAAGGCACTTGTGCGCTGCTGGCC
The DNA here is from genome assembly GCF_053839645.1 of Oceanobacillus sp. M60. Taxonomy (NCBI): domain Bacteria; kingdom Bacillati; phylum Bacillota; class Bacilli; order Caryophanales; family Bacillaceae; genus Oceanobacillus; species Oceanobacillus sp. M60. The sequence continues at coordinate 46,973 of NZ_JBSSNH010000005.1, read as the reverse complement.
TTCTTCCCAATCTGTTGACTTTCCAGAAACCAAGTCATGTTCACGAATATCAGATCCAAAAGGCCCCTCGGGAAATTCCTCTGGAATGAGGGCATCATGCTGTTTTTGAACGGTTGAATGCTCTTGATAATCTTTTTTTGGCATCGTTATTTCCCTCCCGTTAGTTTGTAGTTTGTGCAGATGGAGGGAAATCACGCCTTCTAATAATTACCTGTCTGTCACCTCTGCCAGCTTATACCCGCGAAAGCGTTTCGTAAGTAATTTACCCAGACGAAAAATGGCATCCTCATTACCAATACTGCTGATAATTTGTACGCCGATGGGCATGTTTTTCTCGTCTTCTCCAACTGGAATAGTCAGAGCAGGAAGCCCCCATACATTCGCATAGGCAGTATAAGGCATGTATTGCAAATAGGTTTTACGGATAGAGAAAATCTCTTTAAAAACCTGCCCGTGATCTAATGCGGACTGATAATACACGGGCATTATCAGCAGCCTTTTATCTAAATATGTTTTTAACAGCTCGTCACCCTGCTGAATGATATCCATTATTTCCCGGACTCTTTTTTGCGAAGGTTTAAACATTTTTGCTCCAATAATGGCCCAGGATAAATATGGGTGGACATTCGTACGCTGTCTCAGTTTCTCTTTTAAAAAGGAACGCACTAATCCGGAGCGGTCATTATTAAAAGCTTCATCTTCAACCAATTTACTTCCATTAATCGACATGATTTCCTGCCATATTAAGGCACTGTCCCTAAAATAAGGCGGCATCACCTGCTGGACATTGTAAATTCTTTCAAGAAAATTTTCCAGCTGCCCTAATAAATTCCCTGTTCTTGTGGAAAGCGGATAGCCTGGATTAGCTGGTAATATTTCTATTTTAAATTCCTGCAATGTCTGATGCTTGAAGTGGCTTGGAGATAAAATTTCATAAATAAGCTGCATATCCTCTACAGATTTCCCCATTGGCCCGACTGTCAGCATCCGATGCTGCAGTTCATGCTGGACAGACGGAAAATGGCCTTCTGTGGAAATGGTATCCTTCCCGGGTTTGAAACCGATAACTCCATTAAAATGAGATGGAAAACGAATGGAACCGCCAATATCTGAACCAATCCCGACAGCAGACCCGCCGGAAGCAAGCAGCGCACCTTCACCACCGCTGGAGCCTCCAGCGGTTTTGGTGATGTCCCAGGGATTATTTGTTCTGCCATATAACTTATTATCCGTTTCCTGACAGAAGCAAAGTGCAGGCGTATTTGTTTTTCCGAGTATAATAGCGCCCTCCTGCTTTAATTGCTGAACAACTTCTGCATCCTCTTGATAAATAAGGTCCTGACGGTGTTCTAAGCCTGCTGTAGTTTTCATTCCCTTCACATGAAAGCACTCTTTGATGCTGATGGGAACTCCGTGTAATTTACCCAGAGCCCCATTATTCTGCAGCAGTTCATCTGCTTCCTGAGCCTCTTGCAGCGCTTCAGTAAATCTTTCTTCAACAACTGCATTAATGGAAGGGTTAATCGCTTTGATTTGTTCAATAAAAGCTGTTACAGCATCTATAGAGGTTAGATGCTTCTTTTTAATTGCGGATGCTATACCCGTGGCATCCATTTTTAAAATATCTCGCTTTTCCATCCGGCATTTATCTCCTTCACACGTATTAGACTTACTATATCACGTTTTTTGAAAAAGAAGGAAAGATTCGCTTCTTAATTCTATACTTTATCAAGAAAGTTCAGTGAAAATACATTACAAATTATGATATGATAATAGTAGTATGGAAACATCCTTTAGTATAGACGTTTTTGGGGGAATCATAATGTATTTTGTAGATCAGGAAAAAATTAATCAGACATTGACATTTATGAATGAGATTTTAGATACGTTAAAGAATCATTCCTATCACAGCCCAGTAGAATATCTTGCGTTGGAGCGCATGGCGCATGTCTTTATCGAAGGTGTGCTGGATGTAGGAAATATGATGATAGACGGTTTTATTATGAGGGATCCGGGTAGTTACGAGGATATTATTGACATCTTAACAGATGAAAAAGTTATTCCTGCGGAGGAAGAAGCAGTATATAAAGCTCTGATTCATTGGCGTAAACCTTTAGTACATGAATATCAGGCAATCGATCATCAAAGTCTGGAGCAGTTTTTTGAAGAGCACGCAGAGGTATTTACCTATTTTTCAAAGCGGATTCATACATATCTGCAGAATGAACTAGGCGTAGCAAATGCTTTTTCAAATAAATAAAATGTATGTTTAAAAGGGGAGGGCAAGCGGATGGGGAAACGTGTCTCGACAAAGGATAAGGTTATCCAGGTATTGAAAGAACAGGGTACGATAACGATGGATACACTGATGGCCCATTTTACTATCTCAGAAACAGCTGTCCGGAAGCAGATTCATACGCTTGTGCAAGAGGGATTTATTGAGGTGCAGCAGCATAAAAAAGAGATTGGACGGCCGTATCATACTTATCGTTTAACAGAGAAAAGTCAAGAAAGTTTCCCTAATCGCTATAAAGAACTCTCTTTAGACCTGCTCCATGATTTAGAAGCATTACAGGGAAAACAGCTAATCAGCAAGCTTTTAAAAAAACAGTCAACGAAGGAAAAAGAGCAATTAAAGAAGCTTTTAGATTCCTGTTCTACAACGGAAGAAAAAGTAGCTGCGTTAAAGGATTTTCAAAATCGGAGCGGCTATATGTTTCAAGCAGAAGATAAAGGTGCGCAAGGCTTTCAATTAAATAATTTTCATTGCCCTTTTTTAGAAGTGGCAAGGGATTATCCTGTGATGTGCCAGCATGAAAAAGAAATGTATGAAGCCTTGTTTCCGAATCAGGAAATTAAGACAAAAGCGCTGCTGGTTGATGGAGATAAATGCTGTCAATGGCGGATAGCTGCTAACTCAGAATAAACATCGGTCAGTCAAGCGTCTTAAAATAGGTATGATGTAATCGAGATAGAGAGGTAATAATGTGAAGAAATATAAAGGATATCTTATTGATTTAGACGGGACTGTTTACAGAGGGAATGAGGTTATTCCTGAAGCAATTCCTTTTGTAAAGCAATTAGCAGAAAAAAATATTCCTTATGTGTTTGTAACAAATAATTCTACAAAAAGCACCCGGGAAGTAGCTGAAAAGTTAAACGGATTAGGAATCCTGGCAAATCACAAACAGGTCGTTACCAGCAGCATGGCAACGGCGAAGTATCTGCAGGACCAATCCGTAAAAACCTGCTACTGTATCGGGCAGAGCGGTCTGAAGAATCCAATAAAAGAATATGGTATCCAATTAACGGATAGTACAGATGCGGATGCGGTTGTTGTAGGTCTGGACAGGGATATTACCTATGACAAGCTTGCTAAAGCATGCATAGCTATCCGCAAGGGTGCACAGTTTATTTCTACCAATCGGGATCACGCTATTCCAACTGAAGACGGTATGGGACCAGGCAACGGGGCTTTTACTGCTTTGATTCAGACAAGCACCCAGCAGGCGCCTGTATTTATTGGCAAGCCGGATACGGTTATCATGAAAGAGGCATTAGATGTACTCGGTTTGCGGAGAGAGGATGTTGTAATGGTTGGAGATAATTACCAGACAGATATCCAGTCGGGAATCCATGCCGGTGTAGATACGTTATTTGTTTCTACCGGGGTGACTTCCACAGAAGAGCTGGCAACCTTTGAAGAGCAGCCGACATATATCATAGAAAATTTATCAGAATGGACCTTTGAATAGCAAAAAAGCATTCATCCCCTATCTAATATGAGCATAGGGAGAATGAATGCTTTTTTGTGTCCAATGTTTTTTATCCGTCTAATTCTTCATGTTCATTTTCTGCATCTCCATGAGCCAGACGACTGGAGGCTGCAGCTGCGACAGCGCCGACGATATCATCTAAAAATGTGTGGATTTCGCCGCTGCTTTTATCATTCAGTTTTTCTAAGATACCGGGTTTTTGTTTATCGATATATCCAAAATTGGTCAAGCCGATGGAACCGTAGACATTGACAATAGACAAGGCAATGACTTCATCAATTCCATATAAGCCTTCATCAATCTGAATTGTTTCCTGAAGCGGCTCGCTTAATAGCTTTTTCTCCGCCAGCATATCTAATTCAATGCCTGTGATGACTGCATTTTGTACTTCTCTTTTCGTTAACACACGATTTACATTAAAACGGCAGGTATCCATCGTTAAATCGTTATGATATTTTGATTGCAGATAGTATACCAATTCTGCAATATCATCTATTTTGACACCACGTTCTTTTAAAAGCTGTCTTGCTCTTACTTCAAGTTCTGTTTTGCTTGTATACTTCGTCATTTAAAACACACCTTTTTTCGATTTAATATAATTGTATAGTCCTTTCCTTCATATAGTTAATATATACGATAAGGAGGAGTTTGTTGATGCCGATGTCAGAAATGCTCCGCAGTCAATACGCTATCCAGATAGAAGGGAAGCAATTCATCGAAGAGCGTGAGGGTTATCAAAAAGAGCGCTATCACTATTTTACCATTCCTGCGACAAACAAGGAAATGATATTGATGGAACAAGCAACTTTGGCCTATTTCTTAAGAGAAAACGGATTATACAATGTAGCTTATCCCATTCGGAATATCAACGGAGATTGGTTTACCAATTATGGCAATGAATTGTGGATGGTTCTTGTATTAGACGATGAGTCACAAATATCTCGTCAGGAAAGCCCTGGTAAAATGCTCGGTGATATTCACCGCATTGGGAGCAGTTTTCAGTATGAACCGAAGGCGATTTCAAGCTATGGGTTATGGAGAAAGCTTTGGGAAGAAAAGCTGACTTTTTTTGAGGAAGAATTAACAAGACAGGCAAAAGAAGAAGGAGCGAGTAATTATTTATCTGAAGTGATGGATATTTTACCATATATTGTAGGAATCAGCGAAAATGCTATTCAATATTTACGGGAAAGCGAAAAAGAGCAGCGCATCTTACAAACAGATCAGAGTACGGTTGCTTTTGCCAGATGGAATACATCTGAAAAGAAAATTGTTTGGACAGATGAACTCGTATATGACCATCCGACGCGTGATATTGCCGAGTATATCCGTTATGCTTTTTTACAAAATAAATCGGAGGCAGAAATTAATCAGTTTTTAAATGATTATCAAAACTATCAGCCGCTGTCTGTATTTGCGTGGAGACTTATCTTTGCCAGGCTGTTCTATCCGATCCATCTTTACGATTTTTTAGAGGGCGCTTTCCAGTACCCGAATTCTCAAGCGTTAGAGCAATTATTAAAGCATCAAGAGGTTTATGAGAGGAGACTGGCGAGGTTTTATGAAACGGTAGGTGTTGATGTTTCGGATTGGCAGATACCTATGATAAGCTGGTTATAAGCAAAAATTCATTATTTCATCGCAGGAAGGAGAATACTCGTATATGTCCAAGCCAAAGGTTTATATTACGCGCAAATTAGAGGAGAAATATGTAAAAGCTTATCAGGAACAGCTGGAAATCCGGATGTGGGAAAAAGAGGAGGAGCCTGTGCCAAGAGAGACGCTTTTGAAAGAGGCTGCTGATGCAAATGCCTTATTTGCCGTATTAAGTGATTCTATTGATGAAGAGCTTCTGTCTAAAGCTCCTCAATTGAAGGTGGTTGCGAATATGGCCGTCGGTTACGATAACATCGATTTGGAAGCATGTGAGAAGCATGATGTTATCGCAGCGAATACACCGGATGTTTTATCGGAAACGACCGCAGATTTAGGCTTTTCCTTATTGATGGCTGCTGCCAGACGAATTGTAGAAGCGGATGCGTGGGTGAAGGAGGATAAGTGGCAGGCGTGGGCGCCATTTTTCTTTGCCGGCTCAGATATTCACGCAAAAACTATCGGTATTGTAGGAATGGGGAGAATTGGAGAAGCAATAGCGAAACGTGCAGCAGGTTTTGATATGAATATCCAATATCATAACCGTTCCCGTAAAAAAGATGCAGAAGAACGATTGCAAGCAACGTATGTCAGCTTTAAAGAACTTTTGGAGACTTCTGATTTTGTTGTGACAGTAGTTCCGCATACGAAGGAAACGGATAAAATGTTTAACCGGGCCGCTTTTGAAAAAATGAAATCAAGTGCTATTTTTATTAATATCTCACGCGGAAAAGTAGTGGTTGAGGATGCACTTGTCCATGCACTTAAAACGGGAGAAATCCAAGCAGCAGGATTGGACGTCTTTGAAGAAGAGCCGATTAGAGCAGATCATCCGCTTGTTGGTTTAAATAATACCGTATGTCTTCCGCATATCGGGTCTGCCAGTGTAGAAACAAGAAAAAGAATGGTAGAGTTATGCATGGATAATATCCTGGCAGTCGTCAGCGGAGAAGAAGCAATTACACCAATTTCATAGAACAAAATTTGATTTTAAAAAAATAAAAAACGGAGCAGGGTTTTGATATTGCCAAAAGCCTCTCCGTTTATATTTAATTAAAATACTTGTTCTATTTCTGTTACGCCAGGAACCTCTGCCATCAATGCACGCTCAATTCCTGCTTTTAATGTAATGGTTGAACTAGGGCAATTGCCGCATGCTCCCATGAGACGAAGTAAAACAACGCCATCATCGTCAACGTCAACTAACTCTACGTCTCCGCCATCACGTAATAAGAATGGACGAAGCTTGCTTAATACTTCTTGTACTTGCTCTTCCACAGTCACCTACTCCTTTCCCACAAATCTATTATAACGCGGTTAAGCATAAAAATCTATTTGAAAATGATTTTCAATTAGCTGGTTAATTTTATTTTATCTTTTTACGCTTATTTTGTAAAATAATTAATATGGAGGACAGGCGAGAGGAAAGAGATATTTGGAAGGAGAGGGTGTTAACATGCCGGCAATAACGATAACTGTCTATGGAAGTGAACAAATCTGCGCAAGCTGTGTCGGAGCACCAGGTTCCAAAGATACGTATGAGTGGCTTCAGGCAGCAATAGGGAGGAAATATGCTTCTGACGGCGTTCAATATAATTATATCGATATCAATCAAACGCAACCAGACGCTGGTCAGCAAGCATATGTAGAGAAAATAATAGAAGAAGATCTTTTTTATCCAGTTGTATGGATTAATGATAAAATGGTAGCAGAAGGAATCCCGCGTTTAAAGCCAATTTATCAAGCATTGGAAGAACTGGGACTCGAAGAAATAGAAGGATGAACAGAAGAGGGGAAGAGAAGATGAAAATACCTTTTACGAAGATGCATGGGCTGGGAAATAATTATATCTATATTGATCTTTTTCAAACAGAGCTGCCAGAGAACCGGCTGTCTGAATTAGCTATCAACATGTCAAATCAGAATACGGGCATTGGTTCGGATGGAATGATTTTGATTCATCCGGCAGAAAAAGCAGATGTAGGTATGCGTATCTTTAATAAGGACGGTTCAGAGGGAATGAATTGCGGGAATGGATTGCGCTGTACAGCTAAATATGCTTATGAAACAGGAATTGTGGATAAAAAAGAATTTACGATACAGACAAAAGCTAATATTGTTCGAGCTACTGTGAAAGAGAATGACGAGCAGAAAGTCAACGAAGTAACCATTGATATGGGAGCTCCGATATTACAAAGAGAACAGATTCCGATGCTTGGAGAAGCAGGAACAACTGTTATAAATGAGCCGTTCGAGGTTGCAGATAAGACACTGCATGTCACTGCGGTTTCCATGGGAAATCCGCATGTGATAACGATGGTGGATGCGATTGATGACGCGCCGCTGACAACGCTGGGACCGGTTATTGAAAAGGATGAACGCTTCCCTGAAGGGGTTAATACAGAGTTTATTGAGGTTGTGTCGGATGAGGAAATACATTTCCGTGTCTGGGAACGCGGCTCCGGCGTGACAGAAGCATGCGGAACAGGAGCCTGTGCGGCTGTCGTTGCAGCAACGTTAAATAAAAAAGTAACCAAAGGTAAAAAGATTGTTGTTCATTTAGCCGGCGGAGATTTAATCATTGAATGGAGAAAAGATGATCATATCTGGATGACCGGCGGAGCAGAAACCATCGCAACGGGAATTTTTTATGCTTAAAATGAATTACTTGATTCTGACAAGTTCAGGTGTATACTAAACATATAGGATATACAAGGAAAAAAGGAGGTTCAGAAGATGATTATTGAACTGACTGATCGTGCAAGTGCACAGATTAAAGAAATGATGAGAGAGGAATCAGACCAGGCGATGCTTCGTTTTGGCGTGAAAGGCGGCGGCTGCAGCGGCTTATCCTACTCCTTAGGTTTTGCTGATGAAGTAAATGAGGAATTGGATATTATTGAAACCATTAACGGTATTCCAATCGTCTTTTTTAACCAGGATATTCCAATTATTGAAGGTACCAAGATAGATTATAAAGAAAACATGATGGGCGGCGGGTTCAGCATTGATAATCCGAACGCAATTATTTCCTGCGGATGCGGCTCTTCCTTCCGCACTGCACAAAATGCCGGTGCACCTGGCGATTGTTAATAAAGAAAGATTGGCAGAGAAATACTGCCAATCTTTCTTTTAAATCTTTTATCTAAATTTCTACTAAAAACATCTCCAAGATCCTCAAACTAAACAATGTGGTGTTCAAGCTCTTTTATCCCCAGGATTTAATGAAGTGAACTGTATAAAAAAAGAAAATCGTCTGAAGCAGAGAAAATTCTCATTCAAACGATTTTTCCATCATGTATTCCCCTTTTTAAAACATTGCTGTTGAGTGTTTCGGTTGAATTCTTGCTTTGGGATCGATGTAATTTTTAGCATTATTGATTGCTGTCGGCCCTTCACCAAATCCTGTTGCAATCAATTTAACTTTTCCGTCATACGTACAAATATCTCCAGCGGCGTATATACCAGGAATATTTGTCTCCATTTTAGAATTTACAACGATACTATTTTTTTCAATTTCTAATCCCCAGTTTTTAATTGGCCCGAGACTGGAGATGAATCCATAGTTACAAATAACATCATCGACTTCTAATTCAATCAATTCTTCTTCTTTTATCTTTTGTAAAATAAGCTTTTCAATCTTCTTATTTGCTACAATGGCTGTTGGAGCATATGGCGTCAGCTTTTCTACAGCAGAGGCCTCTAATTGCTCTACACTATGCTCATGAGCTCGGAATTGGTCTCTGCGATGAATCAATGTCACTTTAGAAGCAACTTTTTCAAGCATCAAGGCCCAGTCTACAGCTGAATCTCCGCCACCTAGAATAGCAACATGCTTGTCCTTGTATTTATTCATATCCGTCACATAATAGTGTAAGTTCGTATTTTCGTAGGCTTCGCTGTCTCCTACGTTTAATCTTCTAGGCTGAAAAGCCCCATTGCCGGCCGTGATAATCATTGTTTTTGTCAAATGAACTTCCCCGGTGTTTGACACAAGACGAAAGCTGTCATCTTCTAATCGTTCCACTGTCTCAATGGCTTGTCCAAGTACAATTTCAGGATCGAATAAATTGGCTTGTTCTTCCAGCTGGTCAACAAGCTCCTGCGCACGGACTTTTGGAAATCCTGCAACATCGTATATATATTTCTCTGGATATAGTGCTGTTAACTGTCCTCCAATATGAGGCAGGCTTTCAATTATCTTAACACTAGCTTGACGCATGCCGCCGTAAAAGGCTGTGAATAAGCCAGTGGGTCCAGCTCCAATGATTGTTACATCAAAAACTTTCTCCATACAATACCTCTTTTCTTTCTAGACGTTTACCTATCCTATGGTATCACAAACTTGTTTTAGTTTGAATTATATCGTTTCAAAAGGGAAGAAATTTTCATTTAGATAGTAGCATGTCTAAATGCTTTCTTCATAGGTATAGATAAAAAAGAGGTTTTAAAGCTTGCTATTTTTGATTAAAGCATTTAAGATAAGTTAGTATTATTACAGTTTGATTACAAAACGAAGTTATTTATATGACAAAATGCGTTTTGTTTCGCATTTTAGTGATAAATTACAAAATTAATAGGAGTAGTGAAAAACCATGATTAAACCGCATATTGTAATATTAGGGGCGGGTTATGGAGGTATAATGACGGCAGTTAAGCTTCAGAAACAGCTTGGAAAGAATGAAGCAGAGATAACGCTGGTTCATAAATATGACTATCATTTTCAAGCAAGCTGTCTGCATGAAAATGCTGCTGGTACACGGCATCAAGATCGCTCCAAAATAAAAATCAAAGAAATTATTAATCGTTCTAAAATAAATTTTATTATAGATGAAGTTGTTTCTATCAAAAGAAATTCTAAAAAAATCAAGCTTAAAAATAAGGAATTACACTATGATTTACTTGTTATCGGTCTTGGCTTTGAGCCGAGGGCTGAAGGAATTCCGGGACTGGATGAACATGCTTATTCTATCACGGATATCAACAGCGCCCGTTTTGTCCGTGAGCATATCGAATATAATTTTGCCAGTTATGCGAATGCTGAAAAGAAGGATGAGAGCAAGTTAAATATTGTTATTGGCGGCGGTGGAATTCTAGGTGTTGAATTTGCAGGGGAACTGATTAATCAAATACCAGAGATATGCAGAGAATTTGACATTGAGAAAACGCAGGTGCATATTTCCATACTGGAGGAAAGTAAATCTCTTCTGCCAGGGTTCGATGAGAAACTGGCACATTACGCAGCTACGTCTCTACAATCCAGAGGAGTAGAGATTATCCATCAAGCTAAACTGAAGGAATGTCAGGATAATAAAATTATTTATGAAACAGAAGGGAAAAATCATAAAATTTGTACACATACATTTATTTGGACTGGCGGGGTACAGGCCAATCCTGCATTTGAAAAAGCCGGACTGGCTTTGAAAAATAAAAAAATTGAAGTGGATCCCAATATGCTTTCTACAAAAGATGATTCCATATTTGTCGTTGGAGAATGTGCATATACAGCAGATGAACATGGGGAGGAAGTCCTTCCAACTGCAAAAAAAGCTATCGAGGAAGCCGCTGTAGTCGCAAAAAATGTTTCTTCCAGGTTACGGAATAAAGAACTTACTGCTTGTCAGCCGGTTAAACAAGGAATGCTCGCTACTTTAGGTCAAGAAGACGGAGTGGCGGTCATAAAGAATCGAAAGGTGTTTGGGTGGCGAGCTGTATTAGTCAAACGAATTTACGATAATCATTATTTATTTCAATTAGGCGGATGGCAATTATTACTGAAAAAAGGAAACTTTCATTTATTATAAATAATAATAGATAGAAATATAGTGACAAAAAAGCAAAGGTTGGCAGATGCTGCTTTGCTTTTTTGTCATTTTAAGATAAAATGTGCTTTGTATGCATCCTTAGAAAGGACGGAGGGAAGAGAATGGTTCAACTTGTTGTTTCTGTTGTATTATATTTTGTTATCTTTTTTGGAATTGCATTTATATTAAATATGTTATTAAGAAAAACATGGCTGATGGCGTGCTTATATCCGATTCTAATGATTTTTATTATAGATAATGTTTCTTTTTTCAGCTATTTCACAAGTCCGGGGGAATCTTTTTCGGCGCTTGGAGAACGAATGGTTGCTTTAACAATTGCTGATATTGTGATTTTATTATCTGGTTTTATTGGAACGATTGTATCTGGTTTGGTTATCCGGTTTTTAAGGAAAAGCGGCTATCAAATGTTTTAACAGAGAAATGGGATTACATAAAAGAAAAGACCAATGCTCCCAGCAGGAGCATTGGTCTTTTGGTTCTTATGGATTAATAAGAAAAAAACGGTGCAAGAGAAAAGGCAATAATAATTCCTGTGATGGCGCCAAAAAATACTTCAATCGGCTGGTGCCCGAGTAATTCTTTCAGTTCTTGTATTTTTTCATTTTCTTTCTTTTTGCTCCAGTCTTTGGCGCTGGAGGTAATCAATTGAAAATCACGGACGAGCTGATTAATCACAATTGCCTGTTCACCAGCCTGCCTGCGGACCCCGGAAGCATCAAACATGGTAATGACACTGAATATACAAGCAAGCGCAAATACACTTGATGATACACCTTCTGCAATGCCGACAGCAGTAGCTAACGATGTCACTGCTGCAGAATGGCTGCTGGGCATTCCCCCTGTACTGAAAGCAAGTCCAGGCTGAAATTCTTTGGTGAAAATCAGTTTAATTGGTATCTTTATAACTTGAGCGAACACAATCGCAATGAGTGCAGCCCATAATGGGAAATTCGTTAATAAAGTCATGGATGAGGGAACTTCCTTCCTAAGTAACGCATCAATTTTTGGCAGTTAAAAAAGTATATACTTTCTTACTGCATAAGTGTAGCTAAGGTTGTCACCTACAGGCTTGGTGACAATCAAGTTTTCTAATTATTTTACCATAGTTTGTACCGGAATAAAAGGAAGGCTCAGGTGCTATCAGGAATATGCGGTTTTGCAGATTAGAAAAGTGTATTCCTGGAAGTGCTTGAGCCTTCTCTGTAATAATTTATCACGGAGAATCGTCTGTGAAACTCCCGCTGAATGAAGTTTCGTTTTATTGAATAATCGTGTCTAATGCTATTTCCATCATTTCATGGAATGTGGTTTGACGCTCTTCTGCTGTTGTTTCTTCGCCGGTGATGATATGATCAGAAACAGTAAGAATGGATAATGCCTGACGTCCGTATTTCGCAGCCAGGGTATATAATGCAGTAGATTCCATTTCAATGGCAAGCACTTGATATTTGGCAAGTAATTCATTTACTTCTTTGGCATTATCACGATAGAAGGTATCGCTTGTAAATACATTTCCGACACGGAGCTGTAATCCTTTTTCTGTTCCGGCATCATAAGCATTTTTTAATAATTCAAAGTCAGAAATTGGCGCATAATCAATGCCGTTAAAAATAAGCTGATTTATTTGCGAGTCTGTTGTGGCTCCCTGTGCCAGGATTACATCACGGACCTTGACATCTTTTTGAATTGCACCGCATGTGCCGACGCGAATCAGTTTTTTGACATCATAACTTTGAATCAGCTCATTCACATAGATGGAGATAGAAGGGACACCCATGCCGGTTCCCTGTACAGAAACACGCTCTCCTTTGTAAGTGCCGGTATACCCGTACATGCCTCTGACTTCATTATATAATACAGCATCCTCTAAATAATTTTCTGCGATGTATTTTGCCCGCAACGGATCACCCGGCAATAAGATTTTATCTGCTATTTCTCCCTGCTTTGCTCCGATATGTACACTCATTTTCATATCCCTCCATTATTAGTTTCCGTCTTTAAATTAAAGGTATCATAAAGATTTTTGAAAAACAAATGAATCCATTTTCAAAATAAAAAGCAGAAAAATTCAAAGATTGGAACACAAAGCTGTGTATGTATAGTTGTTTCTAAACTAAGTGTGAATTCAAAATGAAAGCGTATCCGATTCTTTATTTCATAAAAAAAGCAGTTATGTATTTCATATTTCGTGATTTTTGTATATAATAGAACATAGGTTTATGTGAATTAATTAATTTGGTACATAAACGATACAGGTTTTCAAAAAAAGAAAGGATGTTGTATATAATGAAATCGCAAACTTTTACAATCACTGCAGAAACTGGAGTACACGCACGTCCGGCTACTTTGTTAGTAAATAAAGCTGGTCAATTTGATTCAGAAATTGAAGTGAGCTACAAAGGTAAAAATGTTAACCTTAAATCCATCATGGGTGTAATGTCTTTAGGAATTCCAAAAGGTGCTGAAATTGAAGTAAGCGCAGACGGAAAAGACGAAGCGGATGCTTTAAACGGTATCGCTGACGTAATTAAAGAACATTTAGGTGAATAATTTTACATGATGCATAAAAGCGTCCTGATTTCAGGGCGCTTTTATGTATATACATATGGTTTTCAAAAATGCTCATATTTACATGCATCGAATATTTGATATAATTGTCTTCAGAAAGGTGTGAATAGCTTTATGATGCCATTTCTTTATTTCCCGGAAGATAAAATGGAGTATATTCCTGCAGTGATATCACTAATTATTTTTATCGCATTGGCCGTCACAGTGATGCGGTGGATGATGAAAAAGTCGAAAAAAGATCAGGAACGTTTTGAGCAGGAGTACCAGGATGTTTTACAGCAAACGCAAAAAAATAATAATGTGACAAATACCTCCTCTAATCAATAAGATTTGAGGAGTTTTTTGATTAAAAATTACTTCTTTGCCTAAACTATAAAAAAAGGTAAAGGAGCTTATCGATGCGACGACGGAATAAAAAGTTATGGATGCTCTCTCTAATGATGTTATTTTTTTTATCAGGATGCTTGCTGCCGCATGAAAACTCAGAAACGCTGGAGATGTATAATGCGGATGGAGATCGTGTAGGAACAGCCAGATTAAATGAAACCGATGGCGGTGTTTCTGTAAATGTGGAAGTAGAAGGTTTAAGTCCTGGTTTTCATGCAATACATGTTCATGAATACGGAAAATGTGAGGGGCCTGATTTTTCTTCCAGCGGAAATCATTTTAACCCGGATGGGAAAGACCATGGTCTGATGCAAACAGATGGACCGCACGTCGGTGATCTCCCGAATATTGAAGCAGATGCGGACGGGGCTGTTCAAGAAGAGCTGATTATTAATGAGGCAACATTAAAAAAAGGAAAAAATAGCCTGACGGCAGATAACGGAACTTCTTTAATTATTCATGATGGGGTAGATGATGGGATGAGCCAGCCGGCAGGTAATTCAGGAGACCGTATCGTTTGCGGAGTAATCAGCGGAGATTCTCAAAGCGGGGAAGAGCAGGACGCACCGACTGATCCGACGGAAAATAATGATAAACAGAAAAACGAAGAAAACGGCTAAAGATGTAATTGCATTTGGATGTGAAATATAATAATGTCTGATTTCATGATAATAAAAACTGCATTCTCCCAAGGATGAATGCAGTTTTTACTCTTTTCTAATTAATTAGTAGATGCTCTCCATGCCTCGACTGCATGAATAATTCGTTGTACGCCTTCTTCAATGGTTGCCCGGGGGCATGCGACATTAATACGCATAAAAGCGTCCCCTTCATCTCCATAGTCCTGACCAGGATTTAAGCCGACTCGTCCTTTATCAATCATGAATCGGTTTAATTCTTTTTTATCCATATTCAGCTGGGAGCAATCTACCCAGACAAGGTAGGTTCCTTCCGACTTGATTACTTTTAGTTCAGGTGCATGAGCGGCAAACATTTCTTTAATATATGCTGTATGGCTTTCAACAACTTCGAGCAGTTCTTCCAGCCAAGGCCCGCCATGACGGTAGGCTGCTTCCATAGCTGTAATAGCCATTCCGTTTAAAGAGTTATTTAAACCTTGACGGAGAAATGCTTTTTCTAATTTTTGTTTGTTTTGCTTGTTTGGCGTCACGGCATAGGAAGCTTGCAAGCCTGCTAAATTAAAAGTTTTAGAGGGAGCCATGCAAGTAATGGTTTTATCAGCAATTTCTTCTGATAAACTGGCAATTGGCAGATGTTTATGTCCTTTGAAAACTAAATCAGCATGAATTTCATCAGAGAAAATCATCGCATCATATTGTAAACACAGCTCTGCCATTTTTCGAAGCTCTTCCTCTGTCCAGACACGCCCTACCGGATTATGAGGTGAACATAAAATAAATGCCTTCACACCGCTTGCTAGTTTCTTTTCCATATCCTCAAAATCTATGGTGTAATAGTCATCTTGTTGAATTAATGGATTCTTTACAACCTCACGGTCCAACACCTTTATAATATTATAAAAGGGTGTGTACACAGGTGTTTGAATCATAATCTTATCGCCGGGTTCAGTGAATGCCTGCAATGCCATATGTAGCGTATTGATCACGCCAGGACTGTAGTTAAGCCAGTCCGCTTGGATATCCCATCCGTGCCGGTTTTTAACCCAATCTGTAATAGAAGATGTAACATCTTCATCGATTACTGTATATCCGTAAATTCCGTGCTCTGCACGTTTAATAAGCGCCTGATTCACAGCTTCCGGGGCTTTAAAGTCCATATCTGCTACCCACATTGGGATAACATCTTCCGACTGGAATCTTTTTTGAAGCATATCCCATTTCATTGATTTGGTTTGCTTACGGTCATGTACCTCTTCAAAAATACTCATTCTTCGTTTGCCTCCTTACATGATTTCATTTTTCTATTATAACAAAGATTCCTCAGAAAGATAGAAAGCTGACCAGAAACTTGCAGTTATTCATTTTAGGACAAAAAAAAGCAAAGCGTGAATACGCTCTGCCTACAGGGGGAATACGAGAAAGCCTTACAATTATAGTAATACCCGCTGTTAATAAAAATAAACCAAAAACTTTTAAAAAAGTTTATTAAATTTATTTTTATTAAAGATTGCTTATTTAACGGTGCTCACAAATGCAGAAAACCTTTCTTTTATGGATTCTCCCCATAAAAGAAAGGTTTTCTATTTTTTACAATCTCTTCTCAAGTTCTTCTTTTTCTGCTTCAAAACCAGCTTTACCAAGCAGGGCAAACATATTTTTCTTATATGCTTCTACACCAGGCTGATCGAATGGATTAACACCAAGCAGATACCCGCTGACAGCACATGCTTTTTCAAAGAAGTATACTAAATAGCCGAAAGTATATGCATCCAGTTTTGGAACCTCGATAATCAGGTTTGGAACATCACCATCTGTATGTGCTAATAAGGTTCCTTGGAATGCTTTATCGTTAATTTCATGAATACTTTTGCCAGCCAGATAATTTAAGCCATCCAAATCATTTTCTTCTTCTTCTACCTTCAAATTCTTCTTAGGCTCATTCACATGAAGGATGGTTTCGAAAATATTTCTTCTTCCTTCTTGGATATATTGTCCAAGGGAGTGTAAGTCTGTAGAGAAGTTGGCAGATGACGGGTAGATACCTTTTTGATCTTTCCCTTCACTTTCACCAAACAGCTGTTTCCACCATTCAGAAAAATATTGAAGCGCCGGCTCATAATTAATGAGCAACTCAGTTACTTTTCCTTTTTGATACAGAATGTTACGCACGGTTGCATATTGATATGCCGGGTTGCGATAGACGTCAGGAACAGCCAGGTCTTCCATGGCAGTTTGTGCCCCTTTCATCATAGCATCTATATCAATGTTGCTTGCTGCAATCGGTAATAGACCTACTGCAGTTAATACAGAATAACGTCCGCCGACATCATCAGGAATAACGAATGTTTCATAACCGTTTTCATCAGCTGTAGTTTTTAATGCGCCGCGTTTGCGGTCGGTTGTTGCATAGATACGTTTTTTAGCCTCTTCTTGACCATATTTTTCTTCCAGCAGCTTTTTAAAGATACGGAAAGCAATGGCAGGCTCTGTAGTTGTTCCACTTTTAGAAATAACATTAATAGAGAAATCTTTATCTTTCAGTATATCTGTCAGTTCACTCATATAAGTAGAGCTTAGGTGGTGGCCAACAAAAATAACTTGAGGTGCTTTTCGCTCTTCTGAGGAAAGCAGATTTTGGAAGGAGTGGTTGAGCATTTCTAACGCTGCTTTCGCTCCAAGATAAGAACCGCCGATACCGATAACAAGCAGGATATCAGAGTCATTTTTAATTTTTTCTGCACTTTTCTTGATGCGTGCATATTCTTCCTGATCATAGTTTTTAGGTAGATCCACCCAGCCTAAAAAGTCATTACCTGCACCAATTTTTTCATGAATCATCTGGTGCGCACGCAATACAAATGGAGACAAGTTTTTAATCTCTTCTTTGCCAAAAAATGAAAGTGCTTTATCATATTTAAACGTAACATGTGTCATTTAGATTTCCCCCTTAAAAATTGATTCCATATCTTATTCTACTTTAATCTATTAATGTGATGAAATCAAGGCTAAGGGTCTGAAAGGGGGGTGCCCAAAAGGAAAATAACGTTCTGGAAAAAAGGTTGAAAATAACGGGATGTTCTTAAAAAAGAGGATAATAATAGGCTGTTTAGAAGAGAAACAAAGTCCGAAGAACAGAGGTAACAGAATATGAAAATCACCCAAGAGCGATAACGCTCTTGGGTGACGATTTTTGTCTTACTTATTCTGTGTCTGGTCAATCCAGTCCTGCAATTTGTCCTTCAGAATATTAAAACCGCTTGAGTCATTATTAGAATCATAATTGTTTGCGGTATTCTCTTGTTTCACCGTCTCTTTTGGTGCTTCCTCGGTAGCGCGGATAGATAAAGAAATTTTTCCTTTTTCTTCATCAATTTGAATGACTTTCACATTAACTGTATCACCGACATTCAAGTGTTCATTAATATCTTTTACATATCCGTGCATGATTTCAGAAATATGAACTAACCCCTGGGTGTCTCCATCAATTGCAACAAATGCACCATAAGGCTGGATACCAGTTACTTTTCCTTCTATTACTTGACCAATTTCTACGTTTGCAGTCACATTAAACATCTCCTATATCTTTTTATACCTTTTATAAGCTATCCAAAGCGGATGGAAAAAGAAAAACCAGATTTTGGTGAGGTTTTTATCAATTTTTGCTGAGAATCAGCTGATTAAAACCGTTATCTTTTTCTGCATCTTTTGAACACGTACTTTTTCAACAATAAAACAGTATATCACAATCTATAGGAAATGGCTAATCTAACAATTATGCTTTCAATGCTGCCGTTTGCTGAGACAGATAAGGGTATCTTTTTCTTCAAGTATATATGTTGTCTCCGGATGAAGGATATAGTCTTTTTCACGAATAATGCCAATTACTAGAATCTCTTTTTCCAAGAAAGAAGTGACTGCTTCTGTATAGGTTCTTCCTGTTAAAGAAGAAGGTACAGCTCGATGAACAAATTTTTGCTGGGTGAGAAGGTGATAAATATCTTCAAACGGTGTCGATTGCACCTCGGGATCCAATTCATGAAAAAACAGGCTGCTCATAAAATCATTTGATCGGATAATCGTTGTTGCTCCTGCACGGGCAGCATTATCAATCTGCTTCTTGGAGAGAATCTCGGAAACGATAGGGATATCAGGGTTATTTCCGCGAACAGCAATCGTAGTCAGTATAGTATGTGTATCCGATTCATAATCTGATTTTTGATTATCTGCAGCAATAAAAACACAGGATGCTGCTTTGATATTGGCCATATGCAGGATGGCATCTTCTGTTGCATTGCCTTTAATGTAATGGACTGGCAATTTGGTGTAAGAGAGGTTATTCAATGTCCGGTCAATGATAACGATTTTCTTATTGTAGTAATATTCGATGATTAAATGGACAAGCTGACGGGTCCGTTCATTAAAACCGATAAAGACATAATGGTCTGTTCCATGAAAAGCGAGCTTTCCTTCCTGTGATTTTTTTTCACGTTTAATAACGGTCGTAGATAAGGATGCAATATAGAATGCAATTAACCCCCCGCCGCTTAAAATTAAAAATGCAGCAAGTAATCTCCCGATTAATGTTGCCGGCACATAATCTCCATAGCCGACAGTCGCCCCGGTGACAAGCGCCCACCAAATACCATCTGTTAATGAAGGGAAGGTTTCCGGTTCAATTAAATAAATAAGGTATCCAAAGAACGGCATCGCGATCAGTACAAGCAGCAGGAGTTTCAGGATATTGGGTATACGATAATAAAGCAGTCTGAAAAAACGTACGTTCATCGGGAGCCCTCCAATCTATATTGGTTAGTATGTGCAGAGAGCAGGGGTCATTATTCGTTTTCTTTTGCAGCTGCCTTGCATGCCCAGGGGGAGTGTTTTTGTCTGGAGCATTTATGAAAAAGAGGAGAGCAGATGTCCGCTCCGGGAAGTCGCTTTCCGAAGCAACGCTTCAGTCTCTTCGGAAGAAAACCGCTTCCTGATCAGGTCTACCTGTTGCTTTTCCCGCAGGAGTAGACAATATCCGCTCCCATCTTTAAAAAAACATCCATTACACAGGTGAATGGATGCTTTTAGAAAATATTATATTGCTTTCAACGTTTCTTTCATACTTTCATAAACAATGGACCAATTATCTTGGTCGTCCCGATAAGATTTGGAGATAAAACGATGCATTTGTTTTTGTTTTTCCTCAAAGTCATCGGCATCCTTAGAAGGAAGCTGCGCACGTGCTTCATCTATATAAGCTTGAATTTTAGACGCCCTCGGTCCCCATTTGCCAGCCTCATTTCCTTCTGAATCAATAAAAATGATAATCGGAATTGATCTTGCTGTTCCGTTTGTCAAGTATTGATCCATTAATTCAAGATTATCGTCCCGAAGCAAAGCTTTAACAGGCATATTGACAGCCTCTGAAATTTTAAGAAGAATCGGCATATTTAACATCGCGTCGCCACACCAATCTTCTGTAAGAATAATGGCTCTTAAGTTCTTATTTTTAACTTCTTCAAAAAAGGCTTCATCAGCTGGTAATGAAAAATTATCATAGATGTATAATAAATCCTCTTTATTTACTTCCATTGCTTCAATGTATTCATCTGGATCAAGTCCTTTGTCATACCATTCGTTTAATGACATCTATATCCCTCATTTCAATTATTTGATATAGTAAGTGTACCTTCTTCTGTAAATTTGGTAAACAGTTGTTACTTATTATGGAGAGGTTCTGTAAATCTTCCTCCTTCAAATGAAGCGTGAATGGTAAATCACTTTAGATGGAAGAATAGGTGATAGGAGGCTATAAAATGGCAGATAAACAATATGATTTTTTAATGGATTTACTTCATACCCCGTCTCCATCAAGTATGGAAATGGAAATTCAAAAGAAATGGATCCACTATGTTAAGGAGTTTGCGGATGAAATCAGAACAGATCATGTCGGCAATGCAATTGCAGTATTGAATCCGGCTGCTCCATTTAAAGTACTTTTAGCAGGTCATTGTGATGAAATTGGCTTAATGATTCAACGCATCGATGAGCGAGGCTTTTTATTTTTTGAAAAAATGGGTGGCGTCAATCCAAAAGCAGCTGTAGGGATGCGGGTAACGGTGCTGGGCTATCAGGAAACCTTTACAGGTGTTGTTGGGGTAAATGCGCAGCATCTCGGCGGAATAAAGGGTGATTTTGATGTACAGGACTTATACATTGATTGCGGCTTCCAATCAAAGGGAGAAGCGCTCAGGAAGGTGCAGGTTGGCGATCTCTGTGTGTTCAAAACGGAGCCGGAAATATTACAGGACCGTTATATTTCAGCGAGAGGATTGGATAATCGTACCGGAGCTTTTATGGTTGCGGAGGTAATTCGCAGGCTCTCTGAAAAAGGTTTGTCCATTGGTGTTTATGGCGCAAGTACGGTCAATGAAGAAACAAATATGGGAGGGGCGTATTTTGCCGCTGCTGGTATAGAGCCGGATTTTGCCATCGCTATGGATGTAACCTTTGCAACGGACCACCCTAATGTGAATACGAAAAAGCAAGTGGAAGTTGAGTTAGAAGGCGGTCCGGTTTTAGCTAAAGGCGCTCCAATTCACCGTAAAATCAATCAGTGGCTGAAAAAAGCAGCGAAGGAAAAAGACATACCTTTACAATATGAGTTAACGCCTAAGGCGACAAGTACAGATGCAGATAAAATGCGCTATACAGGCAAAGGTGTGCCAGTAGCGCTGGTGTCCTTGCCGCTCAGGTATATGCATTCACCTGTAGAAACAGTAAGTAAAAAAGATATGGAAATGGAAATTGAATTATTAGTAACGATGCTTGAAAATATGACAGGAAAAGAAAATTTAAACCCATTATATGATGAGAAAAATGGATAATGTGAAGATATATTGAATTAAAAATTTTTCTCTTGTCAAATGCGTTTTATATGGTATACTATACCTAAATTAAATATTCGATTCCAATCTTCGGGGCAGGGTGTAATTCCCGACCGGCGGAAATAGTCCGCGAACTGTATAACGTTACAGTTGATCTGGTGAAATTCCAGAACCGACAGTGATAGTCTGGATGGGAGAAGATGTCGAGCTTATTTTATTCACTATACGTGTATGTTTTTGCGTATTTATTTAGCGATGACACAGAACCCTAAAGCCTCAAAAGCTTTAGGGTTTTTTTAGCGGGATAGGCATGATAATGTTTAGTAAAGAGATACCGCTTTTCTGGGTTATACACAGAATAAAGAATAGCATCGAACCTTCATCACGAGTTGGAATCGGAAAAATGATGGAGGAGGCAGACTGATGCAAAAAAAGAAGAAAAATCAGCTGTTAAAGTTAATTATTATCGCATTATTAAGTACTATTTCACTCGTGTTATTTTTTATCAATTTTCCGTTGCCATTTTTACCAACACCATATTTAAAGGTCGATTTCAGTGATGTTCCAGCGTTAATCGCATCGTTGATATTCTCACCGTTGGCCGGAGTGCTTGTCGTAGGATTTAAAAACTTGTTATATCTGGCTGTATCTGGTTCTGGAGAGCCGATTGGCGTGTTATCTAATTTTGTGGCAGGGGTTATGATTGTATTGCCAGTATCACTCATTTATCATCGGGTCAAAGGCTTAAAAGGTCTTATTACAGGGCTTGCAGCGGGTACCGTTATCATGGCGGTTGGCATGAGCGTACTCAACTATTACTTCATTTTACCGGCGTACGGCTGGTTTATGGGCTGGGAAATGTCTGAGCAAGTGAAGTGGGTTACCGTTATCGGCGGGGTGCTTCCGTTCAATTTTATTAAAGGAATTATTATCGCGATTTTGTTTATCCCGTTATTTAATAGAATGCAAAGCTGGATTCAGCAGCAGCGGACCAGATTTATATAAAGTGAAATTCCTTCAGCCGGGAGCTGTAAAGAAACTTTCCGCTGAAGGTTACATGCAAAAAAAAGCAGAGACTTGGATAAAATAAGTCTCTGCTTTTTTGTTATTCTGTTTTTAGTCCCAGATAATTATTCTGTGTCGGAAGCTTCTTCCACAAGAATGCTTGCAGTAGGCAATACCTCAAGTCTTTCTTTAGGGATGGGTTTTCCGGATTTTTCACTGATTCCGTATGTGCCATCTTCTATTCTTTGTAACGCATCGTCAATTTCTGTAATCTCTTCTTTTCGCATTAGATTGAACCCGGCCTCCCGCTGCTGTTCAAACTGCTCTGTTCCTAAATCTGCCGGATGATTATTGACGGAAGCAAGTTCATCATCTTGATTATTATCTGTTTCTATATGGGCTTCCGCTTCCTCTTTCATGTCTAAAAGCCTTTTTTTAAAATAAGTGATATCTTCTTTAGTTAAATGTTCCGCTTGCATGATTACCATCCTTTCTAAATGATTTATCCACAAATGCTTATAAACGATGTTCAAAAAGCCCAATCAACATGACATATCAAATTTCTATCGGACTTTTTGAACAAGCACTTTTCTCACAGAGAACTGTCCGTAAAAACCCCTACTGCGTGAAGTTTCGTTTTAGAACAATCCGGAAATTAACAAAGAGAGACCTAACAGCATCCCGTAAATTGTATTTGTTTTCGCTGTTTTTGCCATTGCCGGCATCATTTCAATTGCTTTTGTCTTCCCCTTAAATTGGATGATGACACTGGCTGCCGGTGGAATACTCAGTAAAGTAAGGAAAGACCATAAGGGCAGAGCGCCTGTCAGTATAAGAATAATAGTGATTGAAAATGAAACAATAAACAGCAAAGCAAGCAGCTTGATTGATTTTGGTCTGCCAAGAAGAACGGCAATGGTTTTTCTTCCGCCTCTCTCATCTCCATCACGATCCCGGATATTGTTGGCAAAGTTAATACAGCCGATAAATATAGTAATTGGAAGGGAGATCCAGATCATTTCCGTCGTCACGGAAGCCGTTTGAATATAATAGGTGATCCCAATAATAACGGATCCCATCAGCACACCAGAGAATAATTCTCCAAAAGGTGTGTAGGAAATCGGAATAGGACCTCCAGTATATAAATAACCGATTGCCATGCAAAATAAACCAATAATTGCAATCCACCAGCTCGATGCGATACATATGTATACACCAATTCCAACGGATATAGCATAAAAAAGTAAAGCAATGTTACGAATCCGCTTTGGGTGCATCCCGTCCCGGACAATTGAACCGCTGATTCCGACCGATTGATCGTTATCTAATCCGCGTACAAAATCGTAGTATTCATTAAACATATTGGTAGCTGCCTGAATCAGTAAAGAGGCAACCATCATCGCAAAAAACAGCAGCCAATCAATGGTACCTTCATTAAAAGCAATCATTGTCCCGACAAAAACAGGGACAAAGGATGCTGTCAGTGTATGCGGCCGGATTAACCGCCACCATTTATGAAATCCTTCCCGTTCATTCAGTAATTCTTTTATATCAGCCGAATCTTTCGTCGTCATTACCTGCTTCCTCCTAAAAAACAATATCGTATTTATTTTAGATAAGGGACAGAGACGTGTCAAACCTATTTTGCGGGAGGAACAGACAGTTATGGATGGAAAATGAGAAAAGTATAGCAGATTTAAACGAATTAGTAGGCTTTTCTTGAGAAAGTAACGAAAAGGGCATAAAATAGGAGAGGATAAAAAATACCTGTCCAACTTATGAAAGGATGTTCAAGAAGTATAATAAAAAAGAGGTTATCTCTTTTGTGATTCTTGAACACGTACCTATTACGGAGGTTTATCAACATGATCGAAGTAAAAGAAAAACAGTTTACTGCTGAATTGGAAGCTGCTATACAGTCCGTTCATACAGATCAAAAAAACAAACTGTTTAGTTATACGGAAAAAATAAATCCAGTTAATTTATATAGATTTTTAGAAAAAGCGGCTGATTTAAAGCTTCCTCGTACATTTTGGTCCAGTGCAAATGAAGATTTTCAAATGGCGGGGGCGGGGCATGCTTTTGAATTATCTGCTAAAGATTCTCCATCTCGCTATGAACAAGTGGAGCAGGAATGGCATGCTTTATTAAGTGACGCTGTTATTTATAACCCCTATCATGTTTCAGGTACTGGGGTTGTCGCACTTGGAGGTTTTTCTTTTGACCCGTTAAAGCCCCAGACAAAGCTGTGGGAAAACTTTCCCTGCAGTCATTTTTCTATTCCAAATTATATTCTAACTCATGCAGAAGGGAATTATTACCTTACCCTAAATCGCTTCATCTGCACAGACGAAACGTATGCTGGTGTATTGGAGCAATTACAAGACCATCGTCAGACCCTGCTGAATAATGCAGAGAATAAGAGGGATGGATATGTATTGCACATTCAACGTAAAACAGAGATTGATCCGGAACAATGGAAGGAAACAATTAAAAAGGCTACAGATGTGATGAAAAATACGGCAGTTGATAAAATTGTGCTGGCAAGAGAGGTACGGCTGCATTTTAATCAATCAGCAAACATTCCCGACATTCTCAAGCGTCTTGTAGATACGCAGCCAAATACCTATGTGTTTGGCTATGAAATGGGAGAGGATTGTTTCCTTGGAGCAACGCCGGAGCGTCTCGTTAAAGTGAAAGATGACGAAGTACTTTCTACCTGTTTAGCCGGTACAGCACCACGCGGAGAGACAATGGAAGAGGACGAGCAAATCGCTGATAATCTGTTTAGAGACCCAAAAAACCGCGAGGAGCATGATTATGTCGTGCAGATGATCCGCAATACGATGGAGGCTTACTGTACAGATGTTAATGTTCCGTTTGAACCGGCTGTGCATCAATATAAAACACTTCAACATTTATATACGCCGGTGCGTGCAAAACTGAAAAAAAACCATCGTATTTTTTCCATTATCAGCGGTCTGCATCCGACGCCTGCTCTTGGCGGAACGCCGAGACAGGAAGCGTTAGCGTTTATCCGGGAAAATGAATTATTGGACCGGGGCTGGTACGGAGCACCTATTGGCTGGATGGACAGTAATAATCATGGAGAATTTGCTGTCGCCTTACGTTCCGCACTTATCCAAAAGGACGAAGCTTCCCTGTTTGCAGGGTGCGGAATTGTCGAGGATTCGATTCCGGAAAGTGAATATGAAGAGACTAATATTAAATTGATGCCGATGTTATCTGTTTTAGGAGTGGATTAGAGAAATGAATTATACAGAAAGCTTAACACGTTATACTGCAAACTTTATTGACGAGCTGGCGAGGAATGGGATGACGGATGTTGTTATTTCTCCCGGCTCCAGGTCCACTCCTCTGGCGCTGGTGTTTAGAGAGCATCCATCTATCAAAGAATGGATTGTTATCGATGAAAGGTCAGCAGCCTTTTTTGCATTGGGATTAGCGAAAAAATCAAATCGGCCGGTAGCACTGGTATGTACATCAGGAACGGCTGCTGCAAATTATTATCCGGCTGTGGTAGAGGCTTTTTACAGCAGAGTGCCCCTGCTCGTTTTGACAGCGGACCGTCCGCATGAATTACGTCAGGTCGGGGCTCCGCAAGCCATTGAGCAAATAAAAATGTATGGAGATTATGTCAAATGGTTTCATGAGATGGCGACCCCGGAAGGAACGCCGCCAATGCTGCGTTATGCGCGTCAAAAAGCAGCGCAGGCTTTTGCCTTTACAGAGCAGGGGAATAAAGGGCCTGTTCAAGTAAACTTTCCCTTTAGAGAACCGCTCACGCCAGATTTCACCCTTCCTGATATTTGGGGTGCTGAAAAAGAGAAATCTACTGCCCGCATAAATAGAATGGAAGGCATGAAGTATTTAGGCGAAGAACAAATACAGGAACTTACGGCTCTTTTTGGTTCTTCTCGAAAAGGGCTCCTCGTGTGCGGACCAGAGATGAATGTAAATTTCGCAGAGCGTGTATGCGAACTGGCTCAAGTTTGGAATCTGCCTGTTCTGGCTGATCCTTTATCACAGCTGCGGACAGGGGAACATGACAAAACTCATGTCATCGAAGGGTACGATGCGTTCTTACGAGATTCGGAAATCCGTGAGCGGCTGCAGCCGGATTATATTATCCGCTTCGGAGCGATGCCGGTATCGAAAGCATATTTGTTTTATGTCAAAGAGCATAGCCATATTCCGCAGTTTGTTGTAGAAGAGAATGAAGGCTTCCGTGACCCGACCGGCAATGATACAGCTTATATCTATGCTGACCCAAGACAACTATGCAGCCAGCTGATTGAAAAAGCGCCGGATAAGCTTTCAACTGCAGCATGGCTGGATGAATGGCTGCATTATAATCAAATTGCTAAGAATCATTTATTATCTGGAGAAGAAACGCAGGTAACAGAGGGAGAAGCCGCCCGCGGAATAGCAGCGGTTATTCCTGACCAGACAACATTATATGTCGGAAACAGTATGGCTGTCCGTGATGTGGATAGCTTTTTTATGGTGTCTTCGAAGGCTGTTTCCATCCTTTGCAATCGGGGAGCTAATGGGATTGATGGTGTGATTTCAAGTGCTGTTGGTGCAGCAGCAGCTGGCCAGCGGGTTACCCTGCTGATTGGAGACCTCTCCTTTTTCCATGATATGAATGGGCTGCTGGCGGCAAAACAATACCAGCTCCCAATCACTATTGTATTAGTAAATAATAACGGTGGAGGAATTTTTTCTTTTCTTCCACAGGCTAATGATAAGAAGCATTTTGAAGCACTTTTTGGCACGCCGGTTGACTTGCCTTTTGAAAAAGCCGGAGCGTTATATGGTGCAGCTTATCAGGTTGTTTCAACAGAGCGTGCTTTAAAGGAACAGCTGGAGCAAAGTTATCAGCAATCCGGCTTATCCATCATTGAAGTGAAAACAGATCGTGATGAAAATGCTGTCTGGCACCGGGAGAAATGGAATCGTGTTATGGCAGAGATAAAAGAGGGATGGCAATGAGTTCAGCGGGTTTACCATACGAAATCATCGGTGAAGGAGAACCTGTGCTGTTTTTACATGGATTTACCGGAACACGCGAGACCTGGCGCGAGACTTGCTCGTATTTATCCGGCTATCAATGTATTTTATTGGATTTGCCGGGGCATGGAGAGGCAGACAGTACCATTTCTTCGATGAAAGATTGCTGTACCCTGTTTGCGGAGCTTTTAGATACATTAGGAATAAAAAAAGCGCATGTCGTCGGCTATTCTATGGGAGGAAGAACCGCACTCAGCTTTGCAATGTATTATCCGGAGTATATTGCTTCTCTTATATTAGAGAGTGCCTCTCCAGGATTAAAAGAGGAAGCTGCCCGTCGTGAAAGGAAAGAAAAGGATGAGCAGCTGGCACAGCGTATTTTAGAAAATGGCATCGAAGCATTTGTAGATACATGGCAGGAGCTTCCTTTATTCGCCACTCAAAAACAGCTGCCGGATCATGTGCAGCGGAATATCCGTAATGAACGTCTTTCTCAAAAGGAGGAAGGCTTGGCGATGTCTCTGCAGGCGATGGGAACAGGTACTCAGCCCTCCTGGTGGAGGCAATTATCAGAGCTTGCGAAACCGACTTTATTGATTGCCGGCGAAGAGGACGAGAAATTTGTCGCCATAAATCAAATGATGCAAAAAGCAATTCCACAGGCAGCATTCATGCTTTGTCCGAAAGCCGGTCATGCTGTTCATGTGGAAAAATCGCGAAACTTTGGTAAAATGGTAAATGTGTTCTTAAATGAAAATCATATTACGTCATAAGCCTTGCGCTTGAAAGGAGTCATTAACATGACAGTAGAATGGCAAAAAGTGAAGAACTTTGAAGAAATAATTTATGAAAAATACAACGGGATTGCAAAAGTAACGATTAATCGTCCTGAAAAACGTAATGCCTTTACACCAAATACCGTAAAAGAAATGATTGAGGCTTTTACAGATGCAAGAGACGATTCCTCCATCGGCGTGATTGTGTTAGCTGGAGAAGGAGATAAAGCATTCTGTTCCGGCGGAGACCAGTCTGTCCGCGGCCATGGCGGCTATGTTGGCGGCGATGAAGTTCCGCGTTTAAATGTACTTGATCTGCAGCGCTTGATCCGTACCATTCCGAAGCCGGTAGTTGCAATGGTTTCTGGATATGCAATCGGAGGCGGACACGTGCTTCATGTAGTTTGTGACTTAACGATTGCTGCAGATAATGCAATCTTTGGACAAACCGGACCAAAAGTGGGCAGCTTCGATGCAGGCTATGGTGCAGGCTATTTAGCCCGCTTAGTAGGACACAAGCGTGCACGTGAAATCTGGTACCTGTGCCGTCAATATAATGCGGAAGAAGCATATGAAATGGGATTGGTAAACACCGTGGTACCTTTGGAAAAATTAGAAGAAGAAACCTTACAATGGTGTGAAGAAATCTTAGAAAAATCGCCAATGGCATTACGCTTCCTGAAAGCATCCTTTAATGCTGATACGGATGGCTTAGCAGGACTGCAGCAGCTTGGCGGGGATGCAACCCTTCTTTACTACACAACAGATGAAGCAAAAGAAGGCAGAGACGCGTTTAAAGAAAAAAGAAAGCCGAACTTCAAACAGTTCCCTAGATTCCCTTAAGTCAGTATGGAAGAAACCTTTGCAGATTACGCAAAGGTTTCTTTTCGCAAGGGAAGGAATATATTTTAATAACGACGGAGGAAGTAAAATGAGTACAGTTATTCCCCATTGGCTTGATAAACAAGCCGATTTATCCCCCGATGAAACAGCCGTAGAATGGAAAGATGGCACTACCGTGACGTTTAGCCAGCTGGCTGAAAACAGCCGGGAAAAAGCAAGAAAGCTTGCTGCCGCTGATGTAACAAAAGGTGATCATGTGGCGGTGCTTTCAGGCAACAGCATCGAAATGATAGAGACCATTCATGCTTGCAGTTATTTAGGTGCAGTGGCTGTTTTATTAAATATGCGCTTAACTGCTTTCGAACGAAAACAGCAAATGGAAGATGCGGAAGTTACGCTGCTGGTTGCAGAAGCAGAGGAGGAGGCTTTGACAGAAATAAAACAGCTGACGTTTGAAAAACTGAATCAGTTAAAAGCCTCTCCTCATATGCAGCTTTTGGAAGAGATAGAGCTGTCTGATGTATTCACAATGATGTATACGTCCGGGACATCCGGTTTTCCGAAGGCTGTCCAGCATACGTATGAAAATCACTGGTGGAGTGCAACAAGCTCCAGCTTGAATTTTGGAAAGCACAATGACGATAAATGGCTGATTCCACTCCCGCTATTCCATGTGAGCGGATTGTCCACGATGTTAAAAGGAATTATTTACGGCATGCCAATTTACTTATTGGAAAAATTTGATGTGGAAGATGTCCACGATGCGATTATGAATAAGGAAGTAACGATTGCCTCTGTTGTCACTGTCATGCTGCAGCGCCTGGTAAGTTATCTGGGGGAATCAAGTTATCCGGAGAGTTTCCGCTGTATGCTTCTCGGAGGAGGGCCAGCCCCAGAATCGCTGCTGCAGCAAACGAAAGCAAAACAAATTCCTGTATTCCAGTCCTATGGTATGACGGAAACAGCTTCTCAAATTGTGACATTAAGTCCGAGAGACGCACTTCGAAAAGTGGGGTCAGCAGGAAAACCGCTGTTTCCGGCGCAATTAAAAATACGCGGACAGCAGGCGAATGAAGTTGGGGAGATACTTGTTAAGGGGCCAATGGTGACACCTGGTTATTATAATAGACCAGAAGCGAATGAAAAATCTTTCTTAAATGGCTGGCTGGCAACAGGCGATGTGGGGTATTTAGATGAAGAAGGCTTCTTATATGTGGTTGATCGCCGCAGTGATCTAATTATTTCCGGCGGGGAAAATATTTATCCGTCAGAAATTGAAAATATATTGCTGCAGATAGAAGGAATTCGGGAAGCGGGGGTAACCGGCTTGACGGACAAGGAATGGGGAGAAATTCCGGTTGCTTTTGTTGTTACGGACAAAATGATTACAAAAGAGGAGATTCTTTCTTTCTTAAAGGATAAATTAGCACGTTATAAACATCCGAAGGAAATTCATTATATGGATCAATTACCGAGAAATGCTGCAAATAAGCTGGTTCGTCAGGCATTAAAGAATTATCGATAGGCGCATAGCAAGTTTGTAACAAATTTTTTGCTGTTTCTTTACAGTTTCATAAAATAGGTTTGGCTCTTTTTAATGACGGGTAGCGCTAACTATACTGTTTAGAAAGGGGCAAAAATCAATGGAAAACTTTATGAACGATTATTTTACAGCAAACTTTTGGACTGGACTCCAAAATGTGGTTATAGCGCTTATTGTTCTTCTTATCGTATGGCTGCTTGCTAAACTGATAAGCAACGTAGTAGAAAAAGCGTTAAAGAAAACGAACTGGGATGATAAGCTATTTAATCGGTTCCGGTTAAAAGGGGAACCGGTGAAGTCAGAAAAGGTTATTGCAAAAGCAGTTTATTACATACTGCTGATTGTTGCATTTATTTTGTTCTTCAATATTCTTAATCTGTCGATGATTGCTAATCCATTATCGGATTTGATCTCAACATTCTTAAATTTCATACCGGCAGTAGTGAAGGCAGCATTAATTTTACTATTGGCTTGGGTCATTGCAACCGTTGTCCAATGGATGATTGTTGAAGGAAGCAAGAAACTGCGCATTCAGCGCCTGTTTTCCAAAATAGGAGTTGCTGATTCTGAGGATGGAATCCGAAAAACAACGGAAACTATCGGGAAATTTGCGTTCTATCTTATTTTACTCCTATTTATTCCTGGTGTACTGCAGGCTTTAAATATTCAGGGGGTTGCCGAACCGTTTAGCGGTCTGTTGGCGTCTGTTTTAAACTTTATCCCTAAACTTGCTGCAGCCGTACTTATTTTTGCAGTAGGCTGGTTTGTCGGGAAGATTGTCCGCAGTGTCGTAACGAATTTATTAGACGCAGCAGGTACAGAGAAATGGATTCAAAAATTAAAGCTGTCCAATTTATTTGAAGGGACATCTTTTGCAAAATTTGTCGGAAACATTGTTTTCATTCTTATTCTGATTCCAATTACCATCTCTGCTTTAGAACAATTGGAATTAGCAGGGATTACGGAGCCGGCGATTGGCATGCTGCACAGTGTTGTGCAGATGATTCCGAATATCTTGATTGCAATTGGTTTAATTCTGGTTGGCATCTGGTTAGGTAAACTGATTGGCGAATTTGTCAGCAGTTATCTTGCTAAATTAGGATTTAATCGTTTTGTCTCCACGGTCAGCAATAATAAAGCAGTGGACCAGGCGAAATGGACACCATCTTATATTGGCGGCTATGTTGTACAGATTTTAATTATTTTCTTCTTAACGGTGCAGGCATTGTATATTATTCAGTTGGATTTCCTGGTAGGAATTGCAACCGCGATTACTGCTTATCTGCCAAATGTTCTGGCAGCAGTGCTTATTTTGGGCATTGCTTTATTACTCGGTTCAATGGTGCAAAAAGTATTACTGCATCTGTTAAATGGACCGGCAACTGGTGTACTTGCAGGGTTTGCCAAGTATAGTATTTTGATTCTGGCAGCATTTATGGCTGTATCCCAATTAGGTATTGCATCAACTATTGTAAATAGTGCATTTATCTTGCTGCTGGCCGCATTAGCATTGGCCTTTGGACTTGCCTTTGGTTTGGGAGGAAAAGATTTTGCAGCAAAATATCTGCAGAAATTTGATAGAACAATTGATAATACTTCCATTAATCAGGAGCAGCAGAATCGTACGGATAATACGGACAATAATGATAATCTGTAATAACAGTTTGAAAAGGCGTGTATACCTTCAAAGGTATATGCGCTTTTTTCATATTTAAGAGATTATTTTCGTTTTTTGCGGAGAATATAATCGTGAGGTGATGATATTGGATAAACAAAAATATTTTATCAGTATTGGACAAGGTGAGATTTCCCGGATTCCGTATCAGGGAAATGATGATTTTGTGATTTATGCGACGGCAGAAGAGATATTAATGCTGCGCAGAAAATTTGAAGGACTGCATGAAGCGAGTTTTGACAGCTATAAACGTTCACATATCCCTTTTGTGCCCTACCATTTGGACACTGCCAATGATGTCTATGATGAAACGATGGCAGGAGTGTATCAAGCGTTATATGATCTGGGGGATGAAAATACGAAGAACCATATTCGGACTATGGGAATATTGGATGAAGAGTAGGTAAAAAAGTACTTTGGTATGAAAATGTTTAGATGATATAATAAAAAGGTACAGTATAGTGTATGGAAAATCAGAAATAAAGAATTTTTCATCAGTAAAAACAGGTTTTGTTTAGACAGGAAACATAGATAAGAAGAGGGAGTGCTTGTAGATGAGAAAGCTCGCTTTAATTCTTTGTTTTACAATGATGACAGCCGTTATTTTATCTATCACTGTACCTGGAGAGTCTGCTGGCGAAGGAAACAATCAGATTGATGCATCTGCAGAAGCAGAAGAAATGCAGCCGGATAAGGATGAAGTTATTCGCGTTTTGAATGGGTTAGAAGATACATTGAAGCAGGATGCGGATGATTCGTATAAGCTGAAGCATTATGCAACAGAACAGGAGCTTACAGAAGCTTTTGAAGCATATGTTATACCAGAATTAGCCGCAGCCTTTGTTGACTATTACTTCCGGGCTGAAGCGGAAGGCGTTTATGTTATCCCGACACAAACGGAGCCATGGTTTCAAGAAGAAAATGAATATGATATGATAAATATATCAAATCATTCTGTACAAGTAGTACAGGAAAATGAAAATGACATGGTAGGGAGTTACACTCTTGTGGTGGAGATGGCATTTCAAAACGGCTGGAAAATTCAAGATATAAGCTATAAGTGATAACAGCCCTGTGGGAAAGTAGTGGAAGTAGTGAACGTTTTTAAGGATTTTTACAATAATACGGTACAATTATCTTTTTTAGATCATCCATTTTCAAAAAGCCCTAAGCATGTATGGGTGATTTGCAGATATAAAGATAGATGGCTGTTAACGGATCACAAAGAAAGAGGAATTGAGTTTCCTGGAGGGAAGGTCGAACCTGGAGAGACAGCAGAGCAGGCGGCTGTCCGGGAAGTTATGGAGGAAACAGGGGCAACGGTAAACAAGCTCTATTACATTGGACAGTATAAAGTGGACGGGCGTTATGAAACAGTCATTAAGAATGTCTACTATGCGGAAATTGATGAATTGATTCCGCAATCTACTTATTATGAAACGAAAGGTCCGGTATTCCTAAAGAATATCCCGGCGAATGTAAAAAGGAAAACGGAT
Organism: Oceanobacillus sp. M60; assembly: GCF_053839645.1. Lineage (NCBI taxonomy): Bacteria > Bacillati > Bacillota > Bacilli > Caryophanales > Bacillaceae > Oceanobacillus > Oceanobacillus sp. M60. Next base: position 12,873 of record NZ_JBSSNH010000005.1, on the reverse strand, counting down.
TTTAGTTTTATTATGAAGGATGCTGTACTGGAATCCTGTTTGCTCCGGATAAAAAAAACGTATGTATAAAAATAGCAGTCAGCTGAGCGCTGGCTGCTATTTTCGGATCAGCATCTGCTCTATTTTTTCTACGGTTTTGTACATAATCGCCGCAAGGATAGCGATGATGACAAGGCTGGACATAACAAGCGTAAAATCAAATACCTGAAAGCCGTAAATAATTAAATATCCTAACCCCTGTTTGGAAACTAAATATTCCCCGACAATAACTCCTACCCAGGATAGCCCGACATTCACCTTTAAGGTGGAGATAATAGCTGGTAAGGAGGCAGGAAAAACCGCTTCTTTAAAGCATTGCCATTTTGTTGCTTCAAAGCTCCGCAACACTTTTAAATAATTTTGGTCTACCTCGTTGAAAGCCGCAAATACAACAAGGGTGGTAACAATAACAGAAATAATAAATCCCATCGCAATGATTGATAAATAGCCGGGACCAAGTGCTACGATGAGTATCGGGCCGAGAGCCACTTTTGGCATCGCGTTAAAAACTACCAGATAAGGATCCATGACTTTCGCAAAACGATGAAAGCTCCAGAGCATAGAAGCAATGATAATCCCGGCAATTGTGCCGATCAAAAAGCCGAGGATGGTTTCAAGCAGCGTAATCTGAATATGACTGAGTAAGGATCCCTCTAAGAGCCGGCTCCATATCGAGCTGAATACCCGGCTGGGCGAGCTGAAGAGCAGCGGATCTATCCAGTAAAACCTGCTGGCTGTCTCCCAGAGAGCAAAAAATAAAATTAAAATAGACAGCTGCCAGGTCAGTACAATCTTAGCCTCTTTTTTTAATTTTTGCTGATAGAGTGCAAATAACTTAGGGCCGTTCATAAGCATCCTCCTCTAGAGGCTTTACTGTATCTTTTTGCTGGTCTAAGTCCGCCCAGATTTTATCGAAAAGCCGGCTGTATTTTGGATGCTTTCTTGCCATAAACGGTGATTCATTTCGTAATTCAACAGGCACGTCATATACTTTTTCAATTGCACCGGGATGCGAAGACATCAGAATAATCCGGTCGCTCATTGAAATAGCTTCCCCAATATCATGTGTTACCAGAATCGCTGTTTTTTGATAAGCTTTTAATAAATCAGCTACCAATACTTCCAGTTTTAGCTTTGTCTGAAAATCCAGAGCAGAAAAGGGTTCATCCAGTAAGAGAATTTCCGGCTCTGTGATAAGTGTTCTGATTAATGCCGCCCGCTGCCGCATCCCTCCTGATAATTCATTAGGGTATTTATCTGCGACATTTTCTAGACCGACTTCTTCCAAAAGGGCAATTGCTCTTTGCTTTAAATCCTCTGGCTGCCGTTTTCTGATTCTGGGTCCAATGAGCACATTATCAATAATATTTTTCCAGGGAAACAGATAATCCTGCTGGAGCATGTAGCCGATTTCTAAATCGCTTCCCTCTATTTTCTTACCGTTCACTAAAATATTGCCTTCAGCAGGTTGCAGCATTCCAGAGATAAGAGAGAGCAGCGTAGATTTACCACAGCCGCTTGGTCCGAGCAATGAAATGAATTCATTCTTTTTCACAGAGAAAGAGATATTGTGCAGCGCTTCTGTATATTGTTTTTTGGAGAAGTAGTAATGAGATACCCGGTCTAATGTAAGATAAGACATTGTTGGCCTCCTTTATTCCCCGATAATCCGCTCTGCATACTCTGTGTTGACGAGATCTTCATAGGGAGCGTCTCCAGGGAGTTCTCCAGCTTCATCCATAATATCTTTTAGGTTTTCCCAGGCATCCTCTTTCAGCAGTGGAGATGTCGCAAAGGATCCCTGCTGTTTATAACGGTCGATGGCATTCGCGAGCATTTCTACATCGGTATCTTCAAAATATGGCTCTACCACTTCGGCAATTTCTAACGAATCTGTTTCCTGCACCCATTGCTGTGCTTTATAGATTGCTCTGGTAAATGCTTCGACCGTTTCCTCTTCTTCATCTAAAAAGCTTTGCTTTGCCATGAAGACAGTGTACGGCACTTGCCCGGATTCTTCTCCGAAAGAGGCGACAATCTCACCCTGGCCATTCGCTTCAAAAATACTTGCGGTTGGTTCAAATAACTGCACATACTCATAATCGCCGCTGGCAAAAGCGCCTGGAATATTTGCAAAATCAATATTCTGAACTAAATTTAAATCTTCTTGAGGGTTGATATCATGCTGCTTCAAAACATACTCTCCAACCATCTGGGGCATTCCGCCGACACGCTGGCCGAGAAAATGGCTGTCGCGTAAATCCTCCCAATTAAATCCTTCATCTGCATCCTTGGCTACTAAAAATGTGCCGTCTGTCTGAGTCAGCTGGGCAAAGTTCACAGCGTAATCCCTGGAATCCTGAGCATAGACATAGATAGATGTTTCTGAGCCGACCAGCGCAATATCTGCGCTGTCAGATAACAGTGCTGTCATTGTCGTATCGCCGCCCCATGTTGTTTGCAAATCAACCTCCAGTCCTTCTTCTTCGAAAAAGCCTTTTTCTAAAGCAACATATTGCGGTGCATAAAAAATAGATCGTGTGACTTCTGCAAGGTCTATCTGGGTCATTTTATTTTGATTACAGGCACTAATGAGAAGCAGAGAACAAATCAATAGAATGAAACAAGCGAGCTTTCTCATTTTCTTCTTCCTTCCTTTCTCAAAAAACTGTTCTTGAATATCTTCTATAAATATATGTTTCGCGGGATGATTGTGTGAACGCCTAGAATTTGGAGATTTTGTGAGGTGAAAAGGAAAGAGCAGCAAGAAAAAAGGGTAAATCCAAATTGGAGTTTACCCTTTTAACGCGTGAATATGCTATTTTGGAGAAGCTGTTTGATTATACTGGACGATACAGCGGACCAGCCTGTTGAATTGTTTCGCTGACTTCCGTGAATTTCTCGAAATTCATATGAAATTTTCCAGCTAATTTTTTAGCTTCCAATTCATAACTTTCCTTATCCGCCCAAGCATTTTTAGGAACAAGCACTTCATCAGGAACACCTGGAATGGATTTTGGAATAGCCAATCCGAAAATTTCATCTGTTGTTGTTTCCGCGTCATTTAACTCGCCGATTAAAGCGGAATGCACCATCGCACGCGTGTAGGATAATTTCATTCTCGTTCCCACACCGAACATGCCGCCGGTCCAGCCAGTATTAATCAGAAATACATTTGCATCAAATTTATCAATTTTTTCTCCGAGCATTTCTGCATAGACAGATGGATTTAATGGTAAAAACGGAGATCCGAAGCATGCTGAGAATGTAGCTACAGGCTTAGTTACACCACGTTCTGTACCAGCCAGTTTGCTCGTGTATCCGCTTAAGAAATGATACATTGCCTGCTCTTTTGTCAATTTACTGATTGGCGGCAAAGTACCGGAAGCATCTGCGGTCAGGAAAATAATTGTATTTGGATGTCCAGCCACACTTGGCTCTAAGCTGTTATCAATATTTTCTAATGGATAAGCTGCCCGTGTATTTTCTGTTAACGAAGTATCATCATAATCCGGGACGCGTGTATCTTCATCCAAGGCGACATTTTCCAGAACAGATCCGTAGCGGATCGCATCAAAGATTTGCGGTTCTTTTTCTGCGGATAAATTAATGCATTTTGCATAGCAGCCGCCTTCAATATTAAAGACACCCTCGTCACTCCAGCCATGCTCATCATCACCGATTAATCTTCTGTCAATGTCAGCTGAAAGTGTGGTCTTTCCAGTTCCGGATAACCCGAAAAATAAAGCAACATCGCCTTCATCTCCAACGTTAGAGGAGCAATGCATGGACAGAACATTTTGCTCAGGGAGCAGGAAATTAGCTACAGAGAAGATAGATTTTTTTATCTCTCCAGCATATTCTGTTCCGCCGATAAGCACAATGCGCTGTTCAAAGGAAATGAGAACAAAAGCCTCGGAGTTTGTACCGTCAACTTCCGGGTCTGCTTTAAAACCGGGAGCGGAGATTACTGTAAAATCAGCTTCATGTAATTGCTCCATGTCTTTTTCAACAGGAATAAATAATTGTCTTGCGAATAAATTATGCCAAGCGTATTCATTGATTACCTGAATAGGCAGTTTGTATTTTTCATCCGCACCCGCATAAGCTTGCAGGTGAAAAATTTCCTCTTGGTTATCTAGATAGGCAATCACTTTGCCCAGCAGCTGATTAAAGACTTCCTCTTCAATAGGCTGATTAACATTTCCCCAGTCTACCTTATCCGCTGACAAAGCATCTTTTACAATAAATTTATCTTTTGGAGAACGTCCCGTGTATTTTCCAGTGGTGGCACGGACCGCGCCAGTAGATGTTAATTTTGCTTCATCACGATGAATAATTTTTTCAATAAGCTGGCCAACAGAATAGTTGCTGTAAATATTAGTTAAAGTGAGCTCCTCCAGTATACTTCTCCGCAATATTTTCATAAAGCAATTATTCACTCCTTAATTAATGGTTTAGAATTGATTTTATCTTGAAATATGTTTATTAGTATAACACATTAAATATAATAGTCCATACTAATTTATGAAAAATTATTTTTTCTGTCACAAATGATAATAAGGTTGACAGGAGAGGCTTGTTTCGTTAATCTAAATATTGAACGGATACTCTTATTTGGAGATGGTGGAGGGACAGTCCCGATGAAGCCCAGCAACCTCACTTGAAGTGAAAGGTGCTAACCTGATGCAAGGATCATTCCTTGAACAATAAGAGCGAAAGGCCAATAAGTTTTCCTTTCCTCATATATTTTGAAGGAGAGGTTTTTTTGTTTTTAGGAGACTTTTTAAATATCCTCTAAAAAATGAAACCACATTGGGTGGAATGATAAATTTATATTGAAATAGAGTTCCGTAACATTATTGGAGAAGGGGAGTTAGCCTTATGGCTGCAAATCGTCGTTTATTTACTTCTGAGTCAGTTACTGAAGGGCATCCGGATAAGATGTCTGACCAAATTTCAGACGCTATTCTGGATGAGATTCTCTCGAAGGATCCGAATGCCAGAGTAGCTTGTGAAACTACGGTTACAACTGGAATTGTTTTAGTTGCCGGAGAGATTTCTACAAGTACATATGTAGATATTCCTGCAATTGTACGTGAAACAGTACAAGGAATTGGCTATACACGGGCAAAATATGGTTTTGATTCAGAAACATGTGCTGTATTGACTGCTATTGATGAGCAGTCTCCTGATATTGCCGGCGGTGTGGATGTTGCGCTGGAAGCAAGACAAGGACAAGAAAGCGAAGAAGAAATCGAGGCAATTGGTGCCGGTGACCAGGGATTAATGTTTGGTTATGCATGTAATGAAACTGAAGAGCTGATGCCTTTACCAATTTCTTTAGCACACCGTTTATCCAAAAGATTAGCAGATGTCCGGAAGGAAGAGATTATCGGCTATCTGCGTCCAGACGGGAAAACACAGGTAACCGTTGAATACGGTGAAGATAACCAGCCGCTGCGTGTAGATACGGTTGTCATTTCCGCGCAGCATCATCCGGATATTACGAATGAACAAATCGAAGCGGATATTATTAAACATGTTGTCGAAGCTGTTGTACCCGGTGAATTACTGGATGAAAAAACAAAGTACTATATTAACCCGACCGGGCGCTTTGTTTTAGGCGGTCCGCAAGGCGATGTCGGCTTGACCGGAAGAAAGATTATTGTAGACACTTATGGAGGCTATGCCAGACATGGCGGCGGCGCTTTTAGCGGTAAAGATGCAACGAAAGTGGATCGTTCTGCTGCATACGCGGCCCGTTATGTTGCTAAAAATATTGTTGCTGCAGGTCTTGCTGATTCTTGTGAGGTTCAGCTGGCTTATGCGATTGGCGTTGCACAGCCCGTTTCTATCTCAATCAATACGTTCGGTACAGGGGAAGTCAGTGAAGAGAGATTAGTGGAAGCAGTCCGGGAGCTTTTTGATTTGCGTCCGGCAGGTATTATCCGCATGCTTGATTTAAGAAGGCCAATCTTTAAAAACACAGCTGCTTACGGCCATTTCGGACGTACAGATATTACATTCCCATGGGAAAAAACAGATAAAGTCGAAGAATTAAAAGCGTTGACTGCAAAATAAAAAAACGTCAGGTGTTTGAAGATGCCTGACGTTTTTCTTTGGAATAGGATGGTTTTACTCATTTCCGCCCATGTTTGTTTCTTTTAAATAATATTGTCCTTTTTCCACATAGGATTTACGGATGCGGTCCATTTCTTGATAGTCTTTATCGGTTAATTCACGAACCACTTTAGCCGGCCTACCCATAGCTAATGTGCGGGGCGGTATTTTTTTGCCCGGCGGCACCAGACTTCCTGCGCCGACAAAAGCATGCTCCCCGATCTCTGCGCCATCTAAAATAATGGACCCCATGCCAATCAGCGCATGATGGCGTATAATTGCTGAATGCAAGGTGACTTGGTGTCCAACAGTGACATCATCTTCAAGAATTAACGGCATATCAGGACTTTGATGCAGCATAGAGAGATCCTGGACATTGGTACGCTTACCTATTTTTGTCGGTGCTACATCACCGCGAATCACCGTATGAAACCAAATACTTGCTTCTTCTTCAATCGTCACGTCTCCGTTGATTACTGCATTTTTGGCAATGAATGCGGCAGAATCAATAGACGGGGTTATTCCTTTATATGATTCAATCATTTGTATTCCTCCAACTCAGTCATATTGATTAAAGTATATCAAAGGAAATATTATCTGGAAAGGCAGTTCTAAATGAGTTGATTTTAGTACTGAATGAAGGAGAAAGACTTGTTATTCCTATCGTAATCTCCTAATTGTAGGCATATATTCTAAGTCATTTGTTTGATGTGGATAATAAGTTTGAATGTAGATTTATTTCTTTTTATCCTCTACAGATACGCATCTTTTTATGGTAGAATAAATAAGCTGGTTACTTAAGGATAGTAATAACATAAAGAGATAAACAGAAATGCTATTCTAAGTAATTTCCACGTTGTTGATTTGACAATGGGAGCAGTAACAGATGTTCCAGTCATAACTGGAATAAGTAATTGTATAAATCTGTTTTAATCTCGCTATGGATAATGGGACATCCATACAAACAGGCGGACTTTTACAGAGAGAGAAAGTTTTGCATGTGGCGCAGAGAACTGATTTATCGTTAAAAATGGGGTTGTACTTTCATGTTGATTCAAATTGTAATAGGGATTTTATTTTTTATCGGTGTCTATATTCTGATAAGCGATGAGCAAAAATGGCTGCGTCTGACAACATTTGGTTATTTTATTTTGCTAACTATTATTTTTGCAGCCGGATATATGAATCAGTTGAACAGCCTGCAAGACCCTGAACTGGGTGACCTTTCTGCATTGCGCGACTGGGTTTATCTATTTGGATATTTATATTCTGTCCCGCTCATGGTTGTATCAGCTTATATTTGGATTCCCTATCCCAAAAAATATAAGACACTTCGCTCCCGTGTGCTCATGATTTCATTTATTATATTTATTATCATGACAGCCGGGCACTTCTTAAATTTATTCTTTCGATTACTATTTTTAGGAATTGCATAAGAAACGCTCTATGATGCAGAGCGTTTCTTTTTTTCGATAGCAATTAAAAAAGGTGCTTTATTTTGCTGATTGATAAATTGGTACCTGAGCACTTGATATTCTTTTTGATTTAATTGTGAAGCGTAAGAAAGAACCGCTTCTTTTTCTTCCCCGCCGCCCGGGTGTCCATAATAAATAACCAGAACGATCAGACCGTTTGTTTTCAGTTTTTTCAATATCGCTTCAACCGAGGCGATGGTGGAGGGCGCTTTTGTGACTATTGATTTATCGCTTTTTGGCAAATAGCCAAGGTTAAAAATAGCGCCGCCAAAAATTTCTTCTTTAATATTGCTATGTATCTTTTCATGGCTGTCCTGAATAAGGGTTACATTATGACAGTCATTTTCGTAAAGTGTCGCTTTCGTATTTTGAATGGCCTGCTCCTGGATATCAAATCCATATACCTTGCCGGAAGGGCCGACAGTCTGGCTTAAAAATAATGTATCATATCCGTTTCCACAGGTCGCGTCGATAGCTGTATCTCCTTCTTTCAGGCTTTCTTTTAAAAGTGCATGTGCGCAGGTTAAAACATTTAATAGCATGTTACTGTCTCCTTCTGTATTTTTTCCAATGGAAATATGCTGTATTTCATTATAACAAGAAAAACGGTAAAATGTTTATTGCTCCGCTTCCAATTGAATAGTCAACAGTCTGTATTATATTTTTCCTCGTGATATGGTTTCCAATTATAAAAATAAGTGTATACTAAGAAGTAAGATACGTCAGGTCAACTTGACACGGAATATTTATTTCATTATAATTCCAGTATCTATCATAAAACGAAAGACGATGAAAAAGGATTAGTAATAGGTTTTATCAGTTTTAGAGAAGCAGTGGGTGGTGAAAACTGCTACTGATAGACGTATGAACTCACCTTTTTAGTTTGCAGTAATGAAATCAGAGTAGTTACTGTCGTTTCATCAACGTTACCGATGTCAAGCGAGCGCTTCTTAGCGTTAATTTGGGTGGTACCGCGGGAATAAACACAGCTTCTCGTCCCTTCATTGGGATGAGTGGCTTTTTTTATACCTGATTTTATAAGAAATCGGGATATAGATGTCCGTGCCGTATGTGATTGAACGATACAAGAGTCAGGACGAAAGGAAGGATTATAATGAGCTTTCAACATCAGGAAATCGAGAGAAAATGGCAAAAATATTGGGATAACAATCAAACATTCAAAACAAATACATTTTCTAATAAAGAGAAATTTTATGCACTTGATATGTTCCCTTATCCATCCGGCCAGGGGCTGCACGTTGGCCACCCGGAAGGTTATACGGCAACTGATATTTTAGCCAGAATGAAAAGAATGCAAGGATATGAGGTCATGCATCCGATGGGCTGGGACGCTTTTGGACTTCCGGCAGAGCAATATGCCATTGATACAGGAAACAGCCCTAAAGAATTTACAGAAGCAAATATTCAAACCTTTAAGAGACAGATTAAAGAGTTAGGCTTTTCTTATGATTGGGACCGGGAAATCAATACAACAGATCCTCATTATTATAAGTGGACACAATGGATTTTCAAAAAGCTTTATGAAAATGATTTGGCTTATATGGATGAAGTGGCTGTCAACTGGTGTCCTGCTCTTGGAACGGTGCTTGCCAATGAAGAAGTAATTGATGGGAAGAGTGAACGCGGGGGGCATCCGGTAGTTCGTAAACCGATGAAGCAGTGGATGCTTAAAATAACGGCGTACGCAGATCGACTGCTTTCTGATTTGGAAGAATTGGATTGGCCGGAAAGCCTGAAGGAAATGCAGCGTAACTGGATTGGGCGTTCCGAAGGGGCTGAGGTGACCTTCTCCATTGAAGGACATGAGGAAACCTTTACTGTATTTACAACACGTCCGGATACATTGTTCGGAGCAACGTATGCTGTTATGGCACCAGAGCATGATTTTGTTAAAAAAATTACAACCGCAGCACAAAAAGAAGCTGTGGAAAAATATTTGCATGACGTACAAACGAAGTCTGATTTAGAACGTACGGATCTTGCCAAAGAAAAAACAGGTGTATTTACGGGAGCCTATGCGATTAATCCTGTTAATGGAGAGAAGATGCCGATCTGGGTAGCAGATTATGTATTGATGAGTTACGGAAGCGGAGCAATTATGGCAGTTCCTGGACATGACGAGCGTGACTATGAATTTGCTTCTGTGTTTGATTTGCCAATCAGAGAAGTAGTCGCTGGCGGAAATATAGAAGAGGAAGCTTATACAGGAGACGGACCCCATGTTAATTCTGGATTTTTGGATGGACTGGATAAAGATGAGGCTATTTCTAAAATGATTGAATGGCTGGAAGAAAATAAAAAAGGGACAAAGAAAATCACGTATCGTTTGCGTGACTGGCTTTTTGCAAGGCAGCGTTATTGGGGAGAGCCGATTCCAATCATTCATTGGGAAGATGGCAGCATGACTGCTGTGCCGGATGAGGAGCTTCCATTGGAACTTCCGGAAATGACCGAGATTAAACCATCGGGAACTGGAGAATCTCCGCTTGCCACGAATGGAGATTGGGTAAATGTAGTTGATCCGGAAACAGGAATGAAGGGCAGAAGAGAAACAAATACGATGCCGCAATGGGCCGGCAGCTGCTGGTACTTCCTGCGCTATGTTGATCCGCATAATACGGAACAGCTTGCTGATCCAAAAGCATTGGAGGAATGGCTTCCAATCGACATATATATCGGCGGAGCAGAGCATGCTGTGCTTCACTTGTTATATGCACGTTTCTGGCATAAATTCCTTTATGATATTGGAGTTGTTTCCACGAAGGAGCCTTTCCAAAAATTATTTAACCAAGGGATGATTCTTGGAGAAGGTAATGAGAAAATGAGTAAATCAAAAGGAAATGTTGTTAATCCGGATGATATTATTTCTTCTCATGGCGCAGATACGCTAAGATTGTATGAAATGTTTATGGGACCATTAGATGCTTCTGTTGCCTGGTCAACAAATGGTTTAGATGGCTCCCGGCGTTTCTTGGATCGTGTTTGGAGACTGTATATCAATGATGATAATTCATTAACAGATAAGATTACAGATGAAGCTGCAACAGAATTAGATAAGGTTTATCATGAAACGGTTAAGAAAGTGACAGAGGACTTTGAGAATCTTCACTTTAATACAGGTATTTCTCAAATGATGGTATTTGTAAATGAATGCTACAAAGCAGAATCAATCCCGAAAAATTACGCAGAAGGCTTTGTGAAGCTTCTTTCTCCAGTCGCTCCGCATATGTGTGAAGAGATTTGGCAAAAGCTGGGCAATGAAGATTCTATAAGCCTTGCTGGCTGGCCTGCTTACGATGAATCGAAGCTGGTGGAAGAAGAAGTGGAAGTTGTTTTGCAGGTGATGGGCAAGGTACGTGCGAAACTAAGCGTTCCAGCAGGTACTGAAAAAGACGACCTTGAAAAAATGGCTTTAAATCAAGAAAGTATAAAAAAATGGCTGGACGGGAAGACAATTCGAAAAGTGATTGTTGTTCCAGATAAACTTGTTAATGTTGTAGCTAATTAATCCATTTTCTCTAACTGAAAACCGGGCTATAATCAAAATTCGCTTGGCAGAAATTGATTATAGTCCGGTTTTTCTATGTTTTCTTTATAAAAAATACTAACTGGAGGAATTATCCAAACGCGGAAGATCTGTTTGCAAGTCTGTTTCTAGCAGCATCCATTTCCCCTCATCATACATCCAAATCGATTCCACGGTTCCAATTCCGTCTGCATGATAAGCACCACTTATTTGCTGAAAGCTCTTAAGACCTTTTTGACCTTCATCGTCTAAGTCAATGATGTCAAAAAATGCAACAGGATCAATCATAAGTGTTGTAGGTTCCAGAAGTTTCCCCTGCTCATCGTATAGCTTTAAACGGATATATTCTTCTTTTTGGCCCGAGACATCTAAAATGATGGGGTCTTCATCTGGAAGCAATTGAATGGACACTCGAAAACCATCCATAAATTCCCCTTTCACGGGCTGCTCTACTGGCAGTGGAAGCTCGATAAAATCATCTTTTTCCCATTGATTTAACTGAGAAGTATATAATCCGCCGCTTCCGCCGGTAGGACTCTGATAAAGAATATCCATGACACCGTTGTGAGTTAATTCTGCAAAATGTAATTCGGGATCGTATCCTCCACCATAGTTTATCCGCCATGTTTTATCAGTAGAGGGGCTGGAAATTTCAACCCAAATATCTTGATAATAAACACCATCTGCAGCAAATAATTTTCCTTTTAACTCTAACAGCTCTTTCTCTCCATCTCCTGTAACATCCTCTTCATACGTTTGGATTTGCATCGCATCATTCGAAGCTGCTTCTGCCGGAGCGAAAAAGAGAGCTAAAAACAATAAACTGATATAAGCCATCAATAACACCTTCTATTCATAAAATAATTAAGTTTTGCCTTAGTTTAATCAAACGATTTGAATCCTATTCATAATGCATTTAATATAATAAAGAAGGAAAACAGAAGGAGATGAGAGAAAATGGCAGATATAAAAGAGCTTACACCGGCAGAAGTGGATACTATCAGAGAAAACGATAATATTCAGTTGATCGATGTCAGAGAAGATGAAGAAGTAGCACAAGGAATCATTGAAAATGCTTTGCATATTCCTTTAGGCGATATACCGGCTGCTTATGAGGAATTAGATAAAGATAAGGAATATATTATGATCTGCCGGTCTGGAAGAAGAAGCCATAACGCAACCGCTTTTTTACAAGAGCAAGGGTTTAATGTATCAAACATGAGCGGCGGAATGCTGGAGTGGGATGGAGAAATTATTATTAAATAATTCCATAAGCGTGACGAATTTATAGACTCTATAGAGGATATTCCGCGGGAAAATAAATTCCCGCGGGATTTTTATGCTGAGCAGGAGTAAGGTAACCAGACAATACGAGATTTATAATTTAATGAAGGGAGTACAAAAAAGGACATAATACCGCTTTATTTAATCCCTTTATTAGATAAAAAGAAATTTTCTCGTTTTGTGTTGACTTAATTTGTCGATAATGCTATAATAAACTTCCAGCGTTGAGTTAGCGCTTTTGTAAAAATAATTTTATAAAAAAGTTGTTGACGCAGCATTGGTTATCTGATATATTAATAAAGTTGCTGATTTGAAACAGCAACAAACAAAATTGCTCTTTGAAAACTGAACAAAACAACCAGTACGAAAGAAGAAAGACAACCTCGTTTTTCTTAAAAAATAAGT